>JBEVKG010000147.1:0-5128 GCA_040509765.1 Xanthomonas sp.
GCACCAGGGTCAGCAGCGGATGCAGCGCACGGTAGGTGTCCCACAGCGAGAAGGTCGAATAGTGGGTGTAGCCCTGCGCCTGGTGCACGGCGTTGTCCGGCCCGCGGTAGCGGCCGTCGCTGTCCATGAACAGGGTCGGGCCGAGCAGGCTGTGGTACAGCGCGGTGTAGAACTGGGTGCGCTGGGCTGCCGGCGCGTCCACCTCCACCGCGCCCAGCGCCTGCGCCCATTGCGCGCGTGCGGCGCGGCGTACGCCGTCGAAATCCCAGCCCGGCACTTCGGCGTCGAGATTGGCGATGGCGCTGTCCTCGCTGACCGGCGAGATCGCCACCTTGACCAGCAGCGGCCCACGCAGGGCGTCGCCGAAGTCGAACGAGCCCACCAGTTGCCGGCCTTCGATCTGCGCGCGCTGGGTGGGGTCGTTGTCGCCCGGCGGCGGGAAGCCCTTGTAGGGGATGTCCTGCTCGGTGTTGTGGAAGGCGTGGCCGCGTAGCGGCTGCGAGAAGCGCAAGGCGAAGTACAGCTGCCGCCCCGGCGCCCAGCCGCGGGTCTCGCGGAAGCCGGTGACGGTGCCGTCGGCGCGCAGGCGCAGCCGCGACCAGCTGATCTTGCCCGGGTAGTCGTACAGGCTGGTGCGCAGGTCCAGCAGCACGTGCGCCGGCTGGCCGGCCGGGTAGCTGTAGCGGTGCACGCCGACGCGGGCGCTGGCGGTGAGCTCGGCGCGCACCTTGTAATCGTCCAGGGTCACCGCGTAGTAACCCGGCTCGGCGCGCTCGTCGTCGTGGCGGAAGCGCGCGCTGTAGCCGCTGCCGGGTATGTCCGGGTCGCCGCGTTCCAGGCGCACCGCGCCGCTGATCGGCATCAGCAGCACGTCGCCGAGATCGGAGTGGCCGGTGCCGGAGAAGTGCGTGTGCGAGAAACCGACCAGGCTGCGGTCGTCGTAGCGGTAGCCGGCGGCCCAGCCATAGGCGTCCTTGCGCGGCTGGATGCGCGTGTCCGGACTCAGCTGGACCATGCCGAACGGCACCGTGGCGCCGGGGTAGGTGTGACCCTCGCCGCCGGTGCCGATGAAGGGATCCACCGCCGCCACCGCGCGCTCGCCGGCCGTGGCGCCGGCTGCAGCGACGGCGGGTGCGGTCGGCCACAGCGCGGCCAGCAGCAGTGCGGCCGCGCCGCCCAGCATCCTCGAGCTGCGCATGGCAGGCTCCCCATATCGAATCGATCCAAACGGATAGCACAAAGCCCCGGCAATGCCTTGCTGCACTGCAAAATGCGGTTCGGATCACGACAGCGCAGGATGAGCGACCTTTTTGAACCGGTCTAATCCGCCGTGGCGCCGTCTCCGCCCGACAAACGCGTCACCGTGTCCGACATCGCCGCCGCCTGCGGCGTGTCGCGGGCGACCGTGTCGCTGGTGCTGCGCAACAGCCCGCTGGTGCACGCGGACACGCGCGCGCGGGTGGCGGCGGAGATCGCCCGCCAGGGCTACGTCTACCACCGCGGTGCGGCCAGCCTGCGCGGCCGCGCGTCCAATGCGGTGGCGCTGGTGGTCAACGACCTGGCCAATCCGTTCTTCGCCGAGTTCGCCGGCGGCGTGGATGCGGCGCTGGCCGAGGCCGGCTACGTGATGCTGATGGGCAGCACCGGCGAGTCGCCGGAGCGCCAGCAGACCGTGCTGGCCTCGCTGATCGAGCACCACCCGGCGGCGCTGATCCTCTCGCCCACCGAGAACACCGACGCGACGCGGCTGCGCCAGTTGCTGGGGCCGCGCCTGCCGGTGCTGCTGTTCAACCGCGCGCTGGACGGCGACTGGCCGCTGCTGGCGCTGGACAACCGCCGCGGCGCGCGCCTGGCCACCGAACACCTGCTGGCCCAGGGCCACCGCGCCATCGCCTTCTTCGGCGGCCACCGCCAGTCCAGTTCCTGCGCCGAGCGCCGCGCCGGCTACCGCGAGGCGCTGGCCGCCGCCGGCGTCGCGGTGGATCCGGCGTGGCTGATCGAATGCGCGCCGACCCGGCTGGAAGCCGCGCGCCAGGCCGGCGCGCTGTGCGCGCGCGACCCGCTGCCGACCGCGCTGGTCTGCTACAACGACGTGGTCGCGCTGGGCCTGGCCAGCGGCCTGGCCGAACGCGGCCGCGTCGCCGGCCGCGACTACGCGCTGATCGGCTTCGACGACATTCCCGAAGCCGCCGTCGCCACCCCGCCGCTGTCCACCGTCGCCGTCGCCCCGCGCGAGCGCGGCATGCAGGCCGCGCGCCTGGTGCTGGACGCGCTACGCCACCGCCAGGCGCTGCCTGCGCTTACCATCGCCCCCGCCCGGCTGTGCCTGCGCGCCAGCAGCCGGATCGCCCTCTCGCCCGTTCCCGGAGTCGCTGCATGAGCCGTCGCCCGCTGTCCAACACCGCCGCCATCGCGGTGGTCAGCATGATCTTCTTCACCTGGGGCGGCCTGACCAGCCTCAACGACGTGTTGATCCCGCATCTGAAAGCCGTGTTCCAGATGAACTACGCGCAGTCGATGCTGATCCAGTTCACCTTCTTCGGCGCGTACTTCCTGATGTCGGTGCCGGCCGGCGCGGTGGTGTCGCGGGTCGGCTACAAGGCCAGCATCGTCATCGGCCTGGTGGTGGCGGCGGTCGGCGCGGCGATGTTCTACCCGGCCGCGCGCCTGCCCTCCTACCCGCTGTTCCTGACCGCGCTGTTCGTGCTGGCCAGCGGCATCACCCTGCTGCAGGTGGCGGCCAACCCGTACATCAGCCTGATCGGCGCACCGGAGAAGGCGCCGAGCCGGCTCAACTTCGCGCAGGCGCTGAACTCGCTGGGCACCACCGTGTTCCCGTGGCTGATCGGCCCGCTGATCCTGGCCGGCGCGGTGCTCGGTGCCGACCAGCTGGCGGCGATGAATCCTGACCAGTTGTCCGCCTACCGGATCGAGCAGGCGCGCTCGGTGGAGATCCCCTACCTGATGCTGGCCGGCGGCCTGCTGTTGCTGGCGGTGTTCGTGCTGGTGATGCGGGTGCCGTCGCTGCGCGAGGGCAACGCCGCCGGCACCGAATCGCATCACCGCTTCGCCGACGCGCTGCGCCACCCGCACCTGCTGTGGGGCGTGGTGGCGATCTTCATGTACGTGGGCGCGGAGGTATCGATCGGCAGCTTCCTGATCAACTACATCTCCGGCCCCACCACCGGCGGCCTGACCGAAGCCGACGCCAGCGGCTACCTGCCGTTCTACTGGGGTGGCGCGATGGTCGGCCGCTTCGCCGGCGCGGCGCTGCTGCAGTTCGTCCCGGCCCGCAAGCTGCTGGCGACCTTCGCCGGCATCGCCTCGCTGCTGCTGATCGCCACCATGCTCAGCACCGGCCATGTGGCGATGTGGAGCGTGATCGCCATCGGCCTGTTCAACTCGATCATGTTCCCGACCATCTTCACCGTGGCCATCGAGCGCCTGGGCGTGCTCACCAGCAAGGCCTCCAGCCTGCTGATCATGGGCATCGTCGGCGGCGCCATCGTGCCGCTGGCGCAGGGCGCGCTGGCCGACGCCATCGGCATCCAGCACGCCTTCGTGATCCCGTTGCTGTGCTATGCCTACATCGTCTGGTACGGCCTGCGCGGCGCGCGCCTGTCGCCCGAGCTGGCGGCGGCCGCGCCCGGCACTGCGCCCACCGCGCGCGTGATGCACTGATCCGCCGATCCGTTCCCGGCACGGCGGCGGCCCGCACGCCGCCGTGCCTCGCCGTCTTCCCCTCCCTCACCCAGCTCGTCAGCCAACCGCATGAATCTGCCTGCCACGCCTCTGCCCGACTTCGCCGACGCCGCCGTCCTGCGGGCGCACATCGCCGACACCATGGCCTTCTACCACCCGCGCGCGATCGACCCGGCGGGCGGCTTCTTCCACTATTTCCGCGACGACGGCAGCGTGTACGACGCCGGCCATCGCCACCTGGTCAGCAGCACCCGCTTCGTCTTCAACTACGCGATGGCGGCGATCGAGTTCGCCGACTCGGCGCTGGCCGCCGAGTACCTGGACGCCGCGCGCCACGGCCTGCGTTACCTGCGCGAGGTGCACCGCGACAGCGCCAGCGGCGGCTATGTGTGGACCCTGCGCGATGGCGTGGCCGAAGACCGCACCCAGCACGCCTACGGCGCCGCCTTCGTGCTGCTGGCCTATGCCACCGCGAAGAAGGCCGGCCTGGACACCGACGCGTGGATGGACGAGACCTGGCAACTGCTGGAAACCCGCTACTGGGATGCCGCCGCCGGCCTGTACCGCGACGAAGCGACCCCGGAATGGACGTTCTCCAGCTATCGCGGCCAGAACGCCAACATGCACCTGTGCGAAGCGCTGATCGCCGCCTACGAGGCCAGCGCGCAGCCGCGCTACCTGCAGCGCGCGCTGCTGCTGGCCGATCACATCACCCGCCGCCAGGCGGCACTGGCCGGCGGCCTGGTGTGGGAACACTACGACGCGAACTGGCAGGTGGACTGGGACTACAACCGCGACAACCCCAAGCACCTGTTCCGGCCGTGGGGCTTCCAGCCCGGCCACCAGGTCGAGTGGTCCAAGCTGCTGGTGCTGCTGCACGGGCACCTGCAGGCGGCCACCGGCACCGCGCCGGCGTGGCTGCTGCCGACCGCGCGCCACCTGTTCGATACCGCGCTGGCGCACGGCTGGGACGCGCCGCATGGCGGCATCGTCTACGGCTTCGCCTCCGGCACCGAGGAGGCGCCGGTGGTCGGCGTGCCCGACGTGGCCGCGGCGCCGACCTACTTCTGCGACGACGACAAGTACTTCTGGGTGCAGGCCGAAGCCATCGCCGCCGCCGCGCGGCTGCTGGCCGCCACCGGCGACGCCACGTATCGCGCCGCCTACGACAAGTTGTGGGCGTATTCCTGGGAGCACTTGGTCGACCACCGCTACGGCGCCTGGTTCCGCATCCTCAGCCGCGACAACCGCAGCTACAGCGACGAGAAGAGCCCGGCCGGCAAGACCGACTACCACACCATGGGCGCCTGCCACGACGTGCTGGCGGTGATGCGCGGCAGCAAGGCGTTCGCGTAAGCGGATGCGACCTGCGCAGGGGCGCCGGCGATCCGGCGCCCTTATGTGTCGGTCGTAGGAGCGGCTTCAG
>JBEVKG010000148.1:0-31977 GCA_040509765.1 Xanthomonas sp.
TCTGCGGCACCGCGACGTGGCTCTCGTCCACGAACACGCCCCAAGCCTCGGGGAAGTAGTTGAGCAGTGTGGAGGGCGGCTCGCCCTCTTTGCGCCCGTCCATGAAGCGCGAGTAGTTCTCGATGCCGTTGCACACGCCGGTGACCTTGAGCATCTCCAGGTCGTGCCGCGTGCGGCTTTCCAGGCGCTGCGCTTCCACCAGTTTGTTCTGCTCGTACAGCTGCTCCAGCCGCACCTTGAGCTCGGCCTTGATCGTGTCCACCGCCGAGAGCACCCGCTCGCGGGTGGTGGCGTAATGGGTCTTGGGATAGACGGTGTACCGCATCAGCTTGCGCAGGCTCTCACCGGTGAGCGGATCGAACATGCTGATCTGCTCGACCTCGCCTTCGAAGAGCTCGATGCGCACCGCTTCACTGTCCGATTCGGCCGGAAACACGTCGATCACCTCGCCGCGCACGCGGAAACTGCCGCGATGCAGCTCGTACTCGTTGCGGATGTACTGCAGATCGGTGAGGTGGCGGATCAACTGGCGCTGTTCGACATGCTCGCCAATCGAGAGGATCAGCCGCAGCGACAGGTAGTCCTCCGGCGCGCCCAGGCCGTAGATCGCCGAGACCGTGGCCACCACCAGCGCGTCGCGCCGCGACAGCAACGTCTTGGTCGCGGCCAGGCGCATCTGCTCGATGTGCTCGTTGATCGAACTGTCCTTCTCGATGAAGGTGTCCGAAGACGGCACGTAGGCCTCCGGCTGGTAGTAGTCGTAGTAGCTGACGAAGTACTCGACCGCGTTGTTGGGGAAGAACGCCTTGAACTCGCCGTACAACTGCGCCGCCAGCGTCTTGTTCGGCGCCATGACCAACGTCGGTTTCTGGATCGCCTGAACCACGTTGGCGATCGTGTAGGTCTTGCCCGACCCGGTCACGCCAAGCAGGGTCTGCTTGGCCAGCCCGGCCTCGAAGCCGGCCACCAGCTTCTCGATCGCCTGCGGCTGGTCGCCGGCCGGCGAATACGGCGATACGAGTTGGAAACGGTCGGACATGCACAAGCCTCAAGGTGGAAAGCGCGGGAGACAGCGTCGACCGACCCCGCGCCGGGGAGATTTCCTACATGGGAACGCACAACCCCCTCATTCAAGCCCTGTCGCACCGCCGCGAGACTGGCGACCTCGCACCGGGAGACGACGGACATGCGGAACGCTGCGCTCAAAGGCTACACATTGCTCGAGGCGATGATCGTGATGGTGGTGATCTGCCTGGTCGCCGGCATCGGCCTGCCGGCCTTGCGTGAACTGCTGGCGAACCAGCGCTTGACGGCCGCCACGCACCAATTGAGCGCACACCTTGCCCTGGCCCGCAGCAGCGCCATCAGCTCGGGCGTCCCGGTCAGCGCCTGCCCGTCCGACGGCGACGGCAGTTGCCGCAGCGACAGCGACTGGAGCCACGGCTGGCTGGTATTCCGCGACCCGGAACGGCAAGGCCAGCCCACCGCGCCGGACAGCATCCTCAGCGAGGGCAGCGCACCCGGTGCCGGCAGCCTGGTCCTGCGCTCCAACCGCGGCCGGCCCTCGATCCGCTTCCTGCCCGATGGCCGCAGCGCCGGCAGCAACCTGACCGTCAGCATCTGCGAGCGCGGCCGGCTGCGCGCGGCGGTGGTGGTGAACAACACCGGACGCATCCGCACCCGAAAAGCGACGGACCCGATGCCCTGCCGGATCCCGGACTGACGCGCAAAAGCAAAGGCCGCGATTGCTCGCGGCCTTTGCGGATTTGGCGCCCGAAGTTGGACTCGAACCAACGACCCCCTGATTAACAGTCAAGTGCTCTAACCGGCTGAGCTATTCGGGCGGGGAGGCGCATTGTATAGAGTCGCCGGAAGTCTCGCAAGAGGGCAAAGAAGATCCGCTACAAAAATCGCTCCGGGCATTACCAACAGTCTCTGGGATCAGTTGCCAACGACGCTGTACGTGTACCAGCTTGATCGAGGCCGAGCACACCGCATTTCGTGTCCTTCTGCAGCAAGGTAGGAGTAGCGATAAGCTTGAAAGCGCTGGCTGTTGGCTGAGACGCGAAGCCAACCGTATAGAACTTGCTCAGGTCGGGGCAAGTGGGTGCGGGCGCTCCGTCGTAGGTAAGAACCTTGCCGGAACCATCCCCTGCCGTGTAGTAGCGCTCCATCAATTGCGCACCCTGCTGCAGGCAAACGGCCGCCGCGGAACGTCGCGCCTTGATGACGTACGACTGATAGCTGGCGAACGCGATCGCCGCCAGAACACCCACGATCGCAACCACGATCATCAGTTCGATCAGGGTGAAGCCGAGTTGCCGGCGGGCCGAAATAGACGGGAGTCGCATCAATTGTTCCTCAGGAGTTCGCGCCAGGACACGCGCTTCATGCTGAGCGCGCTGCTGTTGGTACCGAGCGTGGTCGTACTCGCGTTGTCCAAGGCGATCTGCATCTGGTTACCGATAAAGATCGGACTATTGGGGCTGCTGTTCAGGCCAATGCCAGAAACCGGAGTGCCATTGAGTGTATCGCCGGTGCTGGATCCGCCGCTGCCGTCCAGGTCGAAGAAGGACTGCGACAGCCGCCCCCCGGTGAACGGATTGATCGCCATCACGAAGCCCTTGCCGCTAGGGAAACAGACGTCGCCCGAATCCGGGATGCGCGTGGTGCCAATCAATGCCGTGCCCTGGAAGAAGTTGGACACCACCATGCGCTCGCCCTGCGCCGTTCCCGGCGGCGACAGCAGGTCCATGTACCAGCCATCCTGCCCGGCGCTGGGCTTGTCCTCGATCACCCGCACGGCAAAGCCGTTGACGGTGCCTTCCTGCAGGATGTTGACCTTGTTCAGTGTCGAGCGGCTGGACGGAATCGTAGTGCCGCGATCGATCAGGCCATACCAGGTCTGCACGTCCTTGTTGGCCAGATCGCCGCTGGACAGGTACTTGCCGGTCCCGAAGAACACCCAGGTCAAGCCCGTCGCCGGGTCCTTCGCCGCCGTCGGCGCGGCGGTGATCGGCTGCGCCTTGGCCCCATAGCTGGCGGAAAACAGCCTGCGCGGTGTACCGCTCGCACCGGTCATGTCGAACCGCCAGACATTCCCGTTGAGATCGCCGGCATACAGGCGATCGACGATGAAATCGTTGTTGGACGACCAGGCCAATACGGCGGACAGGCCATTGTTGCCGCTAGCCCCCGTCTGGATGCGGCTCGACGCACCGGTGATGGCGTTCACCAGGATGAGATCCGCCGAATCACCGCTGCTGTTGGGGCCATTGCCGAGCATCGCGTACCACTGGCCGTTGGCGAGTTGCCCGATGATCGGCTTGCCGAGATTGTTGCCGAGCCCGACCAGGTCGGATGTCGTGGAGGTCTTGTCCCACAGCACCGTGATGTTGTTGGGGTCGGTGACATCCAGCGCGAACATGCCCTTGCCGCCCCGTCCCATGGTGCCGATCAGCACCGAGCGCCAGCCGCTGCCGGAGTAGACGTCCGACACGGTGAGTTCGCCGTCCACGTAGTACCGGTGCTGGTAGTTCGGATCGGTGTAGTCGAGCAATCCGGTCATCGCCGCTTTCGGCACGAAAGCGAATTTTTCCGCACCGGTAGTGGCATCGAATCCATGCAGCATGCCGTCGTTGGCGCCGACATAGAGCATCGGTGTGCGCGTGGACTTGGCCGCGGCGAAGGACGCGTAGGTGCTGGCGCCATTGAACGTCGCCGTCGTGTACAGCCGCGGATTGGGTGCGCCCACATAGACCGGCTGCGAATTGACGATGTCGCCCAGGATGCCGGTACGGGTACGCAGGACGCCGCCGTTGGCCTTCTCCTGCGAGCGATCGCCGCGCAGATAATTGATCTGGTTCTGGGTCGCCGACGACAACGGCGTACCGGAGAGCTTGCCGTAGGCGAAATCGTCCAGATTTCCATTCGAGTTGACGAACTTGATCGTTCGGGTATCCCAGGCCGGCAACTGCGCGTTTGCGCTCCATGCCTGTGTTAGCGCTCCAGTAGTCTGATTGACATCGTACGCGACAACATCGCCACGCCAAGTGCCGCTGTAGAACACCGACTGATAGGTCCGCGCGCCCGCTTCCAACTTGGTCGTATTGCTGGCGAGCGATGCCGCAGACCCCTTCATCTCGTCGATGATGCGCAAGAATGCATTGCGCAGGCTAGCCACCATTCTTTCCGCATCCGCCGCGGTGTAGTAGTTATCGGGCTGTTTGTAGCCGGCCTGATTATTGACGTAGGATTTACTGTCCCACCACGTGGGATCGTCCAATGCAGTGACGTCCGTGTCTGGATTGTATCCAGCAGGTACACGAAACCCGCCATACTTGGCCGTCAACCAGTACTGATTCGTACTCGGTGATTTGTAATTTCCGTACTCCACGACGTCCACCCAGTGCGTCGACAGAGTCTGCATTCCAGGCAACCCATCTTTAGCAGCATCAGGGCGAAGATCCTTGGTGTGCGCGTCATAAGCAAGCGCTGCAATGTAGGCTGAATTATTGTTTCCTCCGGAATTGAAAGAACTTGACACAGCCCTCGTCGCAGCATCGGACTCACTCAACCCCTCTTTTCGCCAAATCTGCGCCATTCGCGACACTACATCGACAGATTTATCGCCTACAACTTCCACAGGCTTGGCGGGTTCGCCAGCCGTATTGGTATTGCCAGGCAAATTTTTATCGTAGTGCGTATTGGTATCACCAATACCAAGAATTACATTGACTTGGCAACGATATGAAATCGGATCTTTCCAGTTTGTGATAACTGGAAACCCATCGGACTGCTGGTAACGACCTTGCGAGGTACCGGCAGTCAACGCCGAATATGCCGCAACGTTCCCCTGATGCTTAAAATAACGAATTGCCGCATAATACAACTCACTGACGTCATCGTACGACTTGACGTTCTTACCTGTTTTTAGCTGACCGAATTTATTAAGATAATTAATAACCCCACTATCTTTAATAGAGTACCCACCTCCAATGGCTGTGGTCGTCGCACTAGCATCGGCAGCATCTGGGTTCTGATAAATGACACCCGTTGCGGGATCCCACTCGCTTGCCGCATTAGTCAGCGGCCCCTCCTCCGGGTTGTAGGTGAGAGGCCCTACAAACTTCTGGTTGGCGCGCAGAATCCCGCTATCCACAGAGGAATTATCATCGTTCTTGTAGCTAAACACACTATAGCGAATACGCTTCGCGTACTGCTGAATCAGCCCTTCAGGCTTATAATATCCACTCGGATAACGGACACAATTATCTTCCAGAAAGGCGCTATCGCAAACCTTCACTCGCACGGAAACTGTAAATGTTAGCGATGTATCTGCAACGCAATTCACAAGAAAGATGCACCGCGAACCGTCAGGAGCCAGGAGACTGCCATCCAAGCGGTGCTTAGTGGGATCATATGGAATTGCCTTAGTCGGATCGCCAAGTGAACTGCCACTAAAGTTCATTTGGTTACCAAGACCGTCAATCCGCATGTTGAAGTTCTTCCAACTCGCGGGCGTCCCCCCTGCAATCAGATTAGAATCATTCATGGAGCGACGCGGGAAATTGCCTGTACTTTCACGATCAGCAATGGCCTTTTCCAGAATAGTGTCGGTCGTCGTATCGGTTACACGATAGCCACCCGTCAATGCCGAACGAAAAGGATCGATGGTTTGAGTGGCCGCCCAGTTCAGGAAATTTCCCGCCCAAATTCCGTCACCACTACACGTGTAATTGCTTGGATTACTGCCAATTACACTAACAGGATAAAAATAGCGCTCAGTCTCTTTGTCGCTATAGTTATACTTGTAGCACTTCTTGGAATCGAAGTAGCCGACGAATTTAGCTGTAGCCGAATAGCTATCGGACAGATTCGCCTTACTGATCACGGTGGGGAATTCCACCGACGGCACGAACGCCAGGTTGCCAGGCACATCACTACCGACATACAGCGGCGATTGCGAGACATCCACATCCGCGCCGGCACCACCCACGGTCCCGATGAACACACCGGCCACCACGGCAAGGAGCCAGTCCCGGTACGTCGCCTTCTTCGCTCGACTGGTCATAGAGGGATCCTTACTTGACGGTGACATTGGTCTGCAGCACGACGACGGCGCGACCGTTTGAAGCGGACGGATCGCCGCTGCGGGCGATGACCCGGTAGTACTTCTCCAGCGAGGTGCCGCCGGTGCCGCCGTACTGGTTCTGATTGATGCTCGACCCCAGGCCCAGCTGATCCTCACTGGTGCGCTGGCCCAGATACTGAATGTAGTACTGCGCCGGGACCGCCTGACCGGTCGGCTTCACTGTTCCATTCACCCAGCACTCCTGAACGCCCAGCGCGCAGCCACCCGAAGCATTGCCGGTATAGGTGTTGCTGGGCACGGCCGGACACACCGTGGTGCCCGACGAGCAGTTGAAGCCGACAGTATTGCCACCCGCAGCGGCGTTCTGAATGACCTTCTCCGCGTCACGCAATGCGCTTTCGGCAGCCTGGAATCCCAGGCTGCGGTCGTACATGTTGGAGGACATGCGTTCCTGCAGCAGCGTGCCGCGCAGCACGGCCAGACCCAGCAGGGTCATCACCAGCAACAGCAGCAGGACCACGATGAGCGAGATGCCGGCTTGCCGGCGGGGCGACGGCGACATGTTCACGGGTTCCGATTCCTGATGCTCACGATCGTGCTGAAGGTCCGAGCCACCGGCGGCTTGCCCGCACCGGCTGCAGTGCTGGAGCTGACGGTCATGCTGACCTGTACCGCGATCACGTTGGCCCAGTTGCCCACGGCGTTGGCATCGGCATAGGCGGTGCCGCCGGTGGAAAGGTACTTGAACTGCAGGCCGGTGACGCCATCGGCGATTTCGTTTTTCTGGCTGGTGCCGCCCGGCGCGATCACCTCCTGATACAGCGAGGTACCGCCCGCTCCTCCGCTGCTGGCAGCGACATACCAGCGCACGGCGCGCACTTCGGTCAGGATGGAGTTGATCTCGTAGGTGTAATTGTTCGAGCCGGCGACGCATACGCCAGGCAGGCGTCCGAGCCGTGTGCAGGTATTGAGGCCGCCACTGGAGTAGCTGGCTGTGGTGCCGGACACGCTGTTCACCTGCAGCACCGCCAGTTGTTGGCGGTCGCACAACAGCATGATCGCGTTGCTGTGCAGATCCGGCGCCGCCGCGTTGAGCGTCAGCGTCTGATTCGCCGGGTTGTGCGCGGTCACGGTCGCGCCGCCGGTGCCGGCGGAAAGGATCTGGATCGCGTCGGTACCTGACGTGACGGTGAGACCGGGCGGATTGCTGTTCTCGTAGCCGGTCAGCGGCAGCGCCCAGTTCATCCACCAGCTCGCCGTGGGATTGCTCAGCACGTTCGCCACCGGCAATCCGGAATCGCAGGGATTGCCGCCGGCCTCGCGGATGTCCTGCGACATCATCTCGAAGCCGGTCCGCGCCGACTCCTGAATCCGGCTCAGGCCCTCGGTGGCCGAATAGGTCTGGCGGTTGGACAGGAAGATGCCGATCGCCGCGCCGACCACCAGCAGGCCGAGCAGCATCGAGATCATCAGTTCGATCAGGTTGAAGCCGGATTGGCGCCGTGGCGGCGTCCGCGCGATCAGTGTGTTCACAGTTGGGCCGTCGTGCTCAGGGTCTGGGTCGCGCTGCCGCTGATGTTGCCGTTGGCACTCGAATTCAATCCGCGGCTGTCGTCCCATTGCACGACGATCGTGCAATTGCCGTCGGTGCAGGCGATGGAACCGCAAGTCGTGGTCTTGTCGCCGCCGATCGCGTCCTTCAAGCCGTTAAGCCAGACCGCCTTGTCGGTCGCCACCAGATCGCCGGTCGCCGGCGCCGTGCACAGCATGCTGCCGGTGTTGTAGGCGCCCAGCATCGCCGCGTTACGGTTGGCGCGCATCGCATCGAGGATCGTGTAGGTCTGCATGACGATCTGGCTGCGCTGCAGCGCGCTCTGGTTGTTGCGCAGCGCGGTGGTCTGCATCGCCGCCACGCCCAGCATGCCCACTCCCAGGATCAACACCGAGATCATCACCTCGATGAGGGTGACGCCCGCCATATGCCTGCCGTTCTGGAACCGCTTCATGGTGTCTCCGCTTGCCGAAACCGGCTTAGCCAGTGGTGTTGCATCTGCCGCCGTCGGAGGTCGAGGTGACCTGGGCGCGGCTGCCGCCCATCAGGTTGACGCTGCGGACGTTGTTGGAGGGGTTGGTGACCGCCATGCAGACCACGATGCCCCCCGTCACCGGTGTGCCGCTGCTGTTGCGCGCGATGCCGTCGGCGCCGAAGGTCAGCTTGTCGCCCAGGGCGTCGAGGGTGTTACTGGTGACGACCAAACCGGTGCGCAGGGTCGTGCTGCGCAGCACCGTGCCGTCGCGGGCGACGGTGAGGTAACGGGTCCAGTTGCCGCCGCTGGCGCAGGTGGCGCCGTCGTCGCTGCGGCACAGGCTGACACCGCCGTTGAGGCGCACCGCTTCCGAGCGCGTCAACTGCACCGCGGCGATCAGTTCGTTGGCGGCGCCGGTCAGGCGGTTGCTGCGGATCAGACCGGTGAAGCTGGGCACCGCCAGCGCCATGATGATGGCCAGCACCGCCACGGTGACCATCAACTCCACCAGCGTGAAGCCACGCTGCGTCCGCTCGGCAAGGCCACGCTCGCAAGGAACCGCCATTTCTTTCCCCAGATTCTCCCGCCAGCCACGCTAGCGGCCGGACCGTCCCCGCGCCAGCCGTTGCCGACGGATGGCGGATATGGGGGAGTGGACGGACCGTGCGCCGCACGGCGCCAGCCGGCATGATGCACCTCGGCCCTGCCCCACCGCCCTCCGCCCCCGATGCCCGCCTCCGCCTACTCCAACGACCAGTTGCAGGTCCTC
Organism: Xanthomonas sp.; assembly: GCA_040509765.1. Lineage (GTDB taxonomy): Bacteria > Pseudomonadota > Gammaproteobacteria > Xanthomonadales > Xanthomonadaceae > Xanthomonas_A. Next base: position 8,891 of record JBEVKG010000148.1, read on the forward strand.
AAGCAACCTTCGACCCTGATCTGGATCGTGATGGCCGGCGAATGCATCGCCGCCATCCTCGCCCTGACCCCGGTCCCGGGCGCGGGCATGCCCTGGAGCCGCTGGGTCTACTTCGGGCTGGCGTCGCTGGGCATCCAGTGGGTCGCGCTGCTGACCCTGGCAAGCCTGCTGCTGTTGCGCCGGGCGCTGGCCGGATGCGGCTTCCTGTCCATCACCGTGGCCACGCTGGGCCTGATGCAGGCACTGACCTGGCTGATCAGCGGCGTGATCCTGTACACCTTCGGCGACTACTGGCAGCTCTCCAGCCGCGCATGGCTGACGCTGTCGCTGCAGTTGTCCGGCATCGCCCTGCTGATCGGCCTGCTCGGCATGGCCGCGCTGCACAACCATGTGCGCATCAAGCAACTGGTCGAACGCGCCAAGCAGGCCGAGATCGACGCGCTCACCGCGCGCGTGCAGCCGCACTTCCTGTTCAACACGCTCAACACCGCGGTGATGCTGGTACACCGGCAACCGCAGCAGGTGGAACAGTTGCTGATGGACCTGTCGGACCTGTTCCGCGCCGCGCTGGCTGCGCCGGATCTGGTCGACCTGCAGGACGAGATCGACCTGGCCAGGCGCTACCTGGACATCGAGGCGATCCGTTTCGGACCGCGCCTGCGCGTGCATTGGGATCTACCCGAGGCGCCGGTCCCGGTACGGATTCCGCGGCTGTCGCTGCAGCCGCTGCTGGAGAACGCCGTCCACCACGGCATCGAATGCAGTGCCGAGGGCGGCGAGATCGGCATCGTCATCGGCGAGCGCGACGGCACCCTGGAAATCCGGGTGCGCAACGCGGTGCCGGTGGGCGGCCTGTCGCCGCACATCGGCCGCGGTCACCGCGTCGGCCTGTCGGCGCTGCGCACGCGCCTGGAAAGCCTGCAAGGCGCCTCGCTGCACACCGACAGCGATGGCGCCTGGTTCGTCGCGACGATCCGGATCGGGCTCAGGCCATGACCCGGTAGCAGGGCCGGTACTCGCCGGAGATCTTCATGCGGCGCTGCTCGACGAAGGCGCGCAGCAGTTCGTCCAGGGCCTGCATCATGTCCGCATCGCCATGGATCTCGAACGGGCCATGCTGCTCGATGCGGCGCATGCCGTCTTCCTTGACGTTGCCGGCGACGATGCCGGAGAAGGCGCGGCGCAGGTCCGCGGCCAAGGCGTGCGGCGGACGCCCATGGTGCAGATCCAGCGCGGCCATCGCCTCGTGGGTCGGTTCGAACGGACGCTGATACTCCAGCGGGATGTCCACCGACCAGTTGAAGTAGAACGCGTCCTTCTGTTCCTTGCGGTGCGTGCGCACCTGCTGGATGCCGGCGGCCATCTTGCGCGCCACCGCCACCGGATCGCCGACCACGATCTCGTAGCGCGAGGTCGCCACCTCGCCCAGGGTCAGGCGCAGGAAGCGGTCGATCTGCTCGAAGTACGGCGCGGCGATGGTCGGGCCGGTGAGGATCAGCGGGAACGGCAGGTCGCGGTTCTCCTCGCGCAGCAGGATGCCGAGCAGGTACAGGATCTCCTCGGCGGTGCCGACGCCGCCGGGGAATACGATGATGCCGTGGCCGATGCGGACGAAGGCCTCCAGGCGCTTCTCGATGTCCGGCATGATCACCAGGTGGTTGACGATCGGGTTCGGCGACTCGGCGGCGATGATGCCCGGCTCGGTCACGCCGATGTAGCGGTTGTCGTGCTTGCGCTGCTTGGCATGGGCGATGGTGGCGCCCTTCATCGGCCCCTTCATCGCGCCCGGGCCGCAGCCGGTGCAGATGTCCAGCCCGCGCAGGCCCAGCTCGTAGCCGACCTGCTTGGTGTACAGGTACTCGTCGCGCGAGATCGAATGGCCGCCCCAGCACACCACCAGCTTGGGATCGTTCGGCTGCAGGATGCGCGCGTTGCGCAGCTGGCCGAACACCGCATTGGTGATGCCCTCGCTGGACTGCAGGTCGGTGGTCGATTCCGGGCCGAGTTCGATGGCCATGTAGGCCAGGTCGCGGACCACGGCGAACAGCAGCTCGGCCACGCCGTTGATGATTTCGCCGTCGACGAAGGCCATCGCCGGCGCGTTGAGCAGGTCGATGCGCACGCCGCGGTCGCGCTGCGCCACCTGGATGTCGAAGTCCGGGTACAGATCGCGCGCGGCGCGCGGATCGTCGGACGCGCTGCCGCTGGTCAGCACCGCCAGCGCGCAGCGCCGCAGCAGTTCGTGCAGGCCGCCGCTGGACGCGTCGCGCAGGCGCGCCACTTCCACGCGCGAAAGAATGTCCAGGCCGCCGCGCGGATAGATCCGCGCATCCACTACCGGCAGCGCGCGCGCGGCCGTATTGCTGGTCGTCATATCGGATGTCTTGTCGGTGTCGTCAGCCGGCGACTTTAACGTCAGCCCCCGCAAAAAGAAAACGGCCGGGTCGCCCCGGCCGTTTCCAACGCTTCAGCTAGCGCGCGCCGCGATCAGAACTGATAGCGGAAGCCCAACTGCAGCGACCACTGCGACACGCCGGTGTTGAAACCGTCGGCGTCGGCGTTGGCGGCCGTCGGCTGGTCGGTGTACAGGGTGTTGTACACGTACTTGCCCTGGTAGATGCCCTGCAGGTTGGCGACGCGGGCGTCGGCGTAGAAGCCGTAGTCGTAGATCCGGCCCCACTTCTTGTTCAGCAGGTTGCCCACGTTCTGGATGTCCAGCCAGACCTCGGACTTGTGGCCCTTGAAGAAGCCGGGCAGCTGCTGGGTGATACGCACGTCGAAGGTGTTGATCCAGCCGGAGCGGAAGCCGTTGGCCGGGGCGTAGCTGCCGGCGTACTTGGCCAGCTGCGGGTTCTTGGCCAGCCAGTCGAAGAACTGCTGCTGCAGCGCCGGGTTGGCGGTGAACGCGCCGGTGCTGCTGAGCGTGCCGAACAGCACGTCGCCCGGGCCCTTCGGCACGTAGAACAGGTCGTTGGTCGACCGGCCGTCGCCGTTGGCGTCGCCGTTGAACACGTAGCTGTACGGACGGCCGCTGCGGCCTTCATAGACCAGGCCCACGCGGGTCTCGTAGTCGCCGAAGAACATGTGCTTCCAGTCCAGCGAGCCGGAGATCCGGTCCTTGATCTCGTAGCGCGAGGTGTTCTCGGTTTCCGAGTTGGCGTTGAAGGCGTACTGGTAGCCCCAGCCCGAGCTGGCGGTGGAGCTGGTCAGCGAACCGACTTCGGTGGCATGGGTGTAGGTATAGCCCAGGGTCCAGGACCAGTCGCCGCCTTCGCTGAACGGCTTGGACAGCGACACGGTGAACTGCTGGGTCTTGCCCTTGTCGGTGTTGTCGATCAGGTAGACGTCGCTGTACGCCTGGTTGCGGTTGTAGCGGTTGTCGCCGGTCGCCCACGGACGGCCGGTACGCGCCGGGTTCCAGTACAGCGCACGGCCGTCCGGACCGTAGTAGGCCGGGCTCGGATCCTGGCCCTGGCCATTGACGCGACCGATGTTCAGGCTCTTGTAGTACAGGCCGTCCTTGACCTTGGTCACCAGCAGCTCGGCCGAGGCCACGATGCCGTACCACGGCAGTTCGTGATCCAGGGCCAGGTTGGCCTTGTACAGCGACGGCAGCTTGAAGTCGTTGCCGACGAAGCTCACGCCCTGGGTCGCGGAACCCGGCGTGGTCGGGACCGGCTGGGTGTCCTTGTTGGCGCTGAACGGCAGTGCCGGGTTGTAGGCGGTGTAGCTGTAGGCGTTGTAGTTGAAACCGGTGTTGGAGTAGCTGTTGCCGATCCACACCTGCGGCGCATCGCCCTGGAACAGGCCCACGCCACCGCGCAGCTGGGTCGGACGGTCGGTGTCGAAGGTGTAGTTGAAGCCGAAGCGCGGCTGGATCAGGAAATCGCCGTTGAAGACCTTGCTGTTGTCGTAGCCGAAGTAGGCCTGCGCCCCAGCGTTATAGGTCGGATCCGGGCTCACCTTGGCGCGATCGCCGCGCAGACCCAGGGTCAGGGTCAGGTTGTTGTTGACGTACCAGGTGTCCTGCACGAACAGGCCGAGGTTGCTGTTCTTGTAGTCGGCCGCGATCGAACCCGGGCTACGCTCCTGGTTGAGCTGGTACGAGCTCCAGCGGCCGCTGGCGAAGTTGTCCAGGCCGAAGAAGGTGTACACGCCCCAGGTGTTGCGGCCGTACAGGTTGTAGATGTCGTTGGTGCTGTAGTCGACGCCGAACTTCAGGTTGTGGTTGTCCAGGGTCAGGGTGCCCGCACCGTAGTAGTTCCAGGTCTTGGTGGTGAGGATGTTGCCCTGCGAGTTGGTCTCGGTACCCAGATACAGCACGTCGCCGGTCGGATTGGCGACCGAGCCGTCGAAGTACACGGCGATGCTCGGCGCGTTGGTCGGCACCACGCGGATCGCGGAGTAGTCGCGGTAGGACACCTTGAACTCGGTGGAGAAGTTCTCGGACCAGTCGCTGAACAGCTGGCCGACGTAGCTCTCGACCGACTTCTCGTGCTGGTACCAGTACGAGCTCAGCGAGGCCTGGCTGGAGCTGCCGGCACCGTTGATGCGCAGCTTGCTCTGGTCGAGCTTGCTGTAGCGGAAGCTGGCGCGGTGGTTGTCGCTGATGTTCCAGTCGAGCTTGAGCGCGTATTCCTTCAGGTCGGTATTGCCGTCGCTGTCCAGGGTGCCGGCGTCGAAGCCGTAGTTCTTGGCGATCTGCTGGGCGCGGGTCACATCGGCCATGCCGTACTTGGCGTTGGCCTTGCCCAGCGCGGTGCTGCCCAGATCCAGGCCCGGCGCGTCCTGCTGGAACTTCTCGTAATTGGCGAAGAAGAACAGCTTGTCCTTGACGATCGGGCCGCCGAAGGTCGCGCCGTAGGTCTTCTCTTTGGTGAAGCCGTTGAACTTGCTGCCGTCCGGGTTGTCGCCGAACCAGTCGCCATCGCGATAGCTGCCGTACACCGAACCGTGGAACTCGTTGGTACCGGACTTGGTCACCGCGTTGACGGTGGCGCCGGCGGCGCTGGCGATGCTGACGTCGTAGTTGGACAGGTTGACGTCGATGGCTTCGATCGCCTCCATCGACACCGGCTGACGCCGGGTGGTCATGTTGTTGCCTTCCAGGCCGAAGGTGTCGCTGGCCGAGACGCCGTCGATGTTGATCGAGTTGTAGCGCGGGTTGAGGCCGCCGGCGCTGATCGTGCCAGAGGCGCGATCGACGAAGGCCACGCGCGGATCCAGGCGCATGTAGTCCTGGATGTTGCCGTTGATCGACGGCAGCGCTTCGATCTGCTCGCGGCCGACGTTGGTGCCCGAGCCCATCTTGGTCGCGCTGAACACTTCCGAGCCGCCGGCGATGGCCACGGCGTTGACCGTCTCCAGCGTGGTCGGCGCGGCCATGTCGCCGGTCAGGTCGGCATTGATGGTGGCGTTCTGGTTGACGCTCAGGTACACGCCGTCTTCGGTCTTGGTGCCGTCGCCCGACTTGGTGATGGTGATGCTGTACGGACCGCCGACGCGCAGGCCGCGCGCGTTGTAGCGACCGGCGGCATCGGTGGTGGCGCGGCTGACCGTGCCCGACTCGACGTGGGTGATGGTCACCTCGGCACCGGCGACCGGCTGGCCGCCATGGGTCACCACGCCGCCGACACCGGCGGAGGTGCTCTGGGCGAACACCGGCGCCGCGGCCAGCGCCGCAACGAGGCCCAGGGTGAGCTTGGACATCCGCAGACGGGGTTGGATCATTGCAATAGCCTCGATGGAGTTGACGAAATGCGCATGGCGGTGCCGTGCGGGTAAGGGCGCACGGCCGCGGAATGGAGGTTTGGCCACCCTTGCCGATTCCCCGCAAGGGTTAACATGAGTTTAACACCATAGGGCCAATTTGTTGCCAAACCGTGACAACAAGGCACAAGCGGACATCACGGGACTTGAATCCCAGTCCTGGCCGGCATCGGCGAGACGGCCTGGACGGCCTCGAGGGACGTGACGGCGATCGGCAGCGCCGCCCCTGCGCCCACGGCATGCGACGCAGCACGCTCGACGCCCCATGCGCCCAGGGCCGCGCCTTCCCCACGGCGCCACCGCTCGGCCGGGCTGGGCCTCAGCCGGCGACCGGCAGCTTCAGGTAGGCGCTGAGCCCGTCCAGGAACATCTGCACCGAGATCGCCACCAGCAGCATGCCCATCAGCCGCTCGACCGCGGTCAGCACGCGCATGCCGAGCAGCTTGTACAACAGGGTGCCGGAGAACAGCAGGGCCGATGTCCCCAGCCAGGCCAGGATCAGCGCCAGACTCCATTCGCCCAGCCGGGTCGGCTCGTTGCTGCCCATCAGCATCACCGCGGCCATGCCGGAGGGGCCGGCCACCAGCGGGATGGCCAGTGGCACGATGAACGGCTCGCCGTCGGGAATCTCGCCCATCAGCCCTTCCGGGCGCGGGAAGATCATGCGGATGCCGATCAGGAACAGCACGATGCCGCCGGCGATCGCCACCGACTCCTGGCGCAGGTGCATCACTTCCAGGGCGTACTTGCCGCCCCACAGGAAGCCCATCAGCACACCCAGCGCGATCAGCAGCTCGCGCGCCAGCACGATGCGCTGGCGCCGCGCCGGCAATGGCTTGAGCACGCTGAGGAACACCGGGATGTTGCCCAGCGGATCGAGGATCAGGAACAGCAGCAGCGCTGCCGACAGGATGGTCATGCCAGGAGATTCCAGATCGCGCCGCGGTGCGCGGCGCCGGCGGGCGACAGCAGGTCGACGCAGGCCCCGGCGTAGCGCGCCGGATCGACCGCGTCGAGGTCTTCTTGATGGGTGAAGGCACGGGCGCGCAGGGCGGTACGCATCGGCCCCGGCTGCAGCCCGGCCACACGCACGCGCGAGGCGGCCAATTCGCCGTGCAGGCTCGCCAGCAGGCCGCGCCGGCCGTGCTGGGCCGCGCCGTAGCCGCCCCAGTAGGCCTGGCCGACCCGCGCCGGATCGTCCACGGCGAACACGATCGCGGCATCCTCGGCCTGCCGCAGCAACGGCAGGCAGGCCTGGGTCAGCCAGGCCGCAGCGGTCAGGTTGACGTGGATGGCGCGCGCGAACTGGGCCGGATCGGCATGCTCGAACGGGGTCAGGCCGGCGAAGTCGGCGGCGCAGTGCAGCAGCCCGTCCAGGCGGCCGAGCTCGCCCTGCAGGCGCTCGGCCAGGGTCGCGTAGTCCGGCGGGGTGGCACCGAGCAGGTCCAGCGGATACAGCAGCGGCGCGGCGCCGACCGCAGCGATCGCGTCGTAGACCCGGTTCAAGCGTGCCGGCTTGTGCCCGAGCAGGACCACCGTGGCGCCGGCCTGGGCGCAGGCCAGCGCCGCGGCGCTGCCGAGCCCGCCGGCGGCGCCGCTGACCAGGATCACCCGCTGCGCCAGGGCGCCGGCCTGCGGTGACGCAGCTGCACTCACGCCTGGTAGGCCTCGGTCACGATGCGCTGCAGCTCGCCGGACTCGAACAGTTCCATGGTGATGTCGCAGCCGCCGATCAGCTCGCCGTGGATGAACAGCTGCGGGAACGTGGGCCAGTTCGAGTAGCGCGGCAGGTTGGCACGGATCTCCGGCTCGTCGAGCACGTTGACGGTGTGCAGGCGGTCGGCGCCAGCGGCCAGCAGCGCCTGCAATGCGCGACTGGAAAAGCCGCACATCGGGTACTGCGGCGTGCCCTTCATGAACAACACGATGGGATGGCGTTCGACGTCGGCCTGGATGCGCTCCATCACCTGCATGCGGGTTCTCTCCTGCTGGGGCGAAAGAACGACCTTGGCGGTCGGCTAGACTCTCGCGTAGCCGCATAGTGTAAGCCCTGCGCGCGGCAGTACCGCGACGCGCGCCCGAAACCGCCAGAGGATCCATGCCCATCGAACTCGCTCCCCTGCCCTACGCCGCTGCGGCGCTGGCCCCGCACCTGTCCGCCGCCGCGGTGGAACAGCACCACGGCCAGCATCAGCGCGCCCTGGTGGAACGACTCAATGCGCGGCTGGCCGGCAGCGACCTGGCCGAGCTGGCGCTGCCGGACCTGCTGCGGCGCGCCCAGGGCCGGCTGTTCCAGGAGGCGGCCGAGGTCTGGAACCACGAGTTCTACTGGCGCGGCCTGCGCCCGCGCGGCGGCGGCGAACCCGGCGGCGCGCTCGGCGAGCGCCTGGCCAAGAGCTTCGGCGACGTGGCACGCTTCAAGGCCGAGTTCGAGCGCATGGCACTGGCGCTGTTCGGATCCGGCTGGGTCTGGCTGGTGCAGCGTCCGGACGCCAGCCTGGCGGTGGTCAGCACCGCCAACGCCGGCACCCCGCTGACCGGCGACGACACGCCGCTGCTGGCCTGCGATGTCTGGGAACACGCCTACTACACCGACTACCCCGGCGACCGCGCGCGCTATCTGCAGGCGTTCTGGAAGCTGGTGAACTGGGAATTCGCGGCGTCCAATCTGCGGTGAGCCGGGATTGGGTATTCGGAATTGGCGGGAGCGGCGGCCGTGGCCGCCGGCTCAAGGCCCAGGCGTGACCTGGGCCTGGTGCCGCGGGTTCAGCGCTGGCCGCGCAGGGCGGCGATCACCGGGGCGACCTGGATCTCGCGCTGCAGTTGCGCACCCACGGCCTGAAGCGCCTGGGCCAGCGCCTCCGGAGCGTCCTCGCGCAAGGTGGCGTGGCCGACCTTACGGCCGTCGCGCGGTTCCTTGCCGTAGTCGTGCCAGTGACCGCCGGGCTGGGCCAGCACCGGCGAAGCGTCGGGCATCGCCCCGATCCAGTTGAGCATGCAGGCATGGCCGCGCATGCGCGTGGACCCCAAGGGCAGCCCCAGCACTGCGCGCAGGTGGTTCTCGAACTGCGAGGTTTCCGCACCTTCGATGGTCCAGTGGCCGGAGTTGTGCACGCGCGGCGCCATCTCGTTGGCCAGCAGTTCGCCGTCGCGGCAGAACAGTTCCAGCGCGAACACGCCCACGTACTGCAGGCGCTCGGCCAGCGCACGCGCATGCGCCACCGCCGCCTGCTCCAGCGCCGCATCGGCCTGCGCCGGTGCCAGGCTGGCCGACAGCACGCCGTGCACGTGCCAGTTCTCGGTCAACGGCCAGGTGCGGAACTCGCCGTCGCGGCCGCGCACCGCCACCACGCTGACCTCGCGCTGGAACGGCACGAACGCCTCGACGATCAGGCCCACGCTGGCCGCCTGCGCGCCCAGCGCCGCCCAGGCCGCATCGGCGTCGGCGGCAGAGGCGATGCGGAACTGGCCCTTGCCGTCGTAGCCGAGCCGGCGGGTCTTGAGGATGCACGGCGTGCCGACCTGCGCCAGCGCTGCGTCCAGACCGGCGCGGGTGTCGACCGCGGCGAACGCCGGCACCGGGATGCCGAGCTCGCGGAACAGGGACTTCTCGGCCAGGCGGTCCTGCGCCACGGCCAGCGCATCCGGGCTCGGGAACACCGGCACCTGCCCCGCCAGGGCGGCGGCGCTGTCCGCCGGCACGTTCTCGAAATCGAAGGTCGCCACGTCGACCGCGTCCGCGAACGCGGCCAGCGCGGCCTGGTCGGCATAGTCGCCGACCCGCAGCGGCGCCACCTGCCCGGCGCAGGCGTCGGCCGCCGGATCCAGCAGCGCGAAGCGCAGGCCCAGCGGCACGCCGGCCACGGCCAGCATGCGTGCCAACTGCCCCGCCCCCAGAATGCCGACAGTGGTCATTGGCGCGGATCGTCCTTGGCCATCACGTCCTCGGTCTGGCGCTGGCGGAACTCGCCCAGCGCGGTGCCGATCTCGGCGTGGTCGTGGGCCAGCATCGCCGCAGCGAACAGCGCGGCGTTGGCCGCGCCGGCAATACCGATCGCGAAGGTGGCCACCGGGATGCCGGCCGGCATCTGCACGATCGACAGCAGCGAGTCCATGCCGTTGAGGGCCTTGGACTGCTCCGGCACGCCCAATACCGGCACGGCGGTCTTGGCCGCGAGCATGCCCGGCAGGTGCGCGGCGCCGCCGGCACCGGCCACGATCGCGCGCAGGCCGCGCGCGGCCGCCTGCTCGGCATAGGAGAACAACACGTCCGGGGTGCGGTGCGCCGACACCACCTTCACTTCATAGGGCACGCCCAGCGCATCGAGTTTCTGCGCCGCATGCTGCATGGTCTCCCAGTCGGAGCGGGAACCCATCACGATGCCGACGAGCGGCGCGGTTTGCTTGGAGGTCATGGCCGTCCCCTGCCTTAAAGACGTATTCTAGCCGTCTTCCACGCAAGACGAAGACCGGATGGACCGCAAACTGCTCGACCTGCTGTGCTCGCCCGACACCCGCCAACCGCTGGCGCTGCTGGAGGCGCGCGGCCTGGAGGCGTTGAACCGCGCCATCGCCGCCGGCGGCGTGCAGCGCGCCGATGGCAGTGCGCAGGCGCAACCGCTGCGCGAAGCCCTGATCACCCGCGACCGCAAGCAGGTGTTCCGCGTCGACGACGGCATTCCGGTGCTGCTGGCCGAAGAAGCCATCGGCACCGCCCAGCTCGCCGACTTCCCGGCCAAATGAGTCGTGATACGGCGCCGCCGCAGGCGCCCGCGGCGGAGCTGATCGCCGCCGACGTGGCGCGTGCGCTGGCCGAGGACCTCGGCAGCGGCGACGTCACCGCCGCGCTGCTCCCCGACCGGGCCGACAGCGCCTACCTGCTGTGCAAGCAGGACGCGGTGATCGCCGGCCGACCCTGGTTCGACGCCTGCCACCGGGCGCTGGATCCCCAGGTCCGGATCGACTGGCAGGTGGCCGAAGGCCAACGCGTGGCCGCCGGCACCGTGCTGGCCCTGCTGCACGGGCGCAGCCGCGCCCTGGTCAGCGCCGAGCGCGCCTCGCTGAACTTCCTGCAGACCCTGTCGGCCACCGCCACTGCGACCGCCGCCTACGTGGCCGCGGTCGCCGGTACCGGCGCGCGCATCCTGGATACGCGCAAGACCCTGCCCGGCCTGCGCCTGGCGCAGAAGTACGCGGTGCGCTGCGGCGGCGGCGACAACCATCGCATCGGCCTGTACGACACGGTGATGCTGAAGGAGAACCACATTCACGCCGCCGGCTCGCTGCCCGCGGCGGTGGCGGCCGCGCGCGCGCAATGGCCGGCGCTGCCGCTGGTGGTCGAGGTGGAAACGCTGGAGCAGTTGCGCCAGGCGCTGGAAGCCGGCTGCGACCGCATCCTGATCGACGACTTCACTGCAGAACAGCGCCGCGACGCGGTTGCGATCGCTGCGGGCGCCCCGTTCCATCGCGCGATTCCGCTGGAAGTCTCCGGCGGTGTCGACCTGGACGCGGTGCGGGCGATCGCCGCCGACGGCGTCGATTGCATCTCCATCGGCGCGTTGACCAAGCACGTGCAGGCGGTGGATCTGTCGCTGAAACTCGGCCCGCCGCCGCAGTAGCCATCGGCCTGCGCGACGGGCGCGGCGGCGAAACCCGCGCACGCCCACGCCTGCCCGGTAACGACGTTGCGTGCTCCAGCCGTTGCCGGATGAGGCCCATCCCACGCAGGAGGAGCCGCGAAGCCCCTGCTACATCCGCGAACACCGCGGCCAGCGCGGTGCGCCCTGTCCACCGCCGCACCGCGCGCCCTACACTTCACGGCCTCGCCAACGCCGCTCTGCGACGCTGCGCGCGTCCCCTTCCCCGCCGAGTTCGCCGATGTTCCGCCCCTGGTTCGCGCTGCTGTGTGTCGCCGCCCTGTTTCCCGCCGGCCGCGCCGCGGCCGCGGAAGTCTGCGATCTGCCGCCGCGCTTCGGCCTGAGCCCGGCGGCGGTGGCGATCGTGCGCACCGCCTGCAACGAACATCGGCTGTGGTGGCGCCCGTTCATCGATCGCGACGGCCGCCTGGCCGGGCTGCGCGTCACCGAGGCCGAACGCACCGATCTCGCCGACGACGGCATCGAAGCCTGGCAGCGCGTCGCCGCGTACTGGCGCGACAGCGGCACGCTGGGCGCGATGGGGCACTTCGACGGCGCCGAGAGCTGCCAGCAACTGGACGGTTCGCGCTACCGCGAGAACGACTGCCGCGCCTTCATCGTCGACAACCCGTGGTCGGCGGCCTTCGTGTCCTATGTGATGGTGCGCGCCGGGGTGGCCGGCTTCCACACCTCGATCCGCCATATCGACTACATCCGCGCCGCCTACCAGGCCGGCGCCGACGGCCTGCCCTACCGCTACGCCGACCCGCAGCAGGAGAAGCCCGCCCCCGGCGACCTGCTGTGCTTCCTGCGCGGACGCCGGCAGCCGGTCGGCGCGGCCGGCCTGCGCGAGGCGCTGGCGCGTGGCCGCCCGCTGCCGTGGGAATCGCATTGCGACATCGTGGTCGCGGCCAATGTCGGCGGCGACCAGACCCTGTACCTGATCGGCGGCAACGTGTTCAACGCGGTGACCATGCGCAAGCTCAAGCTGGACCGCAGCGGACGCCTGCACCTGGATGCGCCGCTGGCGCAGGACCAGAACGACGAAGGCGCCGCGCTCGAATGCACGCCCGGCCACGAGGAACTGTGCGACTTCAACCGCCAGGACTGGTCGGCCCTGCTGAAGCTGCAACCGCAAGCGCAGTTGCTGCCACCGAACCCGCCCGCCGTGCCTGCCGCCATGCCGATCGCGCCGCCGACCGCAACGCCAGCCAGCACCGCACCCGGCACGCCTGCCGTACCGTCAGCGCCGCCCACCGCCCCGAACCATCCGCCCGCGCCCGTCGTGGTACCTGCGCCGCCGCAACCCGGCGCATCCCCCAGCAACCAAGCGCCCAAGACCGAACCGCAGCCACAGGGCTGAGACGCGTTCGGCCAATCGCGACGTCGGCGCACCTCTAACCCATCTCCGGCGGGCACGCGCTTTGCGCAATCAAGGCGCCGTGTGCGCCTCGCTCAGGATCAGGGTGGCTACTGGAATCCTTGTGCCTCGGCTGCGAACCAGCACATGACGGCAGGCGCACCAACGCACGGCATCGCCCCGGCAGCCGCCAACGCTCCTGCCCATCCCGAATCCCCAATCCCCGCCCCCAGATTGCCCACCTACCGGCACGTCGCTACAGTGACGCCATGCCCAGCCTGATCCTGTTGATGATCGCCGGCGCGGCGGTGTTCGCGTTCTGGAACGCCTCGCGCGCCGCCGCCGAACGCGCCGAAATCCTCGGCCGCAACGCCTGCAAGGCCGCCGACGTGCAATGGCTGGATCAGAGCGTGCACGGCACCGGCCTGCGCCTGCGGCGCCTGCCCAGCGGCTGGCTCGGCTTCGAGCGCAGCTTCCGCTTCGACTATTCCTACGATGGCACCGACCGCCACAGCGGGCGCCTGGTGCTGCTCGGCGATCAGTTGATCGCCTTCACCGGGCCGTCGGTGGCCAGCGTGAGCAGCCTGCAGGAAGCGCGCGCGCAGCGCGACTGAGCCATGCACCCCGACCGCGCGCCGATGGCACGCGGCCCCGCTTGCGACAGCAACGATGCGCGCGACCGAATGGCCCAGCCACCTGGCATGGACGGCGATGATCCTCGATCGCCGACACCGGCGCGTCCGCCCGGTCGGCGTTCGCCGCGATCCATCCTGCGGGTCGCGGGAGCGACCTCAGCAGCGAAGGACCTAGGGGACAGACCCGTCGCAACCGAAGGGCACTTCTAATCGCCCGCCTTCGTCACGCACCACGTCATCTGCAGGAGCGGCTTCAGCCGCGACGAGGCCTTCTCTGGAAAGCCGTCGCGGCGGAAGCCGCTCCTACAGGGAACATGACGGGTGAGGAGACGTGCCCTGACGTCGCCCCACGGAAGAACGCGCGGCGCCAGCGCTGCGCACGCGCTGGAAACGCCGAGTCCCGGGGGGGCAGCGCGCGGCCACAGCGGCCGCGCATCCGATGCTTACTTGACCACGCGCAGGCGCGGACGCTTGCCGGCCTCGTCGGAACCGCCCGGCCGCGGCGGTGGCGGAGTGTCGTCGCCCGGCGGCTCGCTGGCGCCGTGGATGTCGTCCGGCAGCGCCATGCCCTGCCCGGTTTCCCGCGCATACACCGCCAGCACGGCAGACATGGGCACCTGCACCGGATAACTGACGCCGCCGAAGCGGGCGGTGAAGCTGACCCCATCGTTGTCGATCTGCAGACGCACCACCGCGCGCTCGGCGATGTTCAGCACCACCCGCTCGTCCTTGACCGCGCTCGGCGGTACCTGCACGCCGGGCAGGCCCGCATCCACCAGGATGTGCGGGGTCATGCCGTTGTCGTTGATCCATTCCACCAGCGCCCGCAGCAGGTACGGGCGATGGCTGGTCATGCGGGAAGTGTCGTCGCTCATGCGCCCATTCTACGTGCCGGCGCGCAACGCCGGTACAGCTCGGAAGACAGCGGGGACGGCGCGGCGGACGGCGTCATGCCGGCAGGTCGCGCAGTTTCTTTTCCTGGTCGGTCAGGCTGCGGATGAAACCGGGATTGCGGAAGATGCGGTTGCCGTAATCCTCGATCGCCTTGCCGTCCTTCGGCAGCGGGATGTCCAGCGCCTGCAGGCGCCAGATGATCGGCGCCATCGCGCAGTCGGCCAGGCTCATCTCCGGATTGAGGAAGAACTTGCTGGCCTTGAACAGCGGCACCGACGCGGTCAGCAGTTCCTTCAGGCGCTTGCGCCCGGCTTCGGCCTGGGCCTTGTTGCCGAGCTGGATGGCCTGCACCTGCGGCACCCAGTCGTGCTCGATGCGCAACATCGCCAGACGCAGGCGCGCGCGCGAAAGCGGGTCGACCGGCATCAGCGGCGGATGCGGATAGCGCTCGTCCAGGTACTCGCTGACCACCGAGGCGGCGTACAGCACCAGTTCGCGCTCCACCAGCGTCGGCACGGAGTGATAGGGATTCAGGTCGATCAGGTCTTCCGGCGGATTCTGCGGATCCACCGCCACGAAATCGTAGGTCACGCCCTTGGCCGCGAGCACCAGGCGGACGCGGTGGCACAGGACATCATCCGTGGAGGAAAACAACGTCAAGGTATTTCGCATGCGCAAACTCGCCGCCATTCAAGGCTCTCCGACGGCCGGAATCCGCCGGCCGCATCGACGCCGGCCGCACATTGCGGACGGTCGTCACGGCCCCTGAGTGTGCAACCCTCGCTCACAAAAGCCAATAGGATGAACAGGGGATCGGCTCAGCAACGGTGCAGCCGGGATGCGGCCGAAACGGCCGCCGTTCAATGCACGTCCTTCCAGTATTCCTTCTTCAGCAGATAGGCCAGGAAGGTCAGCAGCGCCAGGAACAGCACCACCCACACACCCAGGCTCTGTCGCTTCAGCGCCGCCGGCTCGCCGGCGTACTCGAGGAAATTGCTGATGTCGCGCACCGTCTGGTCGAACTCGACCGGACTCTGCTTGCCTGGCGTCGCCAGCTGCAGCCGCTCCACCGGCTTGTCCACGCCCGGCTGCTCGGCCTTGCCGTAGACCGGCTGCTGCAGGCCCTGCAGGTCCCACAGCGGATTGGGCATGGAGGCGTTGGCGAACAGCTTGTTGTTCCAGCCCAGCGGCCGCGACTGATCGAGATAGAACGACTTGAGATAGGTGTAGACCCAGTCGGTGCCGCGCACGCGGGCGATCAGGCTCAGGTCCGGCGGCGCCTTGCCGAACCACTTGGTCGCCGCATCGTGCGGCATCGCCGTCTCGATGTGTTCGCCGATCTTGGCGCCGGTGAAGTTGAGGTTGTGCATCACCTCGTCCTCGCTCAGGCCCAGGTCCTCGGCCATGCGCTGGTAGCGCAGGTACTTCAGCGAATGGCAGCCGGAACAGTAGTTCATGAACAGCTTGGCGCCACGCTGCAGCGAGGCGCGGTCGCCCAGGTCGTTGCCGGCCTGCAGGGTGGCGCCCCCCTCGGCGGCCATGACCGAGGCGGACAGCAGCAGCGCCGAGGCGACGCCGGCGAGCACAGCGATCAGGCGCTTAGTCATGGCTGCTCACCCGCTCCGGCACCGGCTTGGTTCGATCCAGCGAAGTCCATATCGGCATCGTCAGGAAGAAGGCAAAATACAGCACGGTCAGCACGCGGCCGATGTAGGTCTCGATGATCTCGGTGCCGGGGCCGGAACCGATCACGCCGAGCCAGACGAAGCACACCGCCAGCACCCCCAGCATCACCCGCGAAATCCAGCCGCGGTAGCGGATCGACTTGACCTTGGCGCGGTCCAGCCATGGCACCAGGAACAGGATCGCGATCGCCGAGAACATCACCAGCACGCCGCCGAGCTTGTTCGGCACCACCCGCAACATCGCGTAGTACGGGGTGTAGTACCAGACCGGCTTGATGTGCTCCGGCGTCACCAGGCGGTTGGCCTCGGTGAAGTTGTCGTGCTCCAGGAACAGGCCGCCGAAGCCGGGCGCGAAGAAGATGATGAAGGCGCCGATCATCAGCAGGAAGCCGACGCCGACCAGGTCCTTGACCGTGTAGTACGGATGGAACGGGATGCCGTCGGCCGGCTTGTTGGCGTTCCAGCGGTTGCCCTTGGGCCCCTTCTTGATCTCCACGCCGTCGGGATTGTTGGAGCCGACCTCGTGCAGCGCGCCCAGGTGCAGCACCACCAGCAGCAGCAGCACCAGCGGCAACGCGATCACGTGCAGGGCAAAGAAGCGGTTGAGGGTGGCATCGGACGGCAGGTAGTCGCCCATGATCCACTCGGTCAGGCCGTTGCCGATCACCGGGATCGCACCGAACAGCGAGATGATCACCTTCGCGCCCCAGAACGACATCTGCCCCCACGGCAGCACGTAGCCCATGAAGGCTTCGGCCATCAGCACCAGGTAGATCAGCATGCCCAGGATCCACACCAGCTCGCGCGGCTTCTTGTAGCTGCCGTACATCAGCCCGCGGAACATGTGCAGGTACACCACGATGAAGAACAGCGAGGCGCCGGTGGAGTGCATGTAGCGGATCAGCCAGCCCCACTCGACGTCGCGCATGATGTACTCGACCGAGTTGAACGCCTCGGCCGCGCTGGTCGGGTAGTGCATCGTCAGGAAGATGCCGGTGACGATCTGGTTGACCAGCACCACCATCGCCAGCGAGCCGAAGTAGTACCAGAGGTTGAAGTTCTTCGGCGCGTAGTATTCGGTGACGTGCTTGCGGTAGAACGGCATCAGCCCGGGGGCGCGCTCGTTGACCCAGTCGAACACGTTGCCCGCGGTGCGGGTGAGGATGTTGTCGGCCATGACTTACGCCCCTCCCTTCGCGGACCCGCTCGGGTCCACGCCGATCACCAGCGTGTTGTCGTCCTGGTAATGGTGCGGCGGCACCAGCAGGTTGATCGGCGCCGGCACGCCCTGGAACACGCGCCCGGACATGTCGAAGCGCGACTTGTGGCAAGGGCAGAAATAGCCGCCCTTCCAGTCGGGATCGTAGGGTTCGGGGCGGATCTCGGCGACCATTTCCGGCGAGCAGCCCAGGTGCGTGCACAGGCCGACCAGCACCGAGACGTCGGGCTTGATCGAGCGGTACTCCGGATTCTTCAGCACGTAGTCCGGCTGCTGGTCCTTGTTGGTCGACTCCGGATCCTTGAGCCGGCCGTCCAGCGACGGCAACGCATCGAGCATCGCCTTGGAGCGCTTGACGATCCAGATCGGCTGGCCGCGCCACTCCAGGATTAGGCGCTGGCCTTCCTGGAGCGCACTGATGTCGGCGGTGACCGGCGCGCCGGCCAGCTTGGCCTTTGCGCTCGGATTCCACGACTTGATGAAAGGAACCGCGACGAACCCCGCACCGACCGCGCCCACGACGGACGTGGTGGCGGTGAGAAAGCGGCGGCGTCCTGCATTTACAGAATCGTTGACCCCATCGTTGGCCATCCGGCACTCCGATCTGTGATTGGGTAGCGTGAGGCTGCCAGCAGCTCGGTGGGGGTCGAGCCGCACTGAATCCACTGCAGTGTAGCGGAACCCTTAACGCGCCGACAATGGACGCGCAACGCCTCCTGCCCGGCCGCGGCGACGGCTCAATGCGCGCTCGCCAGCACGCCGCGGTAGCGCTCGGCGAGCACGCCCACCCGCTGCACGTAGCGCTGGGTCTCGCTGTACGGCGGCACCCCGCCGTGTTTGTCTACCGCGCCCTCGCCGGCGTTGTAGCCGGCCGCGGCCAGGCTGAGGTTGCCGTTGAAGCGCTTCAGCAGCCACGCCAGGTACTGCACGCCGCCGCGAATGTTTTGCGCTGCATCATACGAATCGCTGACGCCGAAGCGGCGTGCGGTCGGCGGCATCAACTGCATCAGCCCCTGCGCGCCGGCGCGGCTGAGCGCGGTCGGGTTGTAGGCGGACTCGGCATGGATGATGGCGCGCACCACCGCCTCGTCGACACCGTACTCGCGCGCGGCGGCGGCGATCTCGCTCTGGTAGGCGGTGGTGTTCAGGCGCACTGCACCGAAATTGACCCCCGGGTTGGCGCAGGCGTAGCAGGTCTCCATGAAGCTGTAGCGGATCGTGCGCACCGCACCGAGATTGGCGACCTGGGTCGGGCGCGCGCTGGTGTAATGGCGCACGCCATCCTTCATGTACGAGTACAGCTGGCCGCTGACCAGGCGCCGTGGCGTACCGCTGCTGCTGGACGGCACCGGCGCGACCCGGTTGGGCACGGCATTGGCGACCACCGGGGTCGGGGTGGCGACCGGCGCACTGATCAGCGTGGCCGGTGCCACCGTGCCGGCCGTGGCGATGACCCCACGGCTGGGCGGCCGGTCGGCGCCGGCCCTGGCCGGCGCAGGCACGGGGGCGGTACGCGCGGGGCGGCGGTCGGGGGTGTAGCGGCCGATCACGTTGCAGCTGGCGCCGGACACGCGCTTGCTGCCGTAACTGGGCACGCCGTCGCTGCCGGTGCACTTGTACAGGGTGCCGGCGCTGGCCGGCGCAGCCGTCAACGTGGCGAGTCCCATCCCCAGGAGCCACAGCATCCCCTTCATGGCGGCGAGTGTCCCAACTTCCCAGGCGCTTGCCAAGTCCGCGCCGCCCGGGAGCGCGACGCGGCCAGGCAGCCGATGCCCGCTGCACCGGCCATGCCGCCTACCGCACCGGCTCCGCCCCAGGCTCCGGCACCTGTTCCAGCAACGCGTTCAGCACCCCGCGCAGTGCCGCGCGCACCTCGGGCGCGGCCTCCAGCCCGGCGAACGGCACGCCGATGGTCAATAACTGCGCCGCCAGCCACGGCACCGCATCGGCCAGCAGCGACAGCCGGCAGTGGCCGTCGGCCTCGTCCTGCAGGGTGCCGCACCACAGCGGAATGCGCGCGCCCAGGTCGGCGGCGCTGCCGCGCAGGCGTACGCTGAGGGCGAAGCCCAGCGCCTGCGGGCTGTAGCGGATCGCCGCGTCGACCATGGCCGCCGGTTCCTGCGGCGGCAGGCGCACCGCCACCGCCGCGCCGAGCTGCAAGGGCGGCACGATGCGTTCGGCGCGAAAGGTGCGCCAGTCGGTACGGTCGCGGTCCCAGGCCAGCAGGTACCAGCGGCGGCCGGCGTTGACCAGGCGCAAGGGCTCGACCAGGCGCTGGCTGGCGCGGCCACCGTGGTCGCGATAGGCGAAACCGAGCAGGCGCCGGTCGCGGCAGGCGCTGGCCACGCCAATCAGCACCCGCGTGTCCGGCCGCAGCGGGTCCTGGCCCAAGGCCAGGGTGGCCCCCTGCAGGGCCTCGGCGCGCTGCCGCACCCGCGCCGGCAGCAGCGGTTCGAGCTTGGCCAGCACCCGCACCGCGGTGTCCTCGAGGCCGGCCATGCTGGCGCAGGCGGCGCGCAGCGCCACCGCGACCGCCACCGCCTCCTCCTCTTCGAACAGCAGCGGCAGCATCTGCGCGCCGGCGGCCAGCCGGTAACCGCCGCCGACGCCGGCCGACGCCTCCACCGCATAGCCCAGCGCGCGCAGCCGCTCCACGTCGCGGCGCAGACTGCGCCGGTCCACGCCCAGCCGCGCCGCCAGTTCGGCGCCGGACCACAGCCGGCGGGTCTGCAGCAGGGCGATCAGGCGCAACAGGCGGGCGGCGGGCGATGACATCGGTGCACGCTATTGCGGACAGGATCTGTCCGCAATGGGGCCTAGGGTGTTTGCACCGATCGCCCAAGGAGCCGCGCATGACCGCCGACCGCCACATCACCCTGTTCCACAACCCGCATTCGCGCTCGCGCGGCGTGCTGATCCTGCTCGAGGAACTGGGCGCCGACTACGCCATCGAGCGCATCGACTTCGACCGGCAGGCGCAGCTGGCGCCGGAGTACCTGGCGATCAACCCGATGGGCAAGGTGCCGGCGATCGTGCATGCCGGCGCGGTGGTCACCGAGCAGGGCGCGATCTACCCCTACCTGGCCGACCTGTATCCCGAAGCCGGGCTGGCACCGCCGATCGGCGACCCGCTGCGCGGCCCCTACCTGCGCTGGCTGGCGTTCTACGGCGCCTGCTTCGAGCCGGCGCTGGTCGACCGCGCGCTCAAGCGGGAGCCGGCGCCGCGGGCGATGTCGCCGTACGCCGACTGCGACACCGTGCTCGCGGTGGTCGACGCGCAACTGGCGCACGGCGACTACCTGCTCGGCGCGCGCTGCAGCGCCGCCGACGTGCTGTGGGGCAGCGCGCTGGGCTGGATGCTGGCGTTCGGCCTGCTCGATCCGCCGCCGCCGACCCGCGCCTACGCCGCGCGGATGGCGGCGCGGCCGGCGGTGCAGCGCGCGCTGGCGGTGGACGGCGAAGCAGGCTGACCCCGGGCGGCGCTGGCGCCGCTTCCCAGCCGCCGGGCGGCACCGTACCATCTGCGCTGCGTGCCCTGCGCACGGAACGCACCATCGACGCCAAGGACGACATCGCCATGCAAAAGACCCTGATCGCAATCCTGCTGTTCGCGTTGCTGGCGGTCAGCGGCGCCTGGGGTTACAGCACCTGGAAGGCGCAACAGCCGGCAGCGGCGGCCGCCGCACCGGTGGCGCCGGCGGCCAAGCCCGCCGCGCCCGCACAGGTCGCACAGGTCGCGCCCAGCGACGCCGACAAGACCGCCTCCGCGACGCCCGCCCCCGCCGCGGAGGCACCGGCCGCCGGAGGGGTCAAGTTCACCTACGAATACGTCGCGCCGAAGAATCCCGACCTGAAGGACGCCTACGACTTCGCGGTCGACATCGACATCCTGCATCGCCTGCCCGAGGTCAACGCGATGGACGGGATGCTGATGCTGCCGGGGCCGCTGCACCTGATCGCGGCCGAGTGCGGCCAGATCAACGCCTTCTACTCGCCCGCCAAGCACGAACTGGTGATGTGCTACGAAATGGTGGACATGCTGGTGAAAGTCGGCGCCGGCCTGGGCGAACAGAACCAGGACCAGAACTTCAGCGCGCGCTTCCTGCTCGCCAATGCGCGCTTCATCATGCTGCACGAGTTCGGCCACGCGCTGATCGACATGCTGAAGCTGCCCAGCACCGGTCGCGAAGAGGATGCCGCCGACCAGCTGGCCTCGTCGCTGATGCTGATGTTCATGGCGCCCAACGAATCGCCGGGGATTCTGGCAGAGAACCTGCGCCTGGCCGGCCTGTTCTTCATGCTCAACACCAAGGAGCAGTATGGCGCGGCCGACTTCGCCGACGAGCACTCGCTCGGCCAGCAGCGCTTCTACAACCTGATGTGCATGCTGTACGGGCACGACCCGGCCAAGTACCTGCGCCTGGTCACCAGCGGCATGCTGCCGGAGGACCGCGCCCTGCGCTGCCAGACCGAAAGCAACCGCATCACCACCGCCTGGGCACAGTTGCTGCTGCCGCATATCGCGCCCAAGTACCGGATGAGCGGCGAAGAGGCGCAGCGGACCTACGACGAGGCCAAGCGCAAGCAGGAAGAGAACACCACCTCGCCCTACGTGCGCTGAGTCGCGGCGCGCCGGGCCGGCGGCAACGCCAGCCCTGCCCGGCCCCGCGAAACGCCCCGGCGCGGTTCCCGATACAATGCGCGGCTCGCCGCAGCCGTCGCCGGCTGCCTGCCCGCAACCCGTCTGGAACACACCTGCCATGCCCGGGACGCCCACCCCTGATTCGCCGACCGCGGTCGCCGCCGCGCAGACCGCAGCCCTGTTGCCGCTGCCGAGCGCACGGCCCGCGCCGCCGGCCGTGGTGCGCGGCAAGCTGTACATCAAGACCCACGGGTGCCAGATGAACGAGTACGACTCGGCCAAGATGGCCGACGTGCTCGCCGCGTCCGAAGGCCTGGAACTGACCGACAACCCGGAAGAAGCGGACGTGGTCCTGGTCAACACCTGCTCGATCCGCGAAAAGGCGCAGGAGAAAGTGTTCAGCCAGCTCGGCCGCTGGAAGGCGCTCAAGGCCGGCGGCAAGCCGGTGATCATCGGCGTCGGCGGCTGCGTCGCCTCGCAGGAAGGCGAGGCCATCGTCAAGCGCGCGCCCTACGTGGACCTGGTGTTCGGCCCGCAGACCCTGCACCGGCTGCCGGAACTGATCCGCGCGCGGCGCGAATCGGGCAAGTCGCAGGTGGACATCAGCTTCCCCGAGGTCGAGAAGTTCGACCGCCTGCCCGAGCCGCGCGCCGAAGGCCCGTCGGCCTTCGTGTCGATCATGGAAGGCTGCTCCAAGTACTGCTCGTTCTGCGTGGTGCCCTACACCCGCGGCGAGGAGATCAGCCGGCCGTTCGAGGACGTGCTGGTGGAAGTGGCGCAACTGGCCGCGCAGGGCGTGCGCGAGATCAACCTGCTCGGCCAGAACGTCAATGCCTACCGCGGCCCGTATGGCGAGGGTGAGATGGCCGACCTGGGCATGCTGATCCGCACGATCGCCCAGATCGAGGGCGTGGGCCGGATCCGTTTCACCACCTCGCATCCACTGGAGTTTTCCGACTCGCTGGTCGATGCGTATCGCGACGTGCCGCAGCTGGCCAACTACCTGCACCTTCCCGTGCAGGCCGGCAGCGACCGCATTTTGTCGGCGATGAAGCGCGGCTACACCGCACTGGAGTTCAAGTCCAAGATCCGCAAGCTGCGCGCGGTGCGGCCTGACATTTCGATCAGCTCGGACTTCATCGTCGGCTTCCCTGGCGAGACCGATGCCGACTTCGAAAAGACGATGAAACTGATCGAGGACGTGGGCTTCGACCAGAGCTTTTCCTTCATCTATTCGCGTCGCCCCG
>JBEVKG010000149.1:0-3146 GCA_040509765.1 Xanthomonas sp.
AGCGACTTCAGCCTTCCGTCGTCGGCGAACTGGTACAGCGTGACATCGTGGAGCTCGAGCCAGCGGTCGCCATTGCGTTCGCGTTCCTGGCCACCTACAGCGTTGAGAATGGTCTCGCCTTCGCGTGCCCACAGGCCGCTGTATTGCGCGACCACGGCGTTGCCGCTCTTGGCCGCCGACTTCAGCGCGTCGGCGCGTTGTTGCGTCCACGGCGACACGCTCTCGCCGCTGAACACCATCAGTGCGGTCAGGATCGCCAGCGCACCGGCGACGGCCAGGCCGAGACGGCGCCGCGACAGGCCCACCGCACGCAGCGCGGTCAGCTCGGACGTAGCTGCCAGCTGACCCAGCGCCATCAGCGAACCGATCACCGCCGAATACGGGAACAGGTAGTACATGCGTCGCGGCACGCTGAGCCCGATGTAGGCGAAGGCCTCGACCAGGCCGTACTTGCCCTTGCCGATATCGCCGAACTCGCTCACCAGCGCCAGCATCACGTCGAGGCCGCCAAGCACCGCCCACGTCAGCAGCACCGTGGCCAGCACGGTCTTGCCTACATAGATGTCATGGATCCTGGGCATCAGCCTCATGACTTCACCCTCCCCATGGCGAACGCCTGCCTGGGTCGCCCGAGCCGGCCGTCGCTGAAGTACATCCAGGCAGCCACGGCCATCACCGGCAGCACCAACCACCACAGGCCCAGCCAGATGGCGATCTTGCCGCTCTCCAGCCAGCCCAGGCCGGCGGTCATCAGGTTCTGGCCGATCAGGTAGGCCAGGAAGCCGACCAGGATCCGGCCATAGCGCGCCTGCCGCGGCATGCTGCGAGCCAGCGGCACCGCCATCAGGGCGAACGCCAGCGCCAGCAGCGGCGGCGCCAGGCGGTAGTGCAGCTGGGCCCGGGCCTCGCGCCTATCGTCGCCAAGCAGGGCCGGGGTCGTCTGCATTTCAGGCGCATCGGGGTCGAACTTGAGCTCGTTGGCCGGCAACAGGATCTGGTTGCTGGCGTAGCGCAGCAGGCGGAAATCCTTGGCGCCGGCCCGCGCACCTTCGATCTGGAAGCCGCCGGACAGGGTCAGGTAGCGGTTGCCGGCCGGATCGACCGTCAGTTCGCCGGTATTGGACGTGGTCACGTCGATGCGACCCTCGCCGGCATCGCGGTACACGAACACGCGCTGCAGCTGGCTGCCGTCCTTGGACATGTTGGCCACATAGATCACGCCGCGGCCGTTGGGGATGCCGACGAAGGCTCCCGGTTCCAGCCCGGCCATCAGCAGGTTGCGATTGGCGTCGTTGATCATCTGCTTGGACAGGCGGTCCGCCCAGGGTCCCAGCCACAGCGAGCAGGCCGCCACGACCAGCACCAGCGGCCCGACCACCAGCATCAGCGGCTTGAGCATGCGCCTGGGGCCGACGCCAATGGAGGAGATGACCGGCATTTCCGAGTCCCGGTACAGCCGCCCCACCCCCATCATCAGCCCCAGCATCAGCGCCAGGGGCAGGATCAGCGGCAACCACTTGATCAGCACCAGGCCCAGCTGGGCCAGCATCAGGCCGGCCGGAACCCGGCCCCGGGCGATGTCCTGGAGCACGTCGGTGAAGGCGCCACCGACCATCACGATCAGCAATACCACCAGGGTGGCGAAGATCGCCTGGGCGAATTCGCTCAGCAGGTAACGGTCAAGCTTGGGCATCGATTTAGGCTTCGGGCGGCTTGATCTGGGGAGTTGATCTGAAACTTGCTTTAAAATCGGGGGAATTCGTCCGAGGGCGTGAGGTGGCTGCGCGATGCGCGGCCGGGGACATTGCATCCCCCTCACAGCCTCTCGATTGTACGGAGTTTGGTTGGACGTCTGCCCACTGTTTCTGACAGGCGACCTGACCGGCTCCTTTTTTGGACTGCTCTGGGAATCTGTTGGATGGCCCTCGAATTCGACCTGAACCGCGACGCGCCTGCCGCCGCCCTCACTGATTGCATCGTCGTCGGCGCCTTTGCCGACAACACTCTCACGCCCGCCGGCAAGGCCCTGGACGAAGCCAGCGGCGGTCGCCTGGCCGCCCTGCTCGAGCGCGGCGACGCCAGCGGCAAGACCGGCAAGACCGCCGTGCTCTACGACGTTCCGGGTGTCACAGCGCCGCGCGTGCTGGTCATCGGCCTGGGCGATGCCGGCAAGTTCGGCGTGCCGCAGTACCTCAAGGCGGTCGGCGATGCCGCGCGCACGCTGCGCAACGGCCCGGTCAGCAACGCCTTGTTCACCCTGTCGGAAGTGCCGGTCGCCGGCCGCGACACCGCCTGGGCGATCCGCCAGGCCGCCATCGCCGCCGACCACGCCTGCTACCGCTACACCGCCACGCTCGGCACCAGCAAGAAGAAGGAAGAGCCGGGCCTGCGCAAGCTGAGCATCCACGGCGACGACGCCGTCGCATTGGCCCATGGCCAGGCGATCGCCGCGGGCGTGCAGTTCTCGCGCGAGCTGGGCAACCTGCCGCCGAACGTCTGCAACCCGGCCTACCTGGCGCAGCAGGCGCAGGAATTCGCCGGCCGCTTCGACACCACCTCGTGCGAAGTGCTCGACGTCGCGCAGATGACCGAACTGGGCATGGGCTCGCTGCTCGCGGTCGGCCGCGGCTCGGCCAATCCGCCCAAGCTGATCGTCCTGAAGTACAGCAACGGCGGCGACGCCAAGCCTTACGTGCTCGTCGGCAAGGGCATCACCTTCGACACCGGCGGCATCAACCTCAAGACCCAGGGCGGCATCGAGGAGATGAAGTACGACATGTGCGGTGGCGCCACCGTCATGGGTACGTTCGTCGCCGCGGTCGGCATGCAATTGCCGATCAACCTCGTCGTGGTGGTGCCGGCCGTGGAGAACATGCCCGACGCCGATGCCTACCGCCCGTCCGACGTGCTGACCAGCATGTCCGGCAAGACCATCGAGGTCGGCAACACCGACGCCGAAGGCCGCCTGATCCTGTGCGACGCGCTGACCTATGCGCAGCGTTTCGAGCCGCAGGCACTGGTCGACGTCGCCACGCTCACCGGCGCCTGCGTGATCGCGCTGGGCAAGTACGCCAGCGGCATCATGACCAAGGACGACGACCTCGCCGACGAACTGCTCAGTGCCGGCGAGCACGTGTTCGACCGCG
>JBEVKG010000150.1:0-10878 GCA_040509765.1 Xanthomonas sp.
TAGGCCTCGTCGCTGTAGTGGCCCAGGTTCCAGTTCGGATCCAGCCGGATCGCCTCGCGCTGCAGCGACCGAATCGCGATCGAGAACGGCAGCGCCTGCGCGCTGCCGGAAATGTTGATATGACTGCGCGCCAGGCCGGGATGCCGGTGCAGCACCGCCAGGGCGGTCATGCCGCCCATCGAGTTGCCGATCACGCAGGCCAGCTGCGCGATCCCCAGCGCCCGCACGACCTGCGCGGCGGCGTCGGCGCCGTCCTCGATCGACAGCTCGGGGAAGCGCAGGCGATACGGCTGGCCGTCGTCCGGATGCGGCGAGGCGGGGCCGGTCGAACCCTTGCAACTGCCCAGCGAGTTCACGCAGATCACGAACCAGCGCCGGGTGTCGATCGGCTTGCCCGGGCCGAGCATGCCTTCCCACCAGCCGGGCGTGGGATCGTCGGCATTCGCCGCGGCATGCGCGTCGGGCGAGAGTCCGGTGACGATCAGGACCGCGTTGTCGCGCGCGGCCGACAGCGTGCCCCAGGTTTCGTAGGCGACCCGCGCACCATGCAACTGGCCACCACGTTTCATCGGGAACGGCGAGGGCAGGGCGAGGAAGCGGCTGCCGGGCGGGATGAATTCGGTCATGCGCCGATTCTAGCCGCGCCATCGCGTGTCCGGCGTATGCGTGGTGCGAGATGGAACGTGTCGATGGCGATGCCATCTGCCAGATGCGCAGGAGCCGCTTGAGGCCGCTTCCCAACATTCGGTCGCACGTGAATCATGACGCGTCGTTGCCGCGTAAGAGCGGCTTCAGGGCACTTCCAAGAGGGACGGCGGGGCATTCGCAGGAGCGGCTTCAGCCGCGACGCGCACTCTCGGTAGCGCCTCGTCGTGGCCGATCCCTGAAAGTGGACAAGAGCCGCCTGCAAATTTGCTTCCCGTCGTTGCTGGCGGCTCGTTCTGGGCGCGACCGATACTCCCGGTACCGCGCGTGGTGCGTGGTGGCCTGATCTGGAAGCACAAGAGCCGCTCCTGCGCGTCAGCCTCCTCTCGGCGCCAGAGGCTGGCGCTACCCTGGACCGGGTTTCCGCGATAAGGCTGCTCGCAACCGGTCCCCAAAAAGCCAAAGGCCACGCCTGCGCTCACGTCGCAACGGCTACGGTTTGCCGATCACCAGCTCCACCGGCGTAGTCGCCGGCAAGGTCACCGTTACCGGCGCCGATTCCAGATCGCCCTCCTGGCGCATCGCATTGCCGCTGGACGACAGCCGCGCCAGCACCTGCACCTGCTGCAGTTGCGACAGTTTCTGCGTCGGCATCGGGCTG
This sequence comes from Xanthomonas sp., assembly GCA_040509765.1. GTDB lineage: Bacteria > Pseudomonadota > Gammaproteobacteria > Xanthomonadales > Xanthomonadaceae > Xanthomonas_A. The sequence goes on from JBEVKG010000150.1 coordinate 1,307, forward strand.
TCCGCATCGCTCAGCGTCACCCGCAACGGCAGCGCCTGCAGCGGATGCTTCTGCACCGCCACCGGCATCGGTGGGCCGCCCGGCACGCGCGCGATCACGAACACGCTGGCGTCGCCGCGCAGGCGCACGCGGGCAGCGAACGCCGGGTCCAGCGATACCGCCACGGTCAGGCCGTTGCTGGCCGGAGCCTTGGCGGCCTGTGCCGTCGCGGCCGTGGCGCCAGCGGCGGGCAGGGCCGGCAGGCCGGCAGCGCTGCGGGCGGCGTCGATCTGCGGCCGCAGCGCCGCGGCGGTGGCCGCGTCCACGCGCGGCAACAGGGCTTCCCAGGTGGCGGCCGCGGCGGCGTCCTGGCCGCGCTGGCGCTGGGCGATGCCCAGGAACCAGGCGCCGCGTTCGCTGCCCGGCGCCAGTTGCAGGGCATGCTGCAGCCAGGCCAGCGCCTGGTCGTCGAACTGCCGTTGCGGGTTGGCCAGCGCACGCGCCTCGGCCGCTTCGATCAGCAATGGCGCCTGCTCCGGTGCCAATTGCACGGCGCGTGCGAACGCGGCGGCGGCCTCGCCGGCGTGGCCCAGCGACAACTGGCTGCGGCCGAGCAAGGCCCAGCCGTCGGCCCGGTTGGGATCCTTGGCCAGCGCCGCCTGCAGTTGCTTGACGCCGTCCTCCAGGGTCCGTGGCGCCTCGCGGTTCTGCGCCTGCAGGGCGCGCGGCGTGCCGACCAGGGCATACAGCGCCGCCGTCGCCACGCCCAGCGCCAGCACCGCCACTGCCAGCAGCGCGCCGTTGCGGCGGCCACCGCGCAGCGGCCACAACACCACCGCGAACACCAGCGCCGCCAGCGCCACCGCTGCGGCCGACATGCCCCAACTCAGCATCGCCTCACCATTCCTGTTCGTCCTGCAGCGGCAGCGCGGTCGCCGCCGGCGCGCGCCGCCGCACCATCCGGATCACGACCACGGCACCGCCGGCCAGCAACAGCAAGGGGCCGAACCACAGCAGCCAGGTCCGCGCTTCCAGCTGCGGCCGGTACAGCACGAACTCGCCGTAGCGGTCGACCAGGAACTGCTTGATCTGCGCATCCGACTTGCCCTGGTGCATCAGTTCCAGTACTTCGCGGCGCAGGTCCATGGCGATCTGCGCGTGCGAGTCGGCCAGCGACTGGTTCTGGCACTGCACGCAGCGCAATTCGGCGGTCAGCGCATGGAAGCGCGCTTCCTCGGCGGCGGAGCGGTAGGCCAGCGGCGTCGGATCGGATACCGGTTCGGCGCCGGCCAGCGTGGACCACGCCAGCAGCGCCAGCAGGCCCAGTCGCAGCGCGCGCCGGCCGCGGTTCACGGCGTGGCCTTGCCCTGCGCCCGCGTCGGCGGGGCGTCGCGCTCGGCCTGCTGCAGGGCCGGCAGCAGTTCGTCGCGGATGATCGCATCGGTCAGCGGGCCGGCGTGCTTCCAGCGCACCACGCCGCGCGCATCGACCAGGAAGGTCTCCGGCGCCGCGGCCACGCCCCAGTCGATCGCGGTGCGTCCTTCGGGATCGAACAGCACCGCCAGGAACGGATTGCCCAACTGTTCCAGCCAGCGCAGCGCGTCCTCGCGGGTGTCCTTCCAGTCGTAACCGATCACCCGCACGCGCTTGCTCAGCGCGAAGCGGGTCAGCACCGGGTGTTCCTCGCGGCATGCCGGGCACCAGCTGCCCCACACGTTGAGCACGTACGGCGCGCCGCGCAACTCGCTGCTGCGCACGCGGATCGAGGCGTCGTGCAGCAGCGGCAGTTCGAACGCCGGTGCCGGCTTGCCGATCAGCGCCGACGGCAGCGCGTCGCGATCGGCGCTGCCGGAGCGCTGCACCGCATAGACCATCAACGCCAGCAGGCCGAGGAAGAACAGGGTGCCCACCACGATGGCGGGCAGCGGCAGGCGGCGTGGAGCGGGAGCGGACATCAGGGGGTCTCCGGGGAACGACGGAAGCGCCGGTCGGCAGCGGTGACGAAACCGCCCAGCGCCATCAGCGCCGCACCAAGCCAGATCCAGCGCACGAAGGGTTTGACGTGCACGCGCATCGCCCAGGCGTTGCCGCCCAGCGGCTCGCCCAGGGCGACGTAGACGTCGCCGAACAGGCCAGGGTGGATGCCGGCCTCGGTCATGTTCTGGCCGCCGCTGGCGTACAGGCGTTTTTCGGGATGCAGCAGCGCCAGCGGGCGATCGTCGCGCAGCACCTGCACGTGCGCGCGTTCGGCCACGTAGTTGGGGCCCTTGCGCTGATCCAGCCCTTGCAGTTCGAAGCGGTAGCGGCCCAGGTCCAGATGTTGCCCCGGCGCCAGCGCCACTTCGCGCTGCTGCTCCAGCGCCTCGACCAGCAGCGCGCCGGCCAGGAACACCGCGATGCCGGTGTGGGCCAGGGTCATGCCCAGCATCTCGGCGGTGAAGCGGCTGCCCTTGAGCTGCCGCCGGCTCCACACGAAGTGCGCGGTGCCCAGCAGCACCCAGGTCGCGGCGGCGACGCCGGCGGCGGTCTTCCACGCGCCCTGCGGTGCCAGGAAAAAGCCGATCGCGCCGGCCAGCAGGGCCAGGCCTGCCCACGGTGCCAGCAGCGCCAGTGGCCGCGACGCCTGTTCGCGCTGCCAGCGCGTCAGCGGGCCGAACGGCAGCAGCGCCACCAGCGGCGCCATCAGCACGATGAACAAGGTGCCGAAGTACGGCGGTCCCACCGACAGCTTGCCCAGGTCCAGCGCATCGGCCAGCAGCGGGTACAGCGTGCCCAGCAGCACCATCGCGCAGGCGCAGGTCAGCAGCAGGTTGTTGGCCAGCAGCAGGGTCTCGCGCGAGGCCGGCGCGAAGCGTTGCCGCGCCTCGTCGGCCGCCGCCGCCACGCGGCCGCCGCGCAGTGCGTACAGCAGCAGCGCGCCGCCGCACAGCAGGCTCAGGAACACCAGGATGAACAGGCCGCGGGCGGGATCGGCGGCGAAGGAGTGCACGCTGGTCAGCACGCCCGAGCGGACCAGGAAGGTGCCGAGCAGCGACAGCGAGAACGCGGCGATCGCCAGCAGCAGCGTCCAGGCGCCGAAGCTGCCGCGCTTCTCGGTGACCGCCTGCGAGTGCAGCAGCGCCGCGCCGACCAGCCACGGCATGAAGCTGGCGTTCTCCACCGGGTCCCAGAACCACCAGCCGCCCCAGCCCAGTTCGTAGTACGCCCACCAACTGCCGAGGGCGATGCCGATGGTCAAAAAGCCCCAGGCCACGTTGGTCCACGGCCGCGTCCAGCGCAGCCAGCGCGCGTCCACCTGGCCGTCCAGCAGCGCGGCGATGGCGAACGCGAACGGCACCGCAAAGCCGACGTAGCCGGCGTACAGCAGCGGCGGATGGATCACCAGGCCGGGATCCTGCAGCAGCGGATTGAGGTCGCGCCCTTCCAGCGGCGCCGGCAGCAGCCGCGCGAACGGGTTGGAGGTGAACAGCAGGAACGCCAGGAAGCCGATGCTGACCAGTGCCAGGGTGCCGATCACCCGCGCCACCACCTGCGCCGGCAGGCGCCGCGAGTACAGCGCCACCGCGCCGGTCCACAGCGCCAGGATCAGCGTCCACAGCAGCAGCGACCCCTCGTGCGCACCCCACACCGCGGAGTAGCGGTACACCAGCGGCAGCAGCGAGTTGGAGTTCTCCGCGACGTAGGCCACCGAGAAATCCTGGGTCACGAAGGCGTGCGTCAGGATCGCGAAGGCGCCGGCGACCAGTGCCAGCTGCGCGAACGCGGCCGGCCGCGCCACGCCCATCCAGCGCGCATCGCCGCGCTGCGCGCCGGCCAGCGGCAACACCGCCTGCAGTACGGCGGTGAGCAGGGCGAGGATCAGCAGGAGTTGACCGACCTCAGGCAGCATGGCGCTCGAGCCGGAACGCGGGAGGGGGCAGGGCGGAGTGGGGCGCCAGAGGCCTGCTGCCCAAAGACGCGGGATGCGGGAAACGCGCGTCGCAAGGCAGGTTCCCTGGATTGCGTCGCCGCTGTCCGGCGTTGTCAACGGTCGGGTCCGCGCGTCTGCTTCGGCGATTCCCCATTGCCCAATCCCGATTCCCGCCCCTCCGGCACCTCACTGCATCGCCCCCACGTCGTGCTTGCGGTGCGCGCTGCCCATCTTGTCCGCCAGTTCCTTCGGCATGTAGGTTTCGTCGTGCTTGGCCAGCACGTCCTCGGCGACGAACACGCCGTCGCGCATGCTGCCGGTGGCCACCACCGCCTGGCCCTCGCGGAACAGGTCGGGCAGGATCCGGTCGTAGCGCACGGTCAGTTGCGCGTCGCCGTCGGTGACCCGAAAGTGCGACTGCAGCGACCCGGGCGCGCGCTGGAACGAGCCTTTCTCGACCATGCCGCCGAGACGGAAACGCGCGTGCGCGCCGGTCTTGCCGGCCAGCACCTCGGCCGGGGTGTACAGATAGGCGGTATTGCGCTGCAGGGCCATCGCCACCAGCGTGGTGGTCAGGCCAGCGGCCAGCACCAGCAGCATCAGCCACAGCAGGCGGCGCTTGCGCTGCGGGTTCATCGGCTCAGCTCCAGCGGCGGTGCCGGTTCGGCCTTGGCCTGGCGCCTGCGTTGCGCGCGCAGCCGCGCCGCCCGCAGTGCGTTGCGCACCTGCAGCCGCGCCAGCACGAAATCGGCCAGCAGCACCCCGGCGAACACCGCATAGGCGCCGACCACATACGGCAGGTAGTTCATCCGCGCGCCTCCGCCAGGTGCGTCACCCAGTCCTTGCCGGCCTCGCGGCGCAGGTTGTCGGCGCGCGCGCGCGCCAGCAGCGAGCCGGCGAACCAGAACTTGGTCGCGGCCACCATCAGCCACAGCGGCGGCAGCATGCTCGGGTCCATGCTGGACTGGCCGAACAGGCGGATGGTCTGGCCCTGGTGCAGCGAGTTCCACCACACCACCGAGTAGCGGATCACCGGCAGCAGCACCACGCCGACGATGGCCAGCAGCCCGGCCGCGCGCGCGGCGGTGCGCCGGTCCTCGATGGCCAGGTACAGGCCCATCACGCCGATGTACAGGAACAGCAGGATCAGTTCGGTGGTCAGGCGCGGGTCCCAGTCCCACCAGGCGCCCCACATCGGCTTGCCCCAGATGCTGCCGGTCAGCAGGGTGATCAGGGTGAAGGCGGCGCCGATCGGCGCGCAGGCCATCGCCAGGATCTCGCACAGCTTGATCCGCCACACCTGGGCGATCGCCGCGTACACGGCCATCAGGCCGAACACGAACAGGCTCATCCAGGCGCTGGGCACATGGATGTAGAGGATGCGGAAGGCGTCGCTCTGCAGGCGGTCGGCCGGCACCACGAACAGCGCCTGCCAGATGCCCACGCCGGCCAGCAGCAGCGCGGCCAGGTAGCACCATGGGGTCCAGCGCGCCGCGAAGCGATCGAAGGTCGGCGGCGAACCGAGCTGGTGGAACCAACGAACGAGAGAGGCCATGCGGACGATTCTAGCTGGCGGAAGGCGGGCGTCGCTGCGACAACAACGGAACGGCGATGAAGCACTGCACTTGCATGGTACGGCCGCCGCCGCGTCGGCGCTGCGCCAACGGCTCAGCTCAGCGAGATGCGGATCGCCGCGGCCGCCGCCAACGGTGCCAGCACCAGGCCTGCCACCAGGCCCGCAGCCAGCAACAGCAGACCGCCGGCCGGGTCCAGGCCCTGCGCCGCCGCCGCCACGCTGCCGGCGCCGAACACCAGCACCGGCACGTACAGCGGCAGGGCCAGCAGCGCAACGAGGATGCCGGCGCGCTTCATGCCCACCGTCAGCGCCGCGACCACCGCCCCGAGCAGGCTCAGCAACGGTGTCCCCAGTGCCAACGATGCCAGCAGCACCGGCATGCGGTCATGCGGCAGGTGCAGCAATTCGCCCAGCAGCGGCGCGGCCACGATCAGCGGCAACGCGGTGGTGACCCAGTGCAGCAGCACCCGGACCAGTACCAGCCAGGCCAGCGGCACCGGCGCCAGCAGCCATTGCTCCAGCGAGCCGTCCTCGGCGTCGCTGCGGAACAGGCTGTCCAGCGCCAGCAGGCCGGCCAGCAGCACCGCCAGCCACAACGCGGCGCCGGCCACTTCGCCGAGCAGACGCGGCTGGTTGCCCAGCGCCAGCGCGAACAGGGCCACGATCAGCAGCGCGAACAGGGCCGGCTGCAGCGCATCGCCGCGGCGCCGCCACAGCAGGCGCAGGTCGCGCACCAGCAGCGCACGGGTGGCCTGCCACAGGGAGGGAACGGGCGTGGCCAGGCTCATGCGGCGACTCCGCTCAAGGTCAGCATGCGGGTGCGCACCGGTGGCGCGGCATAGGCGCCATGGGTGGTGACCAGGGCCGCGCCGCCGCTGCGCAGGTGCGCGGCGATCATGCGGTTGACCAGGGTGATGCCGTCCAGGTCGAGGTTGGCGTAGGGCTCGTCGAGCAGCCACAGCGGTGCCGGCGACAGCCACATCCGCGCCAGCGCCAGGCGCTTCTTCTGCCCGGCCGACAACTGCCGCACCAGGGTGTCCTCGTAGCCGGCCAGGCCAACGATGGCCAGCGCGCTGCCGGGCATCTGCTTGGCCCGGCGCCCCTGCAGGCCGCACAGGTAGTGCAGGTTCTCCAGGGTGCTCAGGTCGGCCTTCAGCGCGCCCAGGTGGCCCAGGTAGGCCATGAAGCGGGCGCGGTCGCCGCGCCGCACCGGGTGGCCGTCGATCTCGATACGCCCGGCCTCCGCACGCAGCAGGCCGACCAGCACGCGCAGCAGGGTGGTCTTGCCGGCGCCGTTGTCGCCCTGCACCAGCAGCGCCTCGCCGGCATCCAGGTGGAAGTCCAGCGGCCCGAACACCGCCGCGTCGTCGCGGGCGAACGTGAGCCCGTGCGCGGCCAGCAGCGGCGGCGGGGTGTACAGCGGATCGGTCATCGGCGAAGGCCGCGGCGGATGGCGCGGCGGCGGGCGGCAAGGGAAGGCGCGCATTGTATCGGCATGCGGGCGTCCGGCGGATGCCGGCGGCGGCCACACGCCACCGATGCGCACGGCGCGTCGTGGCAGCCGCCGGGCGAGGGCGCATCGTCGGCAAGCGGCTTTGCGTACACTCGGCGTTTTCCCGCTGCCCGCAGATCCCCCGCATGCATCCGCAGACCAAGTTGCCCAAGGTGGGCACCACCATCTTCACCGTGATGTCGCAACTGGCCGCCGAGCACGGCGCGGTCAACCTGGGCCAGGGCTTTCCCGACTTCCCGGTGCCGCCGCGGCTGATCGAAGCACTGGCCCGGGCCATGCGCGACGGCCACAACCAGTACCCGCCGATGACCGGCGTGCCGGCGCTGCGCCAGGCGATCGCCGAGAAGGCGCTGCGCTGCTACGGCGCCCAGGTCGATGCCGACACCGAGGTCACCGTCACCAGCGGCGCCACCGAGGCGCTGTTCAACGCCATCCACGCCGTGGTGCGCCCCGGCGAGGAGGTGATCGTGCTGGATCCGGCCTACGACAGCTACGAGCCGGCGATCGACCTGGCCGGCGCGCGTGCGGTGCACGTGCCGCTGGACCCGCACAGCTTCGCGGTGGACTGGGAGCGGGTGCGCGCGGCGATCACCCCGCGCACGCGGCTGCTGATGCTCAACAGCCCGCACAACCCGTCCGGGGCGATGTTCGGCGCCGACGACCTGCAGGCGGTAGCCGAGCTGCTGCGCGGCAGCGACATCTTCCTGATCTCCGACGAGGTCTACGAGCACATCGTGTTCGACGGCCGCCGCCACGAGTCGGTGCTGCGCTGGCCGGAGCTGCGCGAGCGCGCCTTCGTCGTCTCCAGCTTCGGCAAGACCTATCACTGCACCGGCTGGAAGATCGGCTACGCGATCGCGCCGCCGGCGCTCAGCGCCGAGTTCCGCAAGGTCCACCAGTACAACACCTTCGCCAGCTTCGGCCCGGCCCAGCACGCCTTCGCCGCGATGATCCGCGAGGAACCCGAGCACGACGAACAGCTCGGCGCGTTCTACCAGGCCAAGCGCGACCGCTTCCGTGCGCAGTTGCTGGGCACCCGGCTGACACCGCTGCCGGTGCCGGGCGGCTACTTCCAACTGGTGGACTATTCGGCGGTCAGCGACCTGCCCGACACCGAGTTCGTGAAGTGGCTGACCGTCGAGAAGGGCGTGGCGGCGATCCCGCTGTCGCCGTTCTACCAGGACCCGCCGCCCGCCCAGCGCCTGGCGCGGCTGTGCTTCGCCAAGAACGAGGCGACGCTGGATGCGGCGATCGAGCGTCTCCGCGCGCTGTAGCGCTTAAGCGCCGGGATTCGGGAATGGGGAATTGGGAATCGTAGAAGCGGGTTCCTGGGGCGGGGTGGGTCATGTCGATCGCTGGCATCTATTTCGGGGTCACCTTTGGGCTGGCGGCGGTCTGCGCGGTGGTCGATGGGGCGCTGTTCTATGGGCAGGTGCTGACCGGGCTGGCTGATCGGGGCCAGCGGGTGGGCATGGATTTCGGGGTGGTGCCGTTCCGGCGGCAGGCCTACGTGGACCGCTATCTCGGCCTGCTGACGCCGCAGGAGCGGGGCACGCTGGCCAACCGCCTGGTGCGCCACCTGCCATGGGTAACGCCTACACTGGGGCTGCTGTGCCTGGTCGGCACGATCTGCATCGGAGTACGTTGGGGATGACACAGGTGGCACAGGATCTGAGGATTTCATTGGTCCAGGGCGAGACCCGCTGGCACGATCCGGCCGGCAATCGCGCGCATTACGCCGAACTGCTGGCGCCGCTGGCCGGCGTCACCGACCTGGTGATCCTGCCGGAGACCTTCACCAGCGGCTTCTCCAACGACGCGCTGGCGCAGGCCGAGGACATGGACGGGCCGACCGTGGTGTGGATCCGCGAGCAGGCGGCGCGGCTCGGCGCGGCGGTGACCGGCAGCGTGCAGTTGCGCGTGCCCGGCGCCGATGGCGAGGCCGAGGTGTTCAACCGCCTGCTGTGGGCCACGCCGGACGGCGCATTGCAGCACTACGACAAGCGTCATCTGTTCCGCTACGGCAACGAACACCTGCGCTACGCCGCCGGGCGCGCGCGCCTGTGCGTGGAGTGGAAGGGCTGGCGGATCAATCCGCAGGTCTGCTACGACCTGCGCTTTCCGGTGTTCTGCCGCAACCGCTACGACGTCGAGCGTCCCGGCCAGCTGGATTTCGACCTGCAGCTGTTCGTCGCCAACTGGCCCTCGGCGCGCGCCTACGCCTGGCGCACGCTGCTGCGCGCGCGCGCGATCGAAAACCTGTGCTTCGTGGCCGCGGTCAACCGCGTCGGCGTGGACGGCAACGAACTGCACTACGCCGGCGACAGCGCGGTGATCGATTTCCTCGGCCAGCCGCAACTGGAGATCCGCGAGCGCGAACAGGTGGCCACCACCACGATCTCCGCCGCCGCGCTGGCCGCGCACCGCGCGCGTTTCCCGGCCATGCTCGATGCGGATGCCTTCAGCCTGGATGACTAGCCTCCGGTTCCAGTGACGCCGGAAGGCTCACCTTTTCTATCCCTGAAGGCCCTCGTTGTAGGAGCGGCTTCAGCCGCGACGGGCTCTCCCGGCGACGCCTGTCGCGGCTGAAGCCG
>JBEVKG010000151.1:0-6797 GCA_040509765.1 Xanthomonas sp.
CCCCTGCCGCGGACGGCGCACATCCATGTGCGCCGCCCCTTCGGGGTTTTTCCCCGGGCTGGCCGCCGCTTCGGAAGGGAACCCGGTAAGTCAAAAGCAACAACAACCGCAAAAGCCGAAGCAACAGCAACAGCAAGAACAACCGCAACTGCAACTGCAACTGCAAAGCATGGCCGCGTTGCGGCCTTGGTATCGACATTGGAGTGGACATGGACCGGATCGACACGCGCGCCCTGCAGGACCTGGATGCCGCGCACCACCTGCACCCGTTCAACGACAACGCCGCCCTGGCGCAGAAAGGCACCCGCATCCTCACCCGCGGCGACGGCGCCTATGTCTGGGATGCCGACGGCAACCAACTGCTCGACGCCTTTGCCGGCCTGTGGTGCGTCAACGTCGGCTACGGGCGCAAGGAACTCGGCCAGGCCGCCGCGCGGCAGATGGAGCAATTGGCCTACTACAACAGCTTCTTCCAGTGCACCACCGAACCCACCATCCGCCTGGCCGCCAAGCTCGCCGAACTGGCCCCGGGCGACCTCGACCATGCCTTCTTCACCAACTCCGGCTCCGAGGCCAACGACACCATCCTGCGCCTGGTGCGGCACTTCTGGGCGGTGCAGGACCAGCCGCGCAAGAACATCTTCATCGGCCGCCACAACGGCTACCACGGCACCACCATGGCCGGCGCCAGCCTGGGCGGCATGAAGGGCATGCACAAGCAGGGCGGGCTGCCGATCCCCGATATCCACCACATCGATCCGCCGTACGGCTTCGGCGACGGCGGCGACCTGGATCCGCAAGACTACGGGCTGCTGGCCGCGCGGCGGCTGGAGGACAAGATCCTGGAACTGGGGCCGGAGCGGGTGGCCGCGTTCATCGGCGAACCGATCATGGGCGCGATCGGCGTGTACATCCCGCCGCGCAGCTACTGGCCGGAGATCGAGCGCATCTGCCGCCGCTACGACGTGCTGCTGGTCGCCGACGAGGTGATCTGCGGTTTCGGCCGCACCGGCCAATGGTTCGGCTCGCAATACTTCGGCTTCCAGCCGGACGTGATGACCATCGCCAAGGGCATCACCTCGGGCTATATCCCGCTCGGCGCGGCGATGTTCGGCACCCGCGTGGCCACCGTCCTGAAGGAGCAGGGCGGCGAGCTGGCCCACGGCTGCACCTATTCCGGCCACCCGGTGTGTGCGGCGGTGGCGCTGGAGAACCTGCGCCTGCTGCAGGACGAGGGCATCGTCGACCGCGCGCGCAGCGAGATCGCGCCGTATCTGGCGCAGCGCTGGGCCGAACTGGGCGAGCACCGGCTGGTCGGCGAGGCGCGCATCGTCGGCATGATCGGCGCGCTGGAACTGGTGCCGGACAAGCCGCGCCGGCACTACTTCCCCGAGCGCGGCAAGGTCGGCGCGCTGTGCCGCGACAACGCGCTGCGCCACGGCCTGATCCTGCGCGCCACCAACGACGCGATGCTGCTGTCGCCACCGTTGATCCTCAGCCGCGCCCAGGTCGACGAACTGTTCGACAAGGCCTGGCTGGCGCTGGAGGATACGGCGCGGGCGCTGGGCAAATAGCCCGGCGCTGGGTAGTCTGGAACGTCCACCCCGGATCGGCGCGCGTCGCCGATCCTCCCCACCTTGCCCATGGACCTGCGGAGACCTGCCATGACCTTGCGACTGCTCACTCTTTCCCTGGCCACGGCGCTGCTCGCCGGCTGCGGCGGCTCCGGCAGCGACGCGGACAAGGCGGGGCAGGGCGAGGCGAAGGTGCTCAACGTCTACAACTACTCGGACTACATCGCCGAGAACACGATTCCCGAGTTCGAGAAGCAGACCGGGATCAAGGTCACCTACGACGTCTTCGACAGCGACGAGATGGTCGAGACCAAGCTGCTGGCCGGCGGCAGCGGCTACGACGTGGTGGTGCCGACACTGAACTTCTTCGGCCGGCAGATCCAGGCCGGGGTGTTCCTGCCGCTGGACAAGAGCAAGATCCCCAACCTGGCCAATCTCGATCCGCAGATCATGCAGCGCATCGCACAGCAGGATCCGGGCAACAAGTACGGCGTGCCGTACATGGTCGGCACCACCGGCATCGGCTACAACGTGGACAAGGTCAAGGCCGCGTTCGGCAGCACCGACATCGCCAACAGTTGGGACCTGGTGTTCAAGCCGGAGAACCTGTCCAAGCTCAAGGACTGCGGCGTGACCCTGCTGGACACGCCCTCGGACCTGATCCCGATCGCGCTGCACTACCTGGGCGAGGACCCGCACAGCACCGATCCGGCCAAGATCGAGCAGGCCGCGGCGCTGATCAAGCGCATCCGCCCGTACGTGCAGAATTTCCACTCCTCGCAGTACGTGACCTCGCTGGCCAACGGCAGCACCTGCCTGGCGGTGGGCTGGTCCGGCGACATCATCCAGGCCCGCGACCGCGCCGAGGAAGCCAAGAACGGCGTGCACGTGGCCTATTCGATTCCCAAGGAAGGCGCGCCGCAGTGGTTCGACATGCTGGCCATTCCCAAGGACGCCAAACATCCGGAGAACGCCTACGCGTTCATCAACTACCTGCTGACGCCGAAGGTGGCCGCGGCCAATACCGACTTCATCCACTACGCCAACCCGGTGCCGCAGGCGACCCCGCTGGTGGATGCGGCGATCCGCAACGACCCGACCATCTATCCGCCGCCGGAAGTGGCCGCGAAGATGTTCACCTATGCGATCAACCCGCCCGAGGTGGACAAGCTGTATACCCGCCTGTGGACGGAGATCAAGACCGGCCGTTGAGCCGCTGGACTTTGTGGTCCCGGGTGATGCGTTGTCGTCGAACCAGCAGGCAGTGAGCGCTGCGCTTGTCCAAACCGGTCGCCGCAGACGCTAGCATCGGTTGTGGGAGGGACTTCAGTCCCGACGCCATGCTGCCTGGGACGCATCGCGTCTTCGCCCGTCGCGGCTGAAGCCGCTCCTACCCCTTTTGTGGGAGCGCGCAGGTACCGCGCCGGCACGCTCTCCCGTTTGAGATCGGAGCGGGCAACACCCTCTCCAGTAGGAGCGGCTTCAGCCGCGACGGGCCTTCCCGCTAGCGCCCCCTGTCGCGCGGCTGAAGGGCGCCTCTGCGGATGGGGCCCCATCGGGATGAGAGACCGGGAAATCGCTCCCTCGACGCACGCGGCGGGGTCTGGCGCTGCTCGGCTTCCGCTATCGCGGAGACGCCGCAGCGCCCGCGCCACGCGATGCTCACACACTCTGTACTCGCCGGTACAAATAATGCGCCGGCCGGCGTACGCTACCGTTTGGTGCTGTCGCCGTCCCGACCCGGCGACGTTCTTCCTCTCCCCAGGAATCAGCGACTTGAGCAACCACGACCCAGACTCCTCGCAGGCGCCGCGGCAGGCCGCCGCGCACGACGCCCATGCCGATCAGGGCCAGTCCGGCACGCCGCGGGACGACAGGCGCCGTGACGGCCAGCAGCAGGACGATGCCGGCACGCCGGATAAGCCGTCGCCGCTGAAGAACCCCAAGGTCAAATGGACCCTGCTGCTGATCGGCCTGCTGGTGGTGATCGGCCTGGTGGTGTGGCTGATCTACTACCTCAGCACCGGCCGCTACCTGCAGGAGACCAACAACGCCTACTTGCAGGCCGACACCGTGGCGGTGGCGCCACGGGTCAACGGCTACGTGACCGCCGTGTACGTGCGCGACAACCAGACCGTTGCCGCCGGGCAGCCGCTGCTGGAGATCGACCCGCGCACCTACCGCGCCACCCTGGACCAGGCACAGGCCGCGGTCGCGGTGCGCCAGGCCGACATCGCCGCCGCCGAGGCCGGGCTGCAGGCGCAGCGCGCCAGCCTGCTGCAGGCGCGCACCCAGGTCACCGCGGCGGCCGCCAGCCTGCGCTTCGCCCAGGGCGAGGCCAGGCGCTTCGGGCCGCTGGCCGCATCCGGCGCCGACACCCACGAACACTACGAAAGCATCGTCCACGACCGCGACCGCGCGCAGGCGCAGTTCGACGCGGCCAAGGCCCAGGTCGCCGCCGCCGAGAGCCAGGTGCAGGGCACCAGCGCCAAGCTCGACCAGGCCCGGGCCGGCCTGGTGCAGGCGCAGGCCGACGCGGCCCAGGCGCAGGTGGCGGTGGAGGACACCCGCCTGACCGCACGCATCGCCGGCCGCATCGGCGACAAGACCGTGCAGGTCGGCCAGTTCGTCGCTGCCGGCACCCGGCTGATGAGCGTGGTGCCGGTGGACGCGCTGTACCTGAGCGCCAACTTCAAGGAGACCCAGGTCGGGCTGATGCGGCCCGGGCAGCCGGCGCGGATCGAGGTCGATGCGCTGTCCGGAGTGGAACTGGACGGCGTGGTCGAGAGCATCGCACCCGGCACCGGTTCGCAGTTCGCGCTGCTGCCGCCGGAGAACGCCACCGGCAACTTCACCAAGGTGGTGCAGCGGGTGCCGGTGCGCATCCGCCTCAAGGCCGGCGCCGAAGCGCGCAAGGTGCTGGTGCCGGGCATGTCGGTGACGGTGACCGTCGATACGCGCAGCGCCAAGGACGCCAAGCAGCGCGTGGAGGAAGAGGACGCGCAGGGCCAGGATACGGTCGCCCCGCGCGGGCGAACCCCGTGAGCGAAGCCGCCGCGGCGGCCGGCGCGCAGGCGCCGCGCAAGGCCGATACCGGCGCCTGGCTGGCGGTCGCCGCCGGCACCATCGGCTCGTTCATGGCGACGCTGGACATCTCCATCGTCAACGCCGCGCTGCCGACCATCCAGGGCGAGGTCGGCGCCAGCGGCACCGAGGGCACCTGGATCTCGACCTCCTACCTGGTCGCCGAGATCGTGATGATCCCGCTGACCGGCTGGTTCGTGCGCACCCTCGGGCTGCGCAACTTCCTGCTGATCTGCGCGCTGCTGTTCACCTTCTTCTCGGTGGTGTGCGGGCTGTCCAACAGCCTGACCATGATGATCCTCGGCCGCGTCGGCCAGGGCTTCGCCGGCGGTGCGCTGATCCCCACCGCGCTGACCATCGTCGCCACGCGCCTGCCGCCGGCGCAGCAGACCCTGGGCACGGCGCTGTTCGGCATGACCGTGATCCTGGGCCCGGTGATCGGGCCGCTGCTGGGCGGCTGGCTCACCGAGAACGTCAGCTGGCACTACGCGTTCTTCCTCAACGTGCCGGTCTGTGCCGGCCTGGTGGCGCTGCTGCTGCTCGGGCTGCCGCACGAGCGCATGTATCTGCGCGGGCTGCTGGACGCGGACTGGCTCGGCATCTTCGGCCTGACCGCGGGGCTGGGCGCGCTGACCGTGGTGCTGGAGGAAGGCCAGCGCGAGCGCTGGTTCGAATCCACCGAGATCGTGCTGCTGAGCGTGGTCTCGCTGGTCGGCTTCATCGCCCTGGTGGGATCGCAATTCCTCAGCCGGCAGCCGGTGATCCGCCTGTCGATCCTGCTGCAGCGCAGTTTCGGCGCGGTGTTCGTGATGGTGATGGCGGTGGGCATGATCCTGTTCGGGGTCATGTACATGATTCCGCAGTTCCTGGCGGTGATCTCCGGCTACAACACCGAGCAGTCCGGCTACGTGGTGCTGCTGTCGGGCATCCCCACGGTGCTGCTGATGCCGATGATGCCCAAGCTGCTGACCACGGTGGACGTGCGCGTGCTGGTGCTCGGCGGGCTGACCTGTTTCGCCGCCGCCTGCTTCGTCAACATGCAGCTGACCGCCGACTCGGTCGGCATGCACTTCGTCGCCGGGCAGCTGCTGCAGGGCTGCGGGCTGGCGCTGGCGATGATGTCGCTCAACCAGGCGGCGATCTCCTCGGTGCCGCCGGACCTGGCCGGCGACGCCTCGGGCCTGTTCAACGCCGCGCGCAACATGGGCGGCTCGATCGGCCTGGCGCTGATCTCCACCTTCCAGGAGCGGCGCATGGTGTTCCATACGCAGA
Source organism: Xanthomonas sp. (assembly GCA_040509765.1). Taxonomy (GTDB): domain Bacteria; phylum Pseudomonadota; class Gammaproteobacteria; order Xanthomonadales; family Xanthomonadaceae; genus Xanthomonas_A. Next base: position 5,931 of record JBEVKG010000151.1, read on the forward strand.
TGCTCGGCAGCGGCACCACCGCCAATTCGCCGCTGGCGCAGGACTACCTGCACGGCGTCGCCGCGCAACTGCAGTCGGTCTCCGGCGCCGGCGCGGCGATGCAGTCGCTGGCGCAACTGGCGCGGCTGGTGCAGCAGCAGGCGCTGGTGATGACCTACAACGACCTGTTCTGGATCTTCGGGGTGATCGTGGTCTGCACGATTCCGCTGGCGTTCCTGCTCAAGCCGCTGCCCAAGGGCGGCGCTCCGCTCGCGATGCATTGAGGATTTCATGGCCCAGCGTTTCTCCCGCGTTCTCGTCGCCGCCGCGCTGCCGTCGCTGCTGTCGGCCTGCATGCTCGGCCCGGACTATGTGAAACCGCCGCCGGTGGCCGAGACGGCCCTGGCGCAGCCGCGGCTGCATCGTGCCGATGCCACGGCGGCCGCGGCCGGGGTCGTGCCGGCACCGCCGCCGCAGCGCTGGTGGGAGACCCTGCAGGACCCGCAGTTGACCATGCTGGTCGACCAGGCGCTGCAGCACAGCCCGAACCTGCGCGTGGCACAGGCGCGGCTGCGTGCCTCGCGCGCGCTGGTCGACCAGCGCCACGCCGAGCAGTTGCCCAGTGTCGGTGCCAATGCGGCCTATCTCAACGCGCGCGCACCGGATGCGCTGACCGACGGTCTGGGCAGCATCGCCGCCGGCACCGGTCAGCCGGTGGAGATCGACCCACGCGCGCAGCTCTACAGCATCGGCATCGATGCCAGCTGGGAGCTGGATTTCTTCGGCCGCCGCCGCCGCGCCAGCGAGGGTGCGTTGGCCGATGCCCAGGCCGACGAAGCCGACCTCGCCGACACCCAGGTGCAGATCGCCGCCGAAGTGGGGCAGGCC
>JBEVKG010000152.1:0-3122 GCA_040509765.1 Xanthomonas sp.
CATAGCTGCGCACCAGCCCGGCCAGCGGCAGCGTGCCGTCGTCGCGACGCTGCGCATCCCAGCCCGAGTCCTTGCCGGCCAGCACTTCGGCAACACCGCGTGACTGCACGTACATCGTCACCGGCGCCATCAGCGCCGCCAGCAGCGTCTCCAGGATCATGCTCAGGAACGCACGGATCGCCCCGCCACAACCGCGGCGGGTGTCGCGGTCGAAGAACAGCGTCAGGTAGCCCATGACCTTGGGCGCCAGCAGCACGGCCATCGTCAGGAAGAACACCCAGACGAAGCGCTCGGGATCCTGCTCGCGCCAGTAGGCGGTCGGCGAGAAGCCCGGCAGCTTGAGGCTGTCCCAGGCCAGGCCGGCCTTTTGCAGCGGGATGGCCAGGCCGATCAGCATCAGCATCGCCCACATCGGCGAGGTGAAGTAATGGCCGATGCCCATCATCAGGTGCCAGCGGCTGACCCAGTGCAGGCCTTTCGCCGGCAGCACCGCGCTGTGCTGCAGGTTGCCCTGGCACCAGCGGCGGTCACGCACCAGCATGTCGGTCAACGACGGCGGGCCTTCCTCGTAGCTTCCACCCAGCCCCGGCACCATGTGCAGGGCCCAGCCGCCGCGACGCAGCAGGGCCGCTTCGACGAAGTCGTGGCTCAGCACCGTGCCGCGGAACGGCTTGATGCCGAACAGCTCCGGCAGGCCGCCCTGGTCTGCGAAAGCGCGCGTGCGGATGATCGCGTTGTGGCCCCAGTAGTTGCTCTCGGCGCCATGCCACCAGGCGATGCCGTGGGCGATGACCGGCCCGTACACGCGACCGGCGAACTGCTGCATGCGCGCGAACAGGGTGTTGCCGTTGACGATCATCGGCAGCGTCTGGATCAGCGCGACATCGGGATGGCCTTCCATCGCGCCGGCGAGGCGGACGATGGTTTCTCCGGTCATCAGGCTGTCGGCGTCGAGGATCAGCATCTGCGGATAGGCACCGCCGAAACGGCGCACCCACTCGGCGATGTTGCCGGCCTTGCGCTCGCGGTTGTCGGAACGGTGCCGGTAGAACAGGTTGGCGTGGCCGCCGGTACGTTCGCGCAGGCTGGCGAAGGCGCGCGCCTCGGCGCCGCGGATTTCGGCATCGGTGGTATCGCTGAGGACGAAGAAGTCGAACTTTGCCAGCTGTCCGGTCGCCTGCAGCGATTCGTAGATCGCCTGCAGACCTGCGAGCAGGCGTTCGGGCTCCTCGTTGTAGGTCGGCATCAACAGCGCGGTGCGCGATGCCAGCGTCGGCAGTTCACCCTGTCGGGTGAGCCCGAGGCGTCCGCCGCGACGCGTCACGATCAGGACGAAGCCGGCCACCGCGCTGACGAAGGCCTGCGCGATCCAGGCGAACAGGGCCACGAACAACACCAGCAGCAGACCTTCGAGGACGTCGGTGCCGCTGCCGCGCAGCACCCACCAGATCTGGTAGGCGGCGATCAGTGTGAGCAATGCGGCGCCGCCGATGACCAGCGTGCGTCGCCAGGCCATCGCACCGGGCGTGGTCGGCAGGACGGGGTTCGTCAGGCGTCCCTCGCGCAGGGTCTGCACCGGCATCGGCAATGGCGCTTCGGCCGGTAGCCATTGCGCCGGCGCCGGAGCGCCGGTCGCGGCGCCAGTTTCGGGAGTGATCGTCACGCCGCTCACGCTGTCCACCGGTACAGCCAGGTCTCGCTGAGGGGACCTGCGGCATCACCCAGCACCGCGCGCAGTTCGATGCTGCGCTCGCTGCCGGGCTGCAGTTCGAAGGCCAGGCGCCATCCGCCCCCGCCCGCGTTGGCATGCGCGGTGACGTTGGCGACCTTGCCCGTGCCGGCGCTGACATTGGCGCGGACCGGTGCGCCGTCGTTCATGCCGTCCAGCCGACCGCCGGCGAAGTCGATCACGAACTGGCGCGAGCCGCGCTGGGCTGCGGAGCCGGCGACGACGGCACCGACGCGCGTGCGCGTCACCGTCGCCAGTTGCGGCAGCCAGGCGTGCTGGTCGCACCAGTGCATGCGGTAATCGAAGCGATGCTCCTTGCCGGCCGCCAGCGCCTGCTTCGGGCGCCAGAACGAAACGATGTTGTCGTGGAACTCGTCCGCGGTCGGCAGTTCGAACAGATGCACCGCACCGGCGCCCCACTCTCCCTGCGGCTCGATCCACAGGCTCGGGCGCTTCTCGTAGTGCGCCTCGCTGTCGGCGTAGTCGGCGAATGCTCGCTTGCGCTGCATCAGGCCGAAGCCGCGCGGATTTACGTCTTCGAAGGCGCTTTCCTGCAGCACCGACGGGTTCTGCAGCGGGCGCCAGATCTGCTCGCCACTGCCGTTGACCAGTGCCAGGCCGTCGGAGTCGTGCACGGCCGGGCGGTAGTCGTCGATGCCGACGCGGTCGTTGGAATCGAACTGGAACATGCTGGTCAGCGGCGCGATGCCGACCTGATCCAGGGCCACGCGCGGATACAAGCGCACGGAGACATCGAACACCGTTTCCACGCCGGGGCGGATCACGAAGCGATACGCGCCTGCGACGCTGGGGCTGTCCAGCAGCGCATGCACGATCGCGTGATCGGCGCCGCTCGCCGGCCGTTCCAGCCAGAAAGCGCGGAACACCGGGAACTCCTCGCCGGCCGGCGCGCCGGTCTTGAGCGCCAGCCCACGCGCAGACAATCCATAGGCCTGGCCCTTGGCCACGGCACGGAAGTAGCTCGCGCCGAGGAAGGCGCAAACCTCGTCGAAGTATTCGGGACGGTTGAGCGGGTAATGCAGGCGGAATCCCGCATAGCCCAGGTCGTTCTCCTTCGGCGCGGCGGTGCCGTCGAAGGTGAACTGCGCAGGCCGGTAGACCACCGGCGTGGCGACACCGCCGGCAACGTCGTAGATGTCCACGCGGTCACGGAAGAAGAAACCGCGATGGAAGAACTGTGCCTGGAACGGCACCTTGTCGCCGCGCCACAGCGCCTGCGCCGGGTTGAAGCGGATGCTGCGGTACTGGTCGTAGCCGATCTTCTCCAGCGATGCCGGCAGCTGCTTGCTCTGGGGCACGAAGGGCTTGGCCGCCAGGGCACGCGCCAGGCCGGCCACCGTTTCGGCGTCGAATGGCGTCGACGCCGCAGGCG
>JBEVKG010000153.1:0-4416 GCA_040509765.1 Xanthomonas sp.
CGACTTCGACATCGACTTCTGCATGGATCGCCGCGACGAGGTGATCGACTACGTGGCGCGCAAGTACGGCCGCGACCGGGTCAGCCAGATCATCACCTACGGCACCATGGCGGCCAAGGCGGTGGTGCGCGACTGCGGCCGCGTGCTCGGCTTCCCGTACGGCCTGGTCGACGGCGTCGCCAAGCTGATCCCCAACATCCTCGGCATCACGCTGAAGGATGCGATGGGCGAAGGCAAGGACAGCGAGATGGCCTCGCCGGAGCTGATCCAGCGCTACCAGGCCGAGGACGACGTCCGCGACCTGATGGACCTGGCGCGGCAGCTCGAGGACCTGACCCGCAACGCCGGCAAGCACGCCGGCGGCGTGGTGATCGCGCCCACGCCGCTGTCCGACTTCTGCCCGCTGTTCGCCGAACACGATGTCGACAACCTGGGCAGGAACCCGGTCACCCAGTTCGACAAGGACGACGTCGAGCAGGTCGGCCTGGTCAAGTTCGACTTCCTCGGCCTGCGTACCCTGACCATCATCGACTGGGCGGTGAAGGCGATCAACGTGCGCCACGCACGCGCCGGCATCCCGCCGGTGGAGATCGCCGCGATCCCGCTCGACGACGCGCCGACCTACAAGGGCATCTTCGCCTCGGGCAACACCGGCGCGGTGTTCCAGTTCGAATCCTCCGGCATGCGCCGGCTGCTGAAGGACGCCCGCCCCGACCGGTTCGAGGACCTGATCGCGCTGGTGTCGCTGTACCGCCCCGGCCCGATGGACCTGATCCCCGACTTCAACGCGCGCAAGCACGGGCAGCAGGAGATCGTCTATCCCGATCCGCGCACCGAAGCGATCCTGCAGGACACCTACGGCATCATGGTGTACCAGGAGCAGGTGATGCAGATGGCGCAGATCGTCGGCGGCTACTCGCTGGGCGGCGCCGACCTGCTGCGCCGTGCGATGGGCAAGAAGGTGCCGGCGGAAATGGCCAAGCACCGCGAGATCTTCCGCGAGGGCGCGGCCAAGGGCGGCGTCGGCGAGGCCAAGGCCGACGAAATCTTCGACCTGATGGAGAAGTTCGCCGGCTACGGCTTCAACAAGTCGCACGCCGCCGCCTATGCCCTGGTCAGCTACCAGACCGCGTGGCTGAAACGCCACTATCCGGCCGAGTTCATGGCGGCCACGCTGTCCTCGGACATGGACAACACCGACAAGGTGGTCGGCTTCCTCGACGAGGTGCGCAACCTCGGCCTGACCGTGCTGCCGCCGCGCATCAACGCCTCCGCGTACATGTTCGAGGCGGCCACCCCGGACACCATCCAGTACGGCCTGGGCGCGATCAAGGGCGTGGGCCGCGGCGCCTGCGAGGCGATCGTGGCCGAGCGCGAGCGCGGCGGCGAATACGCCTCGTTGCTCGATTTCTGCACCCGCGTGGAATCGGCCAAGCTCAACAAGCGCACGCTCGAGGCGATGATCAACGCCGGCGCGATGGACGGGCTGGGCAGCAACCGCGCCACGCTGATGCTGCAGTTGCCGGAGGTGATGAAGGCCACCGAGCAGATGGCGCGCGAGCGCGCATCCGGGCAGAACTCGCTGTTCGGCGGCGCCGACACCAGCGCCCCGGCGCTGCGCCTGGACCTGCCGGAGAGCAAGGAATGGCCGCTGGGCCAATTGCTGGCCGGCGAGCGCGAGACGCTGGGCTTCTACCTCAGCGGCCATCCGTTCGATCCCTACCGCGACGAAGTGCGCGAACTGGTCGGCTGCGACCTGAGCGCGCTGGAGAAGATCTGCGCGCAGTCCGGCGGCGGCCGCAGTGGCGGCGGCGACGGCGAGAAGCGCGCCTGGCGCCCGGAGGTCAGCGCGATCCTCGCCGGCCAGGTGGTCGGCGTGCGCCGCAAGGGCGACAGCCAGGTGTTCGTGCAACTGGAGGACGGCCGCGGCCGCATCGAGTGCAGCGCGTTCTCCGACGCCATCGCCGAGTTCGGCCACCTGCTGACCCGCGACCGCATCCTCATCGTCAAGGGCGGCGTGCGCGAGGACGAATTCAACGGCGGCTACGCGATGCGCATCCGCCAGTGCTGGGACTACGAACAGATCTGCACGCACCACGCGCAGCGCCTGTCGCTGCGCCTGGACCTGCGCCAGCGCAGCGCCTGGCCGCGCATCGACGGCCTGCTCGCCCGCCACCGCCCGGGCAAGACGCCGCTGCGCCTGGACCTGCTGCTGCAGTCGGCGCAGGGCGGCATCGCCGGCATGCTCGACCTCAACGGCAGCCATTCGGTGCGCGTGGACCCGCAACTGCTGGACGCCCTGCGCGGCGACCCGGCGGTGCGCGCGGTGAAGGTTAAGTACAATCCGCCGTGGGCGAATTGAGCCTGGCGCTCAGCGCGGCGCGCCCGCTGCACATGTCCGAAGGAAGGATGCCGCGATGAAGACCCTGTTGTTCCCGTTTGCCGCCGCGCTCGCGCTGGCGGCCTGTTCCTCGTCCAAGGTCGACTTCCAGATCGACAATCCCACCAGCGCGCCGGTGTCGATCGAGCTCGATGGCAAGACCGTGCAGGTGCCGGCACAGCAGGCGCAGCCGGTGACCCTGGCGGCCGGCGAACACCACCTGCGCAGCGAACGCCTGGGCGATGTGCGCTTCATCGTCTACGCCGACAGCAGGGGCGGACTGATCAATCCGACCCTGAGCGAGTACGTGACCGCGAACGAGATCTATCTCACCGGTCCGGACAAGGCGAAGAACTTCGGCACGATCAAGGCACGGATCGCACTGAACGGCGTCACCTTCGAAGGCCCGTTCGCGCAGACCCACGACCTGTTCATCGACAAGGACTGGACCTTTGGCGTGCGCGAGCCATTCCCGGAACAGCAGGTGGTCGCGCATGTCGATCCCAACGGCGGCAAGATCGACCGCAAGATCTTCACTGCGCCCGACTTCATCGCCTACGTCGAGAACGGCATGGGCCAGCCCGGCGCGTTCAAGCGCGAGCGGCCGGGCGGTTACGTGACGCCGCACTTTGCGCTGGAGAAGGCCCCGGCAGCGCTGCCGGCACTGGACCCGGCCTACGAGGCCCATGCCGGCCCGCTGCGCGACCTCTACGCGCGCCACCTGCGTGCCACCAGCGCCGACGCGCAGCGCGCCTTGCGCAAGGAGGCATTCCAGGCGCAGATGGCGTTCGCCGCCGCCACGGCGACGCTGGGAGCCTCGCTGCCGCCCTCGGCCAACGCGGCCTACAACACGTTCGTGACGGCCTTCGGCGAACTGACCGCACGCAGTGCGCTGGTCGTGCCCTGAGTCGCCGCCCGGGGCAGCCGCGCCCCGCCGGCCTCTCCACACCGGGGCGTACGGGCAGTTGCCGTACATTCGGCTAAGCTTCCCCACCTTTGATCCATCCAACGGCTTCCAATGAACCCGAACTATCTCGACTTCGAGCAACCCATCGCCGATCTGGAAGCCAAGATCCAGGAACTGCGCAACGCCAGCACCGGCCCGGCGGTCAACGTCGACACCGAAGTGAGCGCGCTGGAGGACAAGCTGCGGGTCCGCACCGCGCAGATCTTCCGCGACCTGTCATCGTGGCAGATCTCGCAGCTGGCGCGGCATCCGCAGCGCCCGTACACGCTGGACTACATCAACGTGTTCTGCGACGAGTTCCAGGAACTGGCCGGCGACCGCGCGTTCGCCGACGACAAGGCCATCGTCGGCGGCCTCGGCCGCATCGACGGCCGCGCGGTGGTGATCATCGGCCACCAGAAGGGCCGCGACACCAAGAGCAAGATCGCGCGCAATTTCGGCATGCCGCGTCCGGAGGGCTACCGCAAGGCGCTGCGCCTGATGAAGCTGGCCGAGCGCTTCAAGCTGCCGCTGCTGACCTTCATCGACACCCCCGGCGCCTACCCCGGCATCGGTGCCGAGGAACGCGGCCAGAGCGAGGCGATCGCCCGCAACCTGCTGGAAATGGCCGAGCTGAAGGTGCCGGTGATCTGCACCGTGATCGGCGAAGGCGGCTCCGGCGGCGCGCTGGCGATCGGTGTGGGCGACCGCACCCTGATGCTGGAATACGGCACCTACTCGGTGATCTCGCCGGAAGGCTGCGCCTCGATCCTGTGGAAGGACGCATCCAAGGCCAAGGACGCCGCCGAACAGCTCGGCCTGACCGCCAAGCGCCGGTCCGCGCTGGGCCTGGTCGACAAGGTGATCCGCGAGCCCACCGGCGGCGCGCACCGCAACCCCGAGCAAATGGGCAAGCGCCTGAAAGCGGTGCTGCTCAACGAGCTCGACGCGCTGGAGAAAATCCCGGTCGAAGCGCTGCTGCAACAGCGTTACGAGCGCCTGCGCAGCTACGGTGCCTACGAAGGAAACTGAATCCTGCGGCTCCGCCTGGCGGAGCCCCAAGGAACTTGCACCAGGGACAAGGACTCCT
>JBEVKG010000154.1:0-7873 GCA_040509765.1 Xanthomonas sp.
CCTGCAGGGCCGAACCTCCCAGTTCGCCGTGATCGACGGCGGCGGCGCCGTGCGCGCGCGGGACGGCGGCAGCACTGCCGTGCTGCGCGCCGGCCAGCGCGCGCGCCTGAGCGGCGACCGGGTGCATCGGCTCGCGCCGCTCGACCCGCTGGCGGTCGGCGCCTGGCAACGCCGGCAACTGCTGTTCGACGCCACGCCGCTGGCGCAGGTGCTGGAAGAGCTCTCGCGCTACCGACACGACCGCGTCCTGGTGCGCGATGCGCGCCTGCGCGCACTGCCGGTCTCCGGATCGCTGGACGTCGCCGACCCCGAGCGCGCACTGCGTACCTTGCTCGACAGCCTCAACCTGGAGGCGCTCGACCTGGGGGTGGTCACCCTCGTGCACCGACGCTCGCCGGAGGCGGCCGCTGCCGCCGGCGAACAGAACATGAACATCAAGTAAACAAAACCAGTCCACGGACAAGACCAGGCCATCGCGGCTGGGGGATCGGCCGGGGCGAGCCCGTCTAAGCAGGAAAGAACGGAATGCGTTTCGTTCTCATCAATCGCCTTCCTGCCCAGCGACCGTATGCCCATCCATCGCTCCACCGCCCGACCCCATCCCGCGCCGCGTCGCGCCCTGCTCAGCAGCACCCTCACCCTGATGTTGCTCAGCACCGGTGCCCTGGCCCAGGTGCCGCGCGCGCCCGGCAGCACGGTGGCGTCGGTCCGCCATGCGATCGATCTGGAGGCGCAGCCGCTGCCGCAGTCGTTGCTGAAACTCTCGGCGCAGACCGGCCTGCAGGTGCTGTACGCCGGCCACATCGCCGAGGGCGTGAACGCCCCCGCGGTGAAAGGCGACTACAGCGCCGAACAGGCGCTGCAACGCTTGCTGCAGGGCAGCGGCCTGGTCGCGCGGCGCACCGGCACGCAGGCGATGACGCTGGAGCGCGCCGCGGCACCCGCCGGGGCGATCGTCACCGACACGCTGCGCGTGGCCGGCGACGACCGCAGCGCCGGCGGCGACGTCCGCGACCAGCGCGGCCGCGACGCGGTGTACGACCTGGACCTGTCCAGCGCGTACATCGGTCGCACCGAGGTGGAACGCTACAAGGGCGCCACGCCGTCGGATCTGGTCAACGGCGTGGCCGGCGTGTTCAGCGGCGATGCGCGCAACAGCGGCGCGCTGGATCTCAACATCCGCGGCATCCAGGGGCCGGGCCGGGTGCCGGTGAGCATCGACGGTACCGAACAGGCGCTGACCGTGTGGCGCGGATACAACGGCGCCAGCAATCGCAACTACATCGATCCGCTGCTGATCGGCGGCATCCAGATCCTCAAGGGGCCGTCGCTGACCCGCAACGTCGCCACCGGTATCGGTGGCGCGATGGTGATCGACACCCTGGACGTGGACGACGTGCTCGAGACCGGGCAGCGCATCGGCGGCGAAGTGCGCGTGGAAGGCAGCAGCAACGCGGTGGCGCCGCGGCTGCCGCGGCTGCACACCGGCCAGGATTACCGCACGGTGCCCGGCTTCCCGCAGAACGCGCCGAACGCGCCCTACGAGGATCGTACCCTGCAGGTGCAGCCGCGCCATGGCGGTGGCGGCAACAACGTGTTCTCCGGAGAGGACGTCGCCTACCGTCTGGCGCTGGGCTGGCGCCCCGCGGACACCGTGGACCTGCTCGCCGCCTACGCCTATCGCGACCGCGGCAACTACTCCGCCGGCAGGCACGGCGCCGGCTACTACAGCCGCTCGCGCGGCTCCTCCGCCGACGACTACATCCTGTCGATGGCCAACTACTGGCGGCCCGGCGACGAGGTCGCCAACACCTCCAGCCAGATGGAATCGTGGCTGTTCAAGCTCGGCTGGCGGCCAAGCGAGGCGCAGGCGCTGCAACTGGGCTATCGCGACAGCCTCTCGCACTACGGCGAGGTGATGCCTTCGCGGATCATCGAATCGGCGAACCGCGCCGCGATCCAGTGGCCACTGAGCCGGGTCGATGCGCAGGCCTGGAACCTGCGCTACACCTGGCACCCGGCCGACAGCCGCTGGCTCGACCTCGACGCCACGCTGTGGCGCACCGACACCGCCAGCGCCACCTACACCGCCGGCGGCTTCCCCAACTACGCGCAAGGGCCTGACAACCCGCTGCTCAGGAACACGGCCCTGGCCAATGCGCGCAACGACCGCACCGGGCTCACCGCGAGCAACCGCTTCCGCCTGGCCGATGGCCTCGATCTGAGCGTCGGCGGCAGCGTGCAACACGAGCGCTTGCGCTCGGACGACGCCTATTTCGGCGTCAGCGATGGCTGGCGCATGTATCCGCGCGCGGGCCGGCGCCAGGAACGGCAGGCCTACTTCAACGTGGAATGGCGGCCGCTCGAGCGGCTGGCGCTGAGTGCCGGCGCGCGCTACGCCACGTACTGGGCGTTCGACGACTTCCTGGCCGCGCACGCCGGGCAACTGCGACAGTCGCTGGTCGACGGCTATGAGATCAGCTATCGCACCACCCAGACCTACACCCAGGCCGAGCGCGAGGCGTTGATCGCCGATCAGCTTGCCGGCAATCGCGAACTGCTGGACCTGGAGATCATCACCCAGGCGGAGTACGACGCCATCGCCGCCGACCTGCTGCAGAACGTGCCGACCCAGTACGACGTGCAGCACAAGGCGCCATGGCAGGCCGATGCGCACGGCCGCTACACCAAGGCCGGCAATGCCTGCCTCAACGGATCGCTGGATGCGCTGCCCGGCGCACTCGGGCAGACGTGCCTGGCCAGCCCCGTCGTCAGCACCGGCGACGCCAGGGCGCGCCGCCGCAAGGACCACGGCTGGATGCCGTTCTTCTCGGCCACGCTGGATTTCAGCGATGCCAGCAGGGCATATCTGCGCTACAGCGAGACCTTGCGCTTCCCCAGCATGTTCGAGAGCACGGTGGCGTTCTCCGCCTCGCTCAATCCCTGGGACCTGAAACCCGAACACGCCCACACCTGGGAACTGGCCTACGTCCACGACCTGGGCGCCCTGCTCGGCGCGGACACCACCGCCGACGTCAAGCTGGCCTATTACGCCAGCAAGACCCGCGACGTGATCGAACGCGACGCGCAGTTCAAGTTCGACAACATTGACAAGCAGACCATCCGCGGCCTGGAGCTGCAGGGCCGCTACGACGACGGCCGCCTGTTCACCGATCTGGGGGTGAACTACACGCTGCAGAACGAAGTCTGCGACGAGACCACCGCGGCGCTGCTGTCCAGCAACAACGGCTATGTCATCGGCAGCGGCCGGATCGTGCCGACCTGCGTGGACTACGGCTTCGTCGGCGGCTACCTGCTCACCCAGAGCACGCCGAAGCTGTCGGCGAGTTGGTCGCTGGGCACGCGCCTGTTGCAGCGGCGCCTGGAACTGGGCAGCCGCCTGACCTACTACCGGCAGTACCGCAATCCGGATCTGGAATGGTTCCGCGAGAACTCCGTGCAAGGCGGCGACGGCCGCCTGGTCTACACCTTCAACGTGCCGTTCTCCTGGGGCACCACGCTGCTGCTGGACGCCTACGCCCGCTATGCGCTGCGCAAGAACCTGAGCATCGAACTGGGCGCGACCAACCTCACCGATCGTTACTACGTCGACCCGGCCACCCGCTCCACGGTGGCCGCCCCCGGACGCACGCTGAAGCTCAGCATGACCGGGAGATTCTGATCTCCCGCGCGCCGTTCAAGGAGTGTGATTCGAACCGGACACGGACGTCCTTCCTCTTTCCAAACCAACCAGAAGGATTCATCGCATGAACATGAAACGTCCTCACGCCGCACTGCTGGGCCTGGCCATCGCCAGCGTGCTGGGCAGCGCGCACGCAGCCCCGTTCCTGGGCAAGTCGAGCAACGAAAGCTACGTCAAGGTCGGCGAATCCACCGTCAACGGCGGCCCGCACCGTGCCGGCCAGGCCGGCATCGCGGTGAACTCGACCGGCCTGGACAAGCCGGTGGACTTCAAGGGGCTCTCGATGTACGGCGGCGTCGGCTCGGTCAAGGTGCTGAACTTCCCGTACAGCGGCGCACCGAGCAGCCACGACAACCTCGGCGTGTTCGCCTTCTCCCAGGTCGGCAGCCAGGACGTGTGGTTCGGCGAGTGGTACTCGCGCAAGGACAACGCCGACGGCCTGAACACGCACACGGTGTACTTCGTCGGCGACAAGCCGGACAGCAGCGTGCCCAGCGCCGGCACCGCCACCTACAGCATGGTCGGCATCAACAACTACAGTGCCGGCAACCAGTTGACCGGCACCTTCACCGCCAACTTCGGCACCGGCCGCCTGACCGGCTCGATCCAGAACAACGCCGGCTTCGCGGTCAACATCGGCACGGCCAGCATCAACAGCAACGCCAGCATCTCCGGCAGCAACGCCATCGCCCGCCAGTCCGGCAGCGTGGTCGCGGCCAACGGTGCGGTGTCCGGCCAGTTCTACGCCAACCAGACCGCGCTGGCCGGCATCGCCGACTTTGCCGGGGTGCAGTACGACACCGCCTTCGGCGGCGCCAAGCAGTAATTCGTCCTGCGCGGCACGTCCGCGCCTTTCGATCCGTACCCGGGCAGGACCAGCCACGACCATGCCAGTCCTGCTCCGCTTTCGCACCGGTTGCTCGATGCCTTGCATTTCTTCCGCGCGCCGACGGCGCGCACGCACGCTTGTCGCACTGACGGCCTGCCTCGCGTGGCTGGCCGCCGCGCCCTGCGTGATGGCGCAGGCGCAGGACGATACCCGACGCCTGCTCGAGCAGCGCGACCGGGGCCAGGCGCTCGAACGCGAACGCGCGCTGGTGCAGGAGCCGGCCACCGACGAGCGACCGACCATCGTCGTCGACGGCACGTCCTACGTCGTCGCGCCGACCGCCAACGACGTCGGCCGTGCGCTGTACCTGTCGCTTCAGAACAAACAATGGCCGGCCGTGCAGCGCTTTCTCGCCGAATACCTGACCCTGCCCGAGCGCGACCCGCTGCTGGTGCATTACGCGCAGGGCGCGGTGGCGCGCAACCGTGGCCACTACGGCGACGCCGAGCGGGAGTACCGTGCGCTGCTGACGTTGCAGCCGGACTTCCTGCCCGGGCGTCTGGAACTGGCGCGGGTGCTGTTCGAGGACCAGCAGGACCGCGAGGCCGAACAGGCGTTCGCAGCCATTGCCGCCTCGATCGACGCTGGCGACCCCAGGACCGAGGGCGTGCGCAACACCATCGCCGGCTTCCGCCAGGCCTTGGCCAACCGGCGCGACTGGAACGGCACCTTCGCGCTGGGACCGGCCTGGAGCGACAACGTCAATCGCACCTCGGCCAGTTCCATCTGCCTGCTGCCGCTGGAAGGGCGCTGCTACTTCAGCCGCAGCACGCCCACGGCGATCGTCGCCTTCGGCGCCGACTACGATGCCAGCGCCGAACGGCGCCTGCCGCTGCGCGGTCACCATGGGCTGTACCTGCGCACGCTGCTGTTCGGCCAGAGCTATCGCGACAACGGCGCCTACAACGAACTCACCGCGCTGACCCAGGCCGGCTACAGCTACCGCAGCGGCCGCCACGGCCTGGCGCTGGCGCCCTCGTTCGATTACTACGCGCTGGGCAACCAGGCGCTGTATGGCGCCTGGGGCATGCATGCGGAATGGAGCTGGAGCCTGTCGCCGCGGTCGCTGGTCAAGCTGGAAGGCGACTGGAAGGACATGCGCTACCGCCGCCGCGCTTACGCCGCCAGCTACGACGCGATCGTGCGCGGCGCCTCGGCCACCTATTTCCGCAGCCTGGATGCGCGCTGGACCGTGTTCGCCGGGGTCGACGCCAGCGACAATGCCGCAGTGCAGGACACCGAGGCGTACCTGCAGCGCGGCGTACGCCTGGGCGGTTCGCGGCAATGGCCGGGAGGAATCGACGCCACCGTGTTCGCCTCCTACCGGCTGCGCGACTACGGCGCCTACAGCGCGGTCCTGCGCGCACGCCGCCACGATGCCGAGCGCACCTACACCCTGGTGCTGCGCGCGCCGCGCCTGGCCGTCGCCGGCTTCGTGCCGCTGCTGACGCTGCGCCACAACCGCGTGCGCAGCAACGTCGACTGGCTGTACGGCTACGAACGCAACACCGTCAACCTGAAACTGGAGCGCGCCCTGTGATGCACACGCCGTCACCACCCGTTGTCGAGCCATCCCCCGCGCCGAGCCGCGCGCAGCGCCTGAAGGCCGCCACCGCGCAGGCGCATACCCGGCTGGACCGGCGCATCATGGCCGCGCAACCGTTTGCCTCGCGCGACAACTACGCGCGCTTCCTGCAGGTGCAGTACCGGTTCCATTGCGACATGGAGCGCATCTACGCCAACCCGGTGCTGGCCAGCGTGGTGCCGGACCTGGCGCAGCGCCGGCGTCTGCCAGCGCTCGTGGCCGACCTACACGACCTGGGCGTCGCGCTTCCCGCCGACCACACCACTGCGCCCGGCAGCGCCGGCCACCCCACCCAGGTCGATGCGCTGGGCTGGCTGTACGTGGCCGAAGGCTCCAACCTGGGTGCGGCGATCCTGGCCAGACTGGCGGCGAAACTGGGCCTGCACGCGCAGTTCGGCGCGCGCCATCTGGCCGGGCACGAGGACGGGCGCGCGCAGCACTGGCGCCAGTTCGTCGCCGCGCTCGACCGCCTGGCGCTCGATGCCGAGCAGGAACAGGCGGTGATCGCCGCCGCGCGCAGCGCGTTCGCGCAGGTGCAGGCGTACGTGGACCTGCACCTGCCGGCGACGCCGCGATGAGGCCGGTGCCGCCGTGGAGGCGACCGTGCACCTGAGCCGCGCGCTGTGGTGCGGCCTGGGCCTGCTGATGCTGGCATTGGGCCTGATCGGCGCCGTGCTGCCAGTGATGCCCACCACCATCTTCCTGATCCTGGCAGCGTACTGTTTCTCGCGCTCCTCGCCGCGGCTGGACGCCTGGCTGCTGGCGCATCCGCGCTACGGCGCGACGCTGCGCCTGTGGCGCGAGCAAGGCGCCATCACCCGCCGCGGCAAGTGGCTCGCCGCCAGCGGCATGGCGCTGGGCTATCTGCTGTTCTGCTGCGGCGCGCATCCCGGCGCGACGCTGGCGCTCGGCGTCGGCGCGCTGATCGCCGCCAGCGCCGCGTTCGTGCTGACCCGCCCTGCGCCGCGCGACGCGCCACCGCCACGCTGAATTCCGTCCCGCCGCCCCGCCCTCCTACCACGCCCTCCGAGCCCATGACCGCTATCGCCCCCATCTCCCCCAGCGCACCGCTTCCAGCCGACCTCAGCGCCTGGCAGATGTTCCTGCATGCCGACCTGGTGGTGCAGGCGGTGATGGTCGGCCTGGTCGTCGCTTCGGTCGCGACCTGGACGGTGCTCCTGGCCAAGCACCGGGAACTGGCGCGCGCCGCCGCGGCGCTGCAGGCCGCGCGCGCGGCGCTGCGGGGTTCGCAGCGGCTGCGCGAGACCGAGGCGCAGCCGGCGTTGGACACGCCTGCCGCCCGCGCACTGCTGCAGGAAGCGCGCGCTGAACTGCAGCAGTCCAGCGGCCTGCGCGACGCGACCGGGATCAAGGAACGGCTGGCCTCGCGCCTGGAACGGGTGGAACTGGACCACGCGCGACAGTGGCGCCAGGGCATCGGGCTGCTTGCCAGCATCGGCGCCACCGCACCGTTCGTCGGCCTGTTCGGCACGGTGTGGGGCATCATGCGCAGCTTCGTCGGCATCGCCCGCGCCAATACCACCACCCTGGCGGTGGTGGCGCCAGGCATCGCCGAAGCGCTGCTGGCGACGGCGCTGGGCCTGGTCGCGGCGATTCCGGCAGTGATGTTCTACAACCACCTCGCGCGGCGCCTGGGCGGGCTGCGCCAGCGCCTGGGCGATCTGTCGGCCGGTGT
>JBEVKG010000155.1:0-5117 GCA_040509765.1 Xanthomonas sp.
GCCGATGCGCTGGCCGCGCTGCAGGTGCGCGCGGTCGCTGGGATAGGACGCCAGTTGCGTGCGCGCATCGCCTTCCATCAGCACAGAGCCGCGTTGCGCCACTCGGCTGCCGTCGGCCTGCAGGGTCAGGGTCCAGTCGCCATTGGCTGCGGTCTCCACGCGGTACTCGCGCGCCGGCAGCGCGGCGCCGCCGGCGCCCAATTGGGTGGCCCTGGCGCTGGGCGCGAGCATCGGCGTCGCGGCGGCGGTGCCGGCGCGTGCGTTGGCCGTGGGCGGCGCGCTCAGGCGCGGTTGCCAGTCGTGTTCGCCGGACAGCACCACGAAGCGGAGCTTGCCGTTCTCCACCGGCAGGGTGGTCTGCCATTGCGCCGGGCCGCCGCTGCGCGCGGCGGAGAACTCCACCGGCAGCAATGCGCTCTTGGACAGGATCGCCGCTTCCGCCGGTGCGGGCGCGCGCATCTGCGCGAACTCCTCGGGCGGGCCGGCCAGTTGTTTGGGGATCAGCTCGGCCGCGTGCAGCGCGGCGGCGGGGACGACGAGATACAGGACGCAGACGGCGGACAGTTTCGACAGCTTCGGCATGACGCGCTCTCCCTGGCGGTGCTGAGAAGCAGACGCGCCTACCGGACGCACGGCGCGGTGCGCCGCCGGCAGCACGTCGGCGAGGACGCAGCGCCCCCTCGCCACGCGTTCGCCTCCGGTTATAGCCAGCGCACATTGCTGGACAAAGACGCAATGCAGCAATGCGCGCCGAACTGGGATGCCGGACATGCCCAGGGCGCAGCGATGCCCGGCGCACCCAGCGCCGGGCATCGCCGGGTCACGCCGCCTGTGCCTGCTGCGTGCGCAATTGCCGCGCCGCAGCTACCATCGCTTCCAGTGCGCTGCGCGTTTCCGCCCAGCCGCGGGTCTTCAGTCCGCAATCCGGGTTGACCCACAGTTGCTGCGGATCCAGCACCGCACGCGCCTTCTCCAGCAGTTCCACCATTTCCTGCGTACTCGGCACGCGCGGGGAATGGATGTCGTACACGCCCGGCCCGATCGCGTTCGGGTAGCGGAAGCGCACGAACGCGTCCAGCAGTTCCATGCGCGAGCGCGAGGTCTCGATCGAGATCACGTCCGCGTCCATCGCCGCCACCGCCTCGATGATGTCGTTGAATTCCGAGTAGCACATGTGGGTATGGATCTGCGTGGCATCGCGCACGCCGGCCGCGGCGATGCGGAAGCACTGCACCGCCCAGTCCAGGTACGCCTGCCAGTCGGCGCGGCGCAGCGGCAGGCCTTCGCGGATCGCCGGCTCGTCGATCTGGATCACGCCGATGCCGGCCGCCTCCAGGTCGCGCACTTCGTCGCGCAGCGCCAGCGCGATCTGCCGGCAGGTCTGCGCGCGCTCCTGATCGTCGCGCACGAACGACCACTGCAGCACCGTCACCGGCCCGGTCAGCATGCCCTTCATCGGTCGCTCGGTCAGCGACTGCGCGTACTGGGTCCAGCGCAGCGTCATCGGCGCCGGGCGCTGCACGTCGCCGTAGATGATCGGCGGCTTCACGCAGCGCGAGCCGTAGCTCTGCACCCAGCCGTGGCGGGTGAAGGCGAAGCCGTCGAGCTGCTCGCCGAAGTACTCGACCATGTCGTTGCGCTCGAACTCGCCGTGCACCAGCACGTCCAGGCCCAGTTGCTCCTGCGCCCGCACGCAGCGTTCGGTCTCCGCGGCCAGGAACGCGTCGTACGCGGCAGCGTCGAGCTTGCCGGCCTTGTGCTGCGCGCGCGCCTGCCGCACCTGCTCGGTCTGCGGGAACGAGCCGATCGTGGTGGTCGGATACAGCGGCAGCCGCAGCGCCGCCTGTTGCGCCTGGCGGCGCTGCGCATACGGCGACTGCCGGCGGCCGGCGTCGTCGGTCAGTGCGTCCACCCGCCGTGTCACCTCGGCGCGATGCACGCGGGCGGAGGCGCGACGGCTGGCCAGCGCATCGCGCGCTGCATCCAGTCCCGCCTGCGCCTGCGGCTGTTCGTCCAGCGCATCGGCGAGGGTGCGCAGTTCCTGCAGCTTCTGCTTCGCGAAGGCCAGCCAGCCGACCAGTTCGCGGTCCAGCTTGGTCTCCTGCTGCAGATCCACCGGCACGTGCAGCAGCGAGCACGACGGCGCCAGCCACAGCCGCTCGCGGCCGACATGGCCGGCGGCGTAACGGGCCAGGGTCAGCGCGTTGTCCAGCGGCGTGCGCCACACGTTGCGGCCGTTGACCAGGCCGGCCGAGAGCACGCGCCCGGCCGGCAGGGCCTGCAGCACCGCGTCCAGTTGCGCCACGCCGCGCACCAGATCCACGTGCACGCCGTCCACCGGCAGCGCCATCGCCAGGTCCAGGTTGTCGCCCAGCTCGCCGAAGTAGCTGGTCAGCAGCAGCTTCGGCCGCGGCGCCTGCGCCAGGAAATCATAGGCGCGGCGATAGGCGGCGCGTGCGGCCTCGTCCAGGTCCAGCACCAGCGCCGGCTCGTCCAATTGCACCCAGCCGGCGCCGGCCGCATGCAGGCGCTGCAGCAGTTCGGCGTACACCGGCAGCAGGCTGTCCAGCAGCGCCCAGCGGTCGCTGCCGTCCACGGTCTTGGACAGCGCCAGGAAGGTCACCGGCCCGATCAGCACCGGCCGGGTCTGGATGCCCTGCGCCTTGGCTTCCAGGAACTCCACCACCGGCTTGTCGCCGCGCAGGCGGAAGTGCTGGCGCCGCGCCAGCTCCGGCACCAGGTAGTGGTAGTTGGTGTCGAACCACTTGGTCATTTCCAGCGCGTGCAGGTCCAGGCCGTTTTCTTGGGTGCCGCGCGCCATCGCGAAGTAGCCGGCCAGCGGATCGGCATCAGCCAGCGCGCGGTAGCGTTGCGGGATCGCATCGAACAGGAACGCGGTGTCGAGCATCGCGTCGTACAGGCTGAAATCGTTGCTGGGCGGCACGTCCACCCCCGCCTCGCGTTGCAGCTGCCAGTGGCGCAGGCGCAGCGCGCGTGCGCTGTCCTGCAGTTGCGCGCCGTCGATGTCGCGGCGCCAGTAGCGTTCCAGCGCCTGCTTGAGCTCGCGCCGCGCACCGATGCGCGGGAAGCCCAGATTGGTCACGATCGTCATGTTGCGTTTCCTCATTGCGTTCAAGGGCATTGAGGAACGAAGGAACCGCGCGCCGCGCGTCCCGTTCGCACGGACCGCCCGCCACGCCAGCGACCTTCGCCCCCGCGGGCGAACCGGTACCGCGCGGGCAGGCGGACGGCGCGGCGCGGCGCAAGGCCGGGTCGCGGTCCGGCCGCCTCCCCGCGGAGGCGCCAGGTCGAATCGGAGGACGCACGGTCCTCCGGCCGGGGCCGGTATTCGGGCTGATGGACACACGCACCGTGCCGGCTGCGCACCTACTGTCCGTCGCTTCCCAGGCCGGCGTGCGCCGGCCCAGTGCCATTGACGGAGGTCGTTTCCATTCACCGCTGCGGGGCAGCTCCGGAATGGGCAGGCGCTTGCGGCGCCGGCCGTCACCGGATTCCCGTTTAAATCCATCCCTTCATCCGAATGAAGCGATGAATACCTTCGGCGAGCGCACGATAGGCCGGATGCGGCGGGCGGTCAAGCGCCAAGTGCGTTTTGCCGGCCGGTCCCGGCAGTGTCCATCGCGAACGTGTAAGCTATTGATCCCTAAGCCAATGGCCTGGCGTTGCGACGGACTGCCCGCAACGCCGGCGCGACGTGCGATGACGCTTCCGCTCCCCACCTTCGATCTTCCCGCGCGCTACGCCGCCTCGCTGCGCCTGTCCGTGGCGCCGATGATGGAATGGACCGACCGCCACTGCCGGGTCTTCCACCGGTTGCTGGCGCCGTCGGCGCGGCTGTACACCGAGATGGTGCACGCCAATGCGGTAGTGCTGGGCGATCGCGCGCGCCTGCTGGATTTCGATGCGTCCGAGCATCCCGTGGCGCTGCAGCTCGGCGGCAGCGAGCCGGCGCTGCTGGCGCAGGCGGCGCGGATAGGCCAGGACTGGGGCTACGACGAGATCAACCTCAATTGCGGCTGCCCGTCCGACCGGGTGCAGGCCGGGCGCTTCGGTGCCTGCCTGATGCGCGAGCCGGCGCTGGTCGCCGCGTGCGTGGCGGCAATGGTCGCGGCGGTGGACATCCCGGTGACGGTGAAGTGCCGGCTGGGCGTGGACCAGGACGACGACTACGCGGTGTTCCTGGCCTTCGTCGACCAGGTCGCCGCGGCCGGCTGCGGGCTGTTCGTGGTGCATGCGCGCAACGCCTGGCTGCAGGGCCTGTCGCCGAAGGAGAACCGCGAGGTGCCGCCGCTGCGCTACGACTGGGCGCACCGGCTCAAGCGCGAGCGGCCGCACCTGCAGGTGGTGCTCAACGGCGGTCTGGCCGCGGTGGAGACGGCGCAGGCGCAGTTGCAGGCGGTGGACGGGGTGATGCTGGGCCGCGCCGCCTACCACGACCCCTACGTCCTGCACCGGCTGGACGCGGCCCTGACCGGCGCCGCGCCGCGCCCGCGTGCGGAGCTGCTGCGCGCCCTGCGTCCCTACGTCGAGGCGCGCCTGGCCGAGGGTCTGGCGCTCAAGCACATCACCCGCCACCTGCTCGGCCTGTTCCATGGCCAGCCCGGCGGCCGTGCGTTCCGTCAGGTGCTCAGCGAAGGTGCGCATCGGCCGGGCGCGGACTGGGCGCTGCTGGAGCGGGCGCTGGCGGTCACCGACGGGGCCGCGCGCGCGGCGGCGTGATCCGCCTGGCTCGACCGCCACGCGACGGCGCGCCGTGCTGTGTGCCGATGGCCGGCTGGCAGCCCCCTCGCATAAGCGCCGGGCGGCAGGGCGGCTCGATCGGCACGGTCACGCATTCTCCTTTTCTGACGCTGTTCAGGGATCCCGTTCAGGATCGGACGGCTAGTCTCTAGCTGTCGAGAGACGCCGCCAAGCACCTGTGGAACGGCCTCTCCAGGCCCCTGGCGCGGCCCTTGCATCGGTCCTTCACAGGTTCATTTGACTGAACGCCGCCCGTGGCGGCCGGAAAAGTTCAGACCGGATTCACCCCGAAAAATCAAGACTTTGCCTCGATTTCTCGAGGTCGTCTTCATTCCCGCGAGGTGTCGCGCTTCACA
>JBEVKG010000156.1:0-18818 GCA_040509765.1 Xanthomonas sp.
CTACTCGGTGATCTCGCCGGAAGGCTGCGCCTCGATCCTGTGGAAGGACGCATCCAAGGCCAAGGACGCCGCCGAACAGCTCGGCCTGACCGCCAAGCGCCTGTCCGCGCTGGGCCTGGTCGACAAGGTGATCCGCGAACCGATCGGCGGCGCCCACCGCAACCCGACGCAGATGGCCAAGCGCCTGAAGGCGGTCCTGCTCAACGAATTGGCCGCGCTGGACAAGCTGCCGATCGAGCAACTGCTGCAGAAGCGCTACGAGCGCCTGCGCAGCTACGGCGCATACGAGGCGGCGTGAGTCGCCGCGGCGTTGCCGCGGCGGGAGAATCGGGAAACGGGAATGGGGAATGGGAAAAGCTGGTCGCCCCTGCGCGATGACCAGCGGAGCGAGACCGACGCGAGAGCTGGAAGCTGGCGTTACGCCGCTTTACCCATTCCCGCCTCCCCATTCCCCATTCCCAGCCCCACTCAAAACGGCTTCGCCAGCACCAGCCAGATCACCACCAGCAGCCCCAGCACCGGCAGTTCGTTGAACAGGCGCAGCGCGCGCGAGGACGGCAACGCCTGCGCCTGGCCCGCGCGCTTGAGCCAGCGGCCGGTGAACACGTAGTAGGCCAGCATCAGCGCCACCAGGCCCAGCTTGGCGTGCAGCCAGCCGCTGTGGCCGGGCGCGACCATGGTCGGGAAGTCCGGCAGCACCTTGTAGCCCAGCCACAGGGTCAGCCCCAGCAGCAGCGCCAGGCCGAACATGCCGTGGCCGAAGCGGTACAGGCGCCGTCCCATCAGCGCCAGGCGCTCCTGCACCTGCGGCTGGCCCGCGCTCTCGGCGATGTTGACCAGGATCCGCGGCAGGTAGAACACCGCCGCCATCCATGCGATCACGAACAGCAGATGCAGGGACTTGATCCACAGATAGAGTTGCATGCGCTGGCTCCGGGTCGCTGGCGTAGGATGTGCGGCCATTTTCGCCGATTCGTCCGGCGCCCGCACGGACCACACGCGCTCATGAACAAACAGTACGACGCCGCCTACTTCCAGCGCTGGTATCGCCGCGACGGCATCGGCGACGCCGCGCGCCTGGCGCGCAAGGTCGCGCTCGCCGTGGCCCAGGCCGAGTACTACCTGGAACGGCCGATCCGCAGCGTGCTCGACATCGGCTGCGGCGAAGGCGCCTGGCGCGCGCCGCTGCTGAAGCTGCGGCCGAAGCTGCGCTATCTCGGCTTCGACAGCAGCGACTACGCGGTCGCCCGCTACGGCCGCCACCGCAACCTGCATCCGGCGCGCTTCGGCGACTTCGCCTGGCTGCGGCCGTGCGCGCCGGTGGACCTGCTGGTGTGTTCGGACGTGCTGCACTACGTGCCCAGCCGCGAATTGCGCCAGGGCCTGCCCGGCCTGGTGGAACTGTGCGGCGGCGTGGCGTTCCTGGAAACCTTCGCCGCCGAGGACGACTTCGACGGCGACCACGCCGGCTTCCAGCCACGCGCGGCGCGCTGGTACCGGCGCCAGTTCGGTGCGCTCGGGCTGCGCCCGGTCGGCAGTCATTGCTGGCTGTCGCCAGCGCTGGCGGGGGATGCGGCGGCGCTGGAGACGATTGGTCTGGTGCCCCATTAAGGTGCAGACATCGCGGATGCGCTATGCTGCACGGCAGCATACGCTCAGGATGGAAACGCCGGCATGCTCTACCAGTGGCACGAACTGACCCGTAACCTGCTCGCCCCCTGGGTGCACCAGGCCGAAGCCAACGCCAAGATCTTCTCCGACCCCAACAGCCTCTGGTCCACGCTGCCGGGCGCCGAGCGCCTGGCCGCCAGCAACGAGCTGATGCACCGCCTCGGCAAGGACTACGAGAAGCCGGCCTGGGCGCTGGACCATGTCGAGGTCGACGGCCACGCGCTGCCGATCGTCGAGCAGGAAGTGCTGCGCAAGCCGTTCTGCCGCCTGCTGCGCTTCAAGCGCTTCAGCGACGACGCCAAGGTCGTGGACGGACTCAAGCGGCAGCCGGCGGTCCTGGTGGTGGCGCCGCTGTCCGGCCATCACGCCACGCTGCTGCGCGACACCGTGCGCACCCTGCTGCGCGACCACAAGGTCTACGTCACCGACTGGATCGACGCGCGCATGGTGCCGCAGGCCGACGGCGACTTCGGCCTGGACGATTACGTGCGCTACGTGCAGGACTTCATCCGCCACATCGGCGCCGAGTCGCTGCACGTGATGAGCGTATGCCAGCCGACCGTGCCGGTGCTGGCGGCGGTCTCGCTGATGGCCGGGCGCGGCGAGACCACGCCGCGCTCGCTGGTGATGATGGGCGGGCCGATCGACGCGCGGCGCAGCCCCACCGAGGTCAACAACCTGGCCACGCGCAATCCGCTGTCCTGGTTTGAGCACAACGTCATCCACACCGTGCCGCCGGCCTACCCCGGCCACGGCCGCGAGGTCTACCCGGGGTTCCTGCAGCACATCGGCTTCCTGGCGATGAACCCGAGCCGGCACTTCATGTCGCACTGGGATTTCTACGCCAACCTGGTCAAGGGCGACCTGCAGGATGCCGAGGCGCACCGCCGCTTCTACGACGAGTACAACGCGGTGCTGGACATGCCGGCCACCTACTACCTGGACACCATCCGCGTGGTGTTCCAGGAGTTCCTGCTGCCGCGCGGGGAATGGGTGATCGACGGCGAGCGGGTCGATCCGGCGGCGATCCGCGACACCGCGCTGCTGAGCATCGAAGGCGAACTGGACGACATCTCCGGCCTCGGCCAGACCGCGGCCGCGCAGGACCTGTGCACCGGCATCCCCGTCGCACGCCGCCAGCATCTGGAAGTGCAAGGCGCCGGCCATTACGGCATCTTCAGCGGCCGCCGCTGGCGCGACATCGTGTATCCGCAGGTGCGCAGCTTCATCGCCGCCAACGCCGGCGCCAGCCGCGCGCCGGCGGCCGGCAACGTCACCCCGCTCAAGCGCCGCGGCAGCCGCAAGGCGGGCTGAGCGGCATCTCGCCTGCGGCGATCCGCCGCGGGCGATCGTGCATCAGGGCATCAGGCCTCTGCGCTGCGTACCAGCAGGTGCTTGGCGAGCAGGCCATGCGCCTTGCCGAAGCCGCGCGCCAGATGCAGGGTGACGAAGAACAGCAGGCCGCCCAGCACGCTCATCAGCAACAGCGGCAACCACGTCTCGCTGCCGCTGAACTGCAGCGTGCCCATGCTGATCACCAGATTCGCCTCGTCCGGCAACAGTCGGGCGAGCGGCGCCAGCAGCATCGTCAGCGACGTGCTCAGCAAGGCCGCGAACACGGTGAAGTAGAAGATGCCCAGCGGCAGCATCAGCAGGAAGTACAGCATCGTGGTCCAGGTGCGCGCATCGGTGAACATCTGCCCGATGCGCTGCAGCCACGGCTGCTGCGGCGCGCTGTACAGCGGCCGCCGCGGCATGCGCTCGCCCAGCAGCACCTCGACCACGCGCCCCTCCACCAGCGACAACAGCCGCACCGAACCGAAGAACAGCACCAGCAGCGGCACCCCGACGATCAGAATCAGCATGCCCGCCGAGACGCTGACGCCGGTGACCAGCCAGGTGAAGTAGAAGAGGCCGGTGACCAGCGACAGCAGCATGTAGAACAGGCTGCCGTAGGCGCGCGGGTCGGCGACCACGCCGAAGAAGCGGCCGGATAGTGACTTGCGCTTGGGCGGCGCCGGCGGGCGCAGCGCGCGGCTCACCGTCACTTCGGTATCGCGGTAGATCTCGGCCACTTCCTCCGGCGCGCCGTAGCTGCCGGCGACGCCGGCGATGACCTCGGCCTCGCTCTTGCCCGGCTGCTCGGCCAGCTCCGAGCGCAGGTATTCCTCCGCGTCGTACAGCGCGTCCTGCACCAGCGCCGGGTCGGCGCCGGCCAGCGCAGCGCGCAGTTGCGTCAGGTAGTCGGGAATGGTGGCCGGCAACGGCCGCGCCTGGAGTTGTTCGCTGCTCATTCTGAAATCCCCTTCAGGACGGAATCGACGGAATCGCGGGTGGCGCGCCACGCGGCGGCCCACTGCTGCAAGGTGGCGCGGCCAGGATCGGTGATGCGGTAGTAGCGCCGTGGCGGCCCGGCCACCGACGGCTCGACATGGCTGGACAGCAGCCCCGCCGCCTCCAGGTTGCGCAGTACCGGGTACAGCGCGCTCTGCTTGCCGCTGAGCACGCCCTCGCCCACCTGCTCCAGGCGCTTGGCGATCAGGTAGCCGTACAACGGCGCCTCGGCCGCAGCCAGCACCGCCAGCAGGGCCAGCGACACGGTGCCGGCGCTCAGCTCCTTCTGGAATTTCTTCAGTTGCGCATCCGGCTCGACCATGGCGCCCTCGCTAGGTTGATCTAGATACTAGTGCCGAGTTCGACATAGTCCCTGTGCCGTTGGTCATGTGTGCTGCGCAGGCTCGCCGCCGGGGCGACAAACGTTTCGGCAACACCGTGCTGACTACACTGCGAGGCCTTCCTTTTGCATGCCATCCAGGAGGTCACGCATGAGTCCGACGCCCACCACTCCGGAACCCGGCCAGGCCACCGACGCCAGCTTCGCCAGTTCCGGCAATCAGTTCTCCGCCGGCCCGTACAAGCGGGATCCGGAGGCTGGCTCGGCCTCGTTCGAGTACAGCAGCACGGCCATGGAGGCCAAGCGTGGCCCGCTGGAGTACGCCCTGGTGCATACCGGCAAGGTCGGCGCCGGTAGCAAGCGGGACGGCGGCGACGCCGTGTTCAATGTCGAAATGGAATTCACCCAGGGCCATCGCATCGGCGGCGCCTTCAAGGCCGGTCGCCTGGCCGCCGACGGCAGCCTGACCCAGGTCGCCGGCGAACGCGGCCGCTACGAGGTTAAGCTGCCCGGCGAGGCCACGGCCGACGCCGCTGCGCGGGTGAATCCCTTCGACCCCACGACCATCCCGGAAGGCGGCCGCGTCAGGCTCGATGGCCAGGTGTTCGCCAAGACCTCGATGGAGGCCGCGTTCCGCGGCTTCGCGACCTCCAGCGAGCGCACCGACGCGGCCGGCATGAGCTATGCGGTGGAGCGTCTGGACGCCGATCGCGTCCGTGTCGCGGTCGGCCCCACCCAGGCGGTGGAGCGGCTGGAGGCCCTCGGTCTGAAGACCGACATCGCCCAGGCCATGGTGGGCCGGCAGGATGCGCTGGGCCAAGCGACCATGCGCACGGCCACCTTCGACCTGCGCGAGCCGCAGGCGCAGGCCGCCTATCGCGACTTCCTGGCCAGCGGCCGACTGGCCGCCAACGCACCCGGCGTCGGCGACGTGCAGAAGGTCGAAAGCCTGACCATGAGTTCGGAGACCCGCGCCCAGCTCGGCCTGGGTCCGCTCAAGGCCGAACTGGGCGGCCAGCGCAACACTGGCGAGAACGTGCGCACCACCTATGCCGACGGCAGCTCCAGCGTGGTCGGCAAGGTGCAGTATGCCGGCAACGTGCCGATGACGCTGACCCGCCAGTTCGATGCCGCCGGCAACGAGCGCCTGGACGCGCGCACCTACCAGTTCAAGTTCGACCAGGTCGACAAGAACCAGGCGCAGTTGCTCAACTCTGTGGTCGCCGGCAAGGCCGGTGCGGACGCCCCGATCAAGGCCGGCCAGGACGTCACCCTGGGCTTCTCCGAGCGGCAGATGGACGCGCTGCGCCAGCAGTACCAGCGCGCGGCGCAATCCAGCCCAATGACCGCGCACGAAGCCGCGGACTACGCCAAGCAGAGCCCGCAGGACTTCGCGATTGGCCTGGCACGGCATATCGGCAGCTCCAAGCAGGGCCTGAGCGAACAGTTGTTCCGGGTTGCCGACCGGGCCGACGGCAGACCGGGCGGCGATCTGAGCCGTATCGACGCCAAGGTCTACACCCCGGAACTGCAGCATCTGCCCGCGCCGACGCGGTCCACACCGACCACCGGCACCGCGCCCGATGCGCGTGCCGCCGCCGATCCGCAGCATCAGGCAATGCAGCAGGCGATCGAACGCAAGCTCACCCCGTACGACGCCAACGTCGCCAGCAACCTGCTGCTGGCGGCCCGGCGCGACGGCCTGACCCAGGTCGATCACGTCCTGCGCAACGACAACGGGCGCGTGTTCGCGGTGCAGGGCGACCCCACCGCCGGCGACAAGCGCGTGGCCTACGTGGACGCCGCGCAGGCGGCCACCATCCCGGCCGCGGAAAGCGCCAGGCAACTGGCCGCGCTGCCGCCGCTGCCGAACCAGGCGCCGGTGCAGGACGCGCAGGAACCGCAGCGGCGCGCGCTGTCGTAAGCCGCAGTGCCGGCGGCACGGCGCGCGCGCCATGCCGCCGGCGCATTGGCAGCGGCCGCCGCTTCGGTGAGAATCGGGCGCTCACCGACCGGGCCGCCCTCATGCCGCTGCGCACTTCCCTGCTCGCCCTCGCGTTGTCGCTGTCCGCTTCCGCCGCGTCGGCGGGAGCACCGCCGCCGGCCGTGCCGTACCGCAGCCCGCAACAGATCCTGGACGCCTCCAGTCCCAGCGACTGGCGCACGCTGGATCCGGCCAACACGCTCTACCTGGAGCTGGACAGCGGCCGCGTCGTCATCGAACTGGCGCCGGCGTTCGCGCCGCAGCATGTCGGCAACATCCGTACCCTGGCCCACGAGCACTTTTGGGACGGCCTGAGCATCTACCGTTCGCAGGACAATTTCGTGGTGCAGTTCGGCGACCCCGATGGCGAGGAGCCGGGCAAGGCCAAGCCGCTGGGCAGCGCCAAGACCCACCTGCCCGCCGAATTCCAGCGCCCGGTCGCGGGCCTGGCGTTCCAGCCCCTGCCCGACCGCGACGGCTGGGCGCCGCAGGTGGGCTTCGTCGACGGCTTTCCGGTGGCGCGCGATCCCAAGGCCGGCACCGCCTGGCTGGCGCACTGCTACGGCACGCTCGGCGCCGGCCGCAACAACGACGAGGACAGCAGCATCGGCGCCGAACTGTACGTGGTCACCGGGCAGTCGCCGCGCCAGCTGGACCGCAACATCACCGTGGTCGGCCGCGTGGTCAAGGGCATGGAGCTGCTCAGCGTGATCCCGCGCGGCCCGGATCCGATGGGCTTCTACGAAAAACCCGAACAGCGCACGCCGATCCGCGCGATCCGCCTGGCCAGCGACGTGCCAGAAGCCGAGCGCACCCCGCTGCAGTTGCTGCGCACCGACACCCGCACCTTCCGCGAGGTGGTCGAGGCGCGGCGCAACCGCCGCGACGCGTTCTACAAGCGACCGGCCGGACACATCGACCTGTGCAACGTGCCGCTGCCGGTGCGCACGCCGCCGAAGTGACGCTGCACGCGCGCGCCCGGAAGCGCGCGCTCAGACGCCGCCGACGCTGCGCCGCTGCGGCTGCTGCGTGTGCAGGAAGCGGGTGAACAGTTCGCGCGGTTGCTCCACGGCGCACTCGGTCAGCAGCATGGCGATGTTGCCGCGGTGGAAGGCGCCGTGCGCGAGGACGTGGAACAGCATTTCCTGCCGGCTCATGCTGCCGGCATCGCCATCGGTGAAACGGAACGCGAGCGTCTGCTGCAAGGCGGGCGCGTCTAGCCGGGCGACGTAATCGGCATACCATCGGTCCGATTCGGTCACCGCAGTGCCCAGCACCTCCAGGTCCGGCGTCTGCGGCGTGTTGCTCGCGGTGAATGCGTGCGAGCCGCCCTCCAGATGCGCGGCGAAGATCCGATCCACGACATAGGTGTGGTTCAACAGTCGGATCGCGCGCTGCCGTTGCGCCGGATACGCAGCCGCATCGATCTGCGCCAGCGCCTGCAACATCTCGGCGTTGGCCCAAGCCTTGAAAGCGAACTGCGATGCGAGCAGGGAATCGGTCATTGCGTCGTTCTCCAGGCCAAAGGAATGTGCTGCTCGGCAATTGCGGCGCGCGTCGGCACCGGGCATCCTCGCGCACGCCTGCGCGCTTCGCTGCTAGCGTGCGCGCTGGCTGAAAGCGACGCTACCCAGGATCAGCATGCCGGCCAGCAACATGGTCCAGGTCAGCGGCTCGCCGAGGATCGCCCAGGCCAGCAACGCGCCGAACACCGGCACCAGATAGGTCACCGTCGACGCGCGCGCCGGGCCGATGCGCTGGATCAACCGGTAGTACAACAGGAACGCCAGGCCGGTGCAGAGCACGCCCAGGCCGCCGGCGCAGGCCCAGGCCACGGCCGGCACCGGTGCGGCCGGCCAGTGCGTCCAGGCCAGCGGCGCCAGCAGCAACGCGCTGCACCCCAGCGTGGACGCGGCCGCCGCGGCCGGCGGCAGATCGCTCATGTGCCGCTTCACCAGGCTGTAGCCGATGCCGTACAGCAAGGAGGCGGTGGTGCCGGCCAACGCGGCGGGGCCCACGCTGATCCCGGCCGACTTGCCGGTGGCGAGCACCACGATGCCGGCGAAGCCGATCAACAGCGCCAGCGCGCGACGCGTGCCGATCTTCTCGCCGAAGAACAGGAAGGCGATCAATGCGGTGAACAGCACGGTCATCGCGTTGCAGATCGCGCCGATCGCCGCCGGCGCATGTTGCGCGCCCCAGGCGAAGAGCAGGAACGGCAGCGCCGAGTTGAGCAAGCCGATCGCCGCCAGGGTCGGCCAGCGCCGCAGCGGGAAGCGCGCCCGCGCCAGCCACAGGAACGGCAGCAGCACCGCCGCGCCCAGCGCCAGGCGCAGTTCGACCAGCGCATAGGCGCCGAACTGCGGCGCGGCCACGCGCATGAACAGGAACGAGCAGCCCCAGACCACGCCGAGGAAGCCCAGTTCCAGCGGCGTGCGCCAGTCGCGCGTCGCGGTGGCGTCGGGCGCGGACCCGGGAGGAGCGGAGACGATGGCCGGCTGCAGGGGAGTATCGGAGGTAGGCATGGATGGGGGCTCGCGGTCGACCGGAAACGCGCCGCACCGATCGCGCGACGCCACGCTCCCGCGACCAGCCCGCGGATGCCCGGACGGCGCCTCCGCCGTCCCGCCGCATCGCGCCGCCCGCCGCGCATGTCGTGTTCGGCTGTCAGCATCGCCCCGCGCCCCAGGGCCGACAAGCGCGTAGTATCGTCGCGAGCCACAAATCTGCCGCGTGCCTGGCCATGCAACTGCGCCCGTCCCTGCTGCCCGCGCTCGGCGTGTTCGCCGCCGCGGCCCGCCACCAGAACTTCGCCCATGCCGCGGAGGAACTGCACCTCACCGCCAGCGCGGTCAGCCACCATGTGCGGCGCCTGGAAGCCCTGCTCGGCACGACGCTGTTCCAGCGTCATGCGCGCGGGGTCAAGCTGACCGCCGAGGGCCGGCAACTGGCCGATGCCGCCAGCGCGGCGCTGGCCGACATCGCCGCGGTGGCCGGCAACCTGCATCCGCAGGCCGACACCGCACCGCTGCGCATCACCACGCTGCGCTCGCTCTCGTACTGCTGGCTGCTGCCGCGCCTGCCGCGCTTCTGCCAGGCCTACCCGCACGTGCGCCTGGACATCCAGACCGATGCGGCGTTCTCGCGCTTCGAGGACGGCGGCCCGGATCTGGGCATCCGCTACGGCCAGGGCGCCTGGCCGGGCCTGACCTCGCACCACCTGATGGACGATGCATTGTTCCCGGTCGCCTCGCCCGCCCTGCCGCAACTGGCCACGCTGCGCCAGCCCGAGCAGATCGCACAGTTGCCGCTGCTCACCGACATGTCGCCGCAGGGCTGGCGCGACTGGTTCCGCGCCGCCGGCGTGCGCGGCGTGTCGCTGCCGCCGATGCACACCTTCAACGACAGCACCGATGCGATGCGTGCGGCGGTGTATGGCGTCGGCGCGGTGCTGGCGCGCAAGCACATCGCCCAGCCCTACCTGCAACGCTACGAACTGGTGCGCCTGCCCGGCCCTGCCCTGACCGCGCGCCATTCCTACTACATCGTGCATCCCACCCACCGCCTGCTCAGCCCGGCCGCCAGCCACTTCATCGACTGGCTCAAGCGCGAGGCGCTGGACGAACGCACGCCGCTGCCGGCGCTGCCGGCGGAACTGCTCGGGTTGCCGGCGAAGATCAGTTAGCTCCCCTGGCCATATGCGTTCCTAGGCGCGGCTTCAGGGCTCCTCCAATAGCCACAGAACGTCATTTGCAGGAGCGACGACATGTCCCGCTGAGCCGCGCTATTCAAGGCGCGGCAGCGGCCGGATGCGCACGCGGTGCGCGCAGACGTCCACATCCGGATACAGCATCGAACGTCCGTTGCGAAAGGTGAAGCGAAGATCGTAGCGGCAGGCCTTACCTGCGAGCGGAAAGGTCGCTGCGTCGCCGCCGCCTCGCAACGGCGCGCCGAGCGCGACGTCACGGAACGCTCCAGTACCCGGCGCAGCGACCGCCAGCGCTGTCAGCGCGTCATAGGCGCGGTTGCTCAGTTCCAGATAGCGAACCGGCTCGGCGACGGCAGCCGGTGCGGTCGCGAGCGACAGGGAAAGGGACAGGGTCAAGGCAAGGATGCGGATCGAGTGCATGACGGAATCTCCGATGGGAAGGATTCGCCAGCCGCCAGGGGAGCAGATCCCCTCGCGGCTGGCATGCCCATCAGGCCGCGTGGCCGCGCGGCTGCAAATCGATTCGGGACGAATCGTCGCCAGTGCACTCCCAATCGTAGTGCGCGCGCGCCGGCGCTTTGCAGGGCATGCCGCTGCGCCTAGGATGCCCTCGTCACCCCTCGACCACCCCTGGATGAACGTCCGACTCGGCAATACCGAAATCAGCCTGTCGCGCTATCTCGCGCTGTGGACGCTGGTGGCCATGGTGTTCATGCTCCAGAACATCATCAACAACGGTGCGCCTGCCGGCAGGTGGCCTCTGGAGGTGCTCATCCGATGGTCGCTGATCCAGTGGTACAGCTGGGCACTCCTGGCGCCCACCGTCTTCCGGCTCGCCGAACGCTTCCCTGTCCGCGGCGCCCAGCGCTTCCATGGACTTGGCGCGCAGGCGGTCGCCAGCCTGTGCGTGACGTTTGCCGCGATGGTCATCGGCGCGCTGGCCTCCACCCTGTTCGAGCCCAGCGGTTTCGCTGAACAACTAGGGTATTTCCTGGAGCAGCACTTCGCCATCGGGTTGCTGACCTACTGGACCTTGTTCGCGATCCAGCAGGCGCTGCACTTCCACGCCGAGAAGGCCCGGCGCGAGGTGGAAGCCAGCCGTCTGGCCGCCGAACTCGCGCAGTCGCGCCTGCAAGCGCTGAAGAGCCAGCTGCAACCGCATTTCCTGTTCAACACGCTGCATGCCATCGTCACCCTGCTGGACGAAGACACCGTCGCCGCCGAGGACATGCTGCTGCGGTTGAGCGAACTGCTGCGCGCGTTTCTGGAAGAATACGACGGCCAGGAAATCACCCTGGAACGCGAACTGGCCCTGATCGATCTGTATCTCGGCATCCAGCGCAAACGGTATGGCGACCGCCTGAGCACGCAGATCTATGTCGCCCCCGGCACCCTGCACTGCGCGGTGCCCAGCCTGATCCTGCAACCGCTGGTGGAGAATGCGATCCGCCATGGCATCGGCCAGCGTGTCGGCAGCGACCGCATCGAGATCGAGAGCCGGCGCGAAGGCGAAACGCTGTCCATCGAAGTGCGCAACGGCAACAGCACGCTGGAGGAGAACAGCAATGCGGGCGGACACGGCATCGGTTTCTCCAATACCCGTCTGCGGCTGAAGGAACTCTACGGCGACAACGCCGACATCCGGCTCGACATGCTCTATCCACAAGGAGTCGCCTGCCGCATCCGGCTGCCGTTCCGCGAACTGGACGCGGAGGAAGCACCGGAGCACGTGGTCGCATGAGCTTCACCGCGCTGGTGATCGACGACGAGCCGATCGCACGCCACGCCATCGTGCGCCTGCTGCGCGCCGATCCGGACATCGAACTGCTGGGCGAATGCGGCGATGGCGCCTCTGCGGTGATCGCGATCCGCAGCCAGTCGCCCGACCTGGTGTTCCTGGACATCCAGATGCCGGCCATGACCGGCATGGACGTCCTGGCCACGATCGGGGCGGCCAACATGCCGGCGACGATCTTCGTCACCGCCTACGAGCAGTACGCGGTCCGTGCATTCGAGGCCAACGCCGTGGACTACCTGGTCAAGCCGTTCAGCCGCGAACGCTTCGCCGAGACATTGCAGCGCGCGAAGCGGCGCCTGTCTGCCGGCAGCGGCGTTGGCTCCCTTGCCGAGGCGCGCATCCTGCAGACCCTGGATGCCCTGCGCCAGCGCGACGACTATCTGCAGCGGATTCCGGTGCGCGTCGACGAAGCGGTGGTGCTGGTCGCGGTAGAGGACATCGTCTGGATCAAAGCCAGTCGCAACACGGTGCTGATCCACCTGGCCGACCGTACCCATGAGCTGCGCGAGACCATGGCCACGCTGGCCGCGCGGCTGGACCCGCGCCACTTCGCCCGCGTGCATCGATCGGCGATCATCAACCTGCGCCGGGTCAGGGCGATCCACCCCTGGTTCAACGGCCACCACGTGGTCACCATGGATACGGGACAGCAATTGCGCATGAGCCGCTACCAGCACGAAGCCTTCCTGCGCCTGGTGACGACACGCAAGGAAAGCTGAGCGAAACGCGGGTGCTGCGCCCGTCACTTCTTGCAACACGGTGGCGTTCTTCATGGATGGCGAATGCTCTGGGAGGGAACCGCGTCATGCCACAGCGCGCCCATTCGCGGCCGAGCGCTGCAACCACGATGCATCGTATGCAACGCCACCGCTGGATCGGCGGCGCCGCTTCGGTACTTGACAGGCGCCCGGCAACACGTCATTAATTAACTAATTCGTTAATTAGCTAACCCCCAATGTCCGTCGATCGCGTCTTCGAAGCTCTCGCCTCGCGGCCACGCCGCGAGATCCTCGCCTACCTGTCCGCGCAGGAACTCAGCGCAGGCGAGATCGGGCAGCGTTTCGCGATGAGTGCGCCGGCCATCTCACGGCACCTGTCGGTGCTGGAAGCGGCCGGACTGGTGACGAGCGAGCGCCGCGGCCAGTTCGTGGTGTACCGGCTCACCCCCGACAACCTGGTCAACACGCTCAGCGGGTTTGCCTTCGAAATCTGCCCCAGCGCCGGCCCGCTCAAGC
The DNA here is from genome assembly GCA_040509765.1 of Xanthomonas sp. Classification (GTDB taxonomy): domain Bacteria; phylum Pseudomonadota; class Gammaproteobacteria; order Xanthomonadales; family Xanthomonadaceae; genus Xanthomonas_A. Next base: position 13,072 of record JBEVKG010000156.1, read on the forward strand.
GCGAGTCGCGCCGGCAGGCCAAGCGCACCGCCTGATCCTTCCACCACGGCAACAGGAGTCCGCCGATGACCGCCGCACCGCTCAGCGAACACGCCGCCGCGCAAACCGGGTTTCCCTCGGTGCGCCTGCCCTCCTACAGCGGCGGATTGCCGGTGGAGGTCATCCTGATCGCCCAGCTCGGTGTCGGCGCCGGCGATCCGCTGATCGCCCAGGCCTGCCTGCGGCAGCGCGCGCATCCGCAGTTCCGCGATGCGCTGGACGAACCCTCGGCACGCCTGGCCGGCACCGATTTCGGCAGCGGCGAGTCCACCGCGCTGTACTCGTTCGCGGTCGGCAGCGGTGGCCATCCGTTCCATTGCCATGCCGGGCATCGGATGTTCACCGCGATCACCGGCAGCGGCGGCGCGCTGCTGCGCTTCAGCACCGCCTCGCCGACGCAGTTGCAGGAGGATCCGCAGCATTTCCTGGCCGCGCTGCGCCATGTCGAATTGCCCGCCGACTGCCTGTTCAGCGTGCGCTTCGGCGGCGGCACCTGGCACCAGTTCGCACCGTTGCGCGCGCAGTCCGGGCACCCGGCGTTCTTCGCCCTGTCCTGCCACAGCGACGAAGCCGGCGGCGCGCTGTCCGAGGACGTGCGCGCGCAGGTGCTGGCCGGCACCGCCGACATCGCCACCCTCACCGAGCTGTTGCCGGCCCCGGTCGCGGCGCTGCTGGCCTCGCCGCAGGCACAGGCGCTGCCCGTGCCGACGGTCCGGCTGTCGCTGGCGGCCTCGCCGGGCAGCCGGCGCATGGCCTGGTGCGCCGGCCTGCGCGCCCTCAGCGGACGCGTGCGGCAGTGGCTGGGCGCATGGCGGCATCCGGCCAGTTTCGCGACGCTGGCGCCACGCTTGCCGCGGGCCCGGGTGACGCCACAGTTGCTGCCCGGTTCCCTGCTCGCGGAGCATCTGATCGGGCGCCATCATCAGGACAGCGTGCGGCTGACGGTGCCGGCGCAGGCGCAGGCGCTGCGGCGGCTGGGCGCACACGCGCTGATGGCGGCCTTGCTGGACGGCTTCCTGCAGCACCCGCCGCGCGGCGTCACCTGGCTGATGCGCCTGCGCAACGTGCTGGTGTCACCGCTGCGGTTGCGCACCTCGCCGCTGGGCTGCCCGGTGTCCTCGCTGCTGTCGCCGCAGCGCGCGCAACTGTTCGCCGGGCGCTTCCCGGTGCTGGCGCAGGCCTCCACGGCGCGATCGCGGCGCGTGCAGGTGCTGCTCGGCGCCGACGACCGCCACCTTGTGTTCCGCAGTTGCGTCGGCGTGACCCTGCGCGAGGACGGCAGCGCCGAGCTGAGCCTGGAAACGCGGGTCGCCTGCCGCAACCGCTTCGGACACCTGTACATGGCCCTGATCGCCGCCGCGCACCGCCGCTACATCGCGCCGACGATGCTGCGCGCCGCCGCCGAGTCGCTGTTGCTGCCGGTGGCCGAGCATGCCGGGCCGGACGCGGTCGTGTCGCTGCACTGAGCGCGTCATCACCCTGCCTTAGCCGATGCCTGCCTAGCCTGCGCCTTCCCCCCAAGAGGAAGGCACATGCCCCAGCTCCGCATCCGCATCACCGGCAGCGAGGACGACGCCCGCGCCATCATCAACCTGCTGTCGAGCCTGGAGGGCATCGAGCACGTCGAGGAAATCGACGACCTGATGCCACACATGGACGACGACGATTCCAGCTCCGCCGGCCTGCCCGACGACCAGGGACCCGGCACCCACGAAGTGGAAGTGGACGCCGGCAACGCCGCCACCGCACAGAAGGTGCGCGAGGCGGTGGAAGCACTGGCGTTCGAACTGGACGTGGTCGTGGAATTCGAACAGGACGAAGGCTGAGGCCTGCATCCGGGGCGTTGCGCCGCATGGCGCTGCGTCCTGGCATGTCCATGGCCAGCATCCTTGCTTTCCAGCGGCGCCAGCCCTGCCTCAAGTACCCGACCTTAAGGCGTCGGGACTGAAGTCCCTCCCACAGTGCAGCCAGCCAATGTATCGCGAGCCCCAGCAGGAGTCGTTTTGCTGTCGCTCAAGTTTGGGTGTCAGACGAGAAGAACGGTAGGAGCGGCTTCAGCCGCGACCCGCAATCCCTCATCGTCCAGGGCTGCTGGACGACGTGCCAACGTTACGTCGGCAACACTGCGCTCACGCATCACCTCCATCCGTTCCCGCCCGACCCATCCGGGCGGGAGCAGCTTCTTCCGCTAAGCGGAACGACGCCGACGCCGACGCCGGCGCCAGGCGATCAGCCGCCACAGCGCATAGCCAAGCAGCACGAACGGCGCCAGGCCGACCACCGCGCGAATCGCCCAGGCGATCGATCCGGCGAAGATTTCGCCACTGTCCCGCAGCGCATCGCCGATGTCGCTGCGGCTACGTTCGGCGGTCGGTGCGGCGAACAGCAGCGTCACCCGCTGCGTATCCAGGCGCCGGCGCTGCTGCGCGGCCTCCTGGCTGGTGGCGAGCAACTGCGTCTCCACGGCGGCCAGTTTCTCCGACAGCGCGATCATGTCCGCCACGCTGAGATCGCGGCGCTGCTGGAATTCCTGCAGGCGCCGCTGCTCGGCCTGCAGACGCTGGCGCTGCGCGTCGTTGTCCTGCACCGCCTGCGCCAGATCCTCGGCATGGGTGGTGCGGCTTTCGATCTGGCCGCCCTGGCCCGCCTGGGCGATCAACGGCTCGACCCCGGTCGGCGCAATGCGCACGCTGAGTTCGCCGCGCGGCCGATCGCCACCGCGCTGTTCGACCTGCAACACCGTGCACGCTCCGAAACTGGATTTCAGGCAGCCTTCCTGGAGCTGCTTGAGTCGTGCGGGAATCTGCGCTGCCGGCAGCGCGACGCTGACCTCGTGCTCGTAGGCCAGCGATGCCATGGCGCGACCGTCGCCACTCGGCGGGGGTGCGGCGACGGCCGCGTCTGCCGCCTGCGCCGCAGCCTCGGCGGCACCGGCAGCGCGACTGGCAGCATCGGCGGCGTAAAGGTCGGCGGCCGGCAACGCAGCGCTCTCGCCGCCGCGGCTGCAGGCGGCGATCGACAGCATCAGCGTCAGGGAAGCGCCCCAACGACGCCAGCGCCCACGCGCAGGCAGCGGCAGACCGAGTCGAGCGCCTGCGGGCGCGGCGCGCGCTGCTCCAGTTGCCGCAGGCAGCACGGCTTCGACCACGCCAGCCTCCCGGTCGAACGCGATCCGGCCGCGCGGGCGACGTCCCTTGTCCTGCATTGCTGTGCTCCTGGGGGGCGAAAGCGTCCAGGGTAATCCAATGGCAGGGGCGCCGGCAGCCGCGGCGGGGCTACCCTGGTGGATCGCCCCACTCCAGGAACCCCGATGCGCAAGCACCTGCTCGCCGCCGCCCTGCTCGCCGCCCTCGCCGGCTGCCAGAAGCCCGCCGACGCGCCCGCCACCGGCAACACCGCCGCCGGCCAGGCCGCGGCCACAGCCGACGCAGCCGCAGACGCCAACTTCGCCGCGCTGTCCAAGCGCGCCGTCGACACCTGGATGCAGCTGTCCCCGGTCGGCGCCACCCAGACCGGCGACCACCGCTACGACAGCGAACTGGACGATCTCAGCGCCGCGGGCCGGCAGAAGAGCCTGGAGGCCAGCAAGCAGTTGCTGGCCGAACTGGACAAGCTCGACGTGGCCAAGCTCTTGCGCGAGAACCAGGTGGACGCGGCGATCCTGCGCAACCAACTGCAGTCCGACATCTGGAACAGCGAGGTGGCGCAGGGCTGGGCGACCGATCCGCAGGTCTACAACGGCCTGGCCGGCGGCGCGATCTACGGGCTGATGGCGCGCGAGTTCGCGCCGCTGCCGGAACGGCTGAAGTCGGCCACCGCGCGCATGGAGAAGATCCCGGCGCTGTTCGCGCAGGCCCGCGCCAACCTCGATCCCGCCCGCGTGTCGGAGATCAGCGCCAAGACCGTGGCCAAGCAGAACCGCGGCATCCTCAGCATCGTCGACAGCTTCATCGTCCCGCACATCCAGGAACTGCCGCAGGCCGACGCGCAGCGCCTGCAGGCGGCGATCGACGGACTGAAGAAGGCCGTGGCCGAGCAGCAGACCTGGCTGGACCAGACCCTGGTGCCCAACGCCAAGGGCGATTTCCGCCTGGGCGCGGAGAAGTACGACCAGAAGCTGAAGTTCGCGCTCAACTCCTCGCTGTCGCGCGCCGACATCAAGCAGCGCGCCGAAGCCGAGCTCACCCGCGTGCGCCAGGACATGTACGGCATCGCCCGCAGCGTGCTCAAGGACCAGCCCGGCGCGCCGGCACTGGTCGATGCACCCAGCGACGAGCAGCAGCAGAAGGCGATCGAGGCGGCGCTGGAACTGGCCTACGCGCAGCATCCGGCGCGCGACAAGGTGGTCGAGGCCGCCAAGGCGTCGCTGGCCGATGCCACCGACTTCGTGCGCAAGAAGGACCTGGTGACCCTGCCCGACGCGCCGGTGGACATCATCCTGATGCCCGAGTTCCAGCGCGGCGTGGCGGTGGCGTACTGCGATTCACCCGGCCCGCTGGACAAGAACCTGAAGACCTTCTACGCGGTGTCGCCGATCCCCGACGACTGGACCACGCAGCAGGCCGACTCGTTCCTGCGCGAGTACAACAGCCGCATGATCCACCTGCTGAGCATCCACGAGGGTGTGCCCGGCCATTACGTGGAAGGCTGGCACTCGGCCAAGTTCCCGTCCACGCTGCGCGGCGTGCTGCGCTCGGGCGTGTTCGCCGAAGGTTGGGCGGTGTACACCGAGCGGATGATGCAGGAGCAGGGCTACCTGGACAACGATCCGCTGTTCCACCTGGTGCAGTTGAAGTTCTACCTGCGCAGCATCGCCAACGCGCTGCTCGACCAGGGCGTGCACGTGGACGGCTGGAGCAAGGAACAGGCGCTGCACCTGATGGTCCACGATACCTTCCAGCAGCAGAGCGAGGCCGAGGGCAAGTGGGTGCGCGCACAGCTGACCTCGGCGCAGCTGCCCACCTACTTCGTCGGCGTGCAGGAGCACCTGGACCTGCGCAAGGCGATGCAGGACAAGCTTGGAGCCAAGTTCAACCTCAAGGCCTACCACGACCAGGTGCTGTCCTACGGCGCGCCGCCGGTGCGGTTCGTGCGCGAACTGATGCTGGACGAGCCGATCAAGTAACGGGGATTGGGAGTCGGGATTGGGGATTGGTCACGTCCCGGTCGTTGAGGCAGTTGGAGAAGAGCCCCCTCGAACGAGGGGGCTGCCGAAGACGGCGAAGATGTGCAAACGGAAGTGCGAGTGCAGTTGAATGCGCATAACGCACAATGGTCCTCTCGCCACGATTAGGCCGCGACCGCATCAGCCCTAGGCGCAACCAGCAGCGCGAAGGTGTTGCCAGGCGCCGCCGCCGTCAGCGGCGACGCCTGCGCGCATCACTCGCCGTACACCTCGATTTCCGAGTAGGCCAGCCACGAGTACGGATTGTTGGCCTCGATCTTCAGGTACTGCGAGACACTGCCATCCAGGGCGATGTACACCGGCGCCACGTCCGATTGGTCGGGCTCGGTGTAGTACTGCGGATTGTCGAAGTACACCGGTCCCGGGCTGGAGCTCCCGCCGAACACCGCACCGTGACGGCCAGCGGAGACGGCGAAGTCGATCGGCTGCGGCGTGCCCGCGGTTTCGCTGGCTGCGGTGCGCACGGTGATGCGCACGCCGGTGACCTTGCGCATCTGTCCCAGGTTCACGGTGACGCTGCCCC
>JBEVKG010000157.1:0-19875 GCA_040509765.1 Xanthomonas sp.
ATCGGCGGCGGCACCACCGACATCGCCCACGCCAGCGTCGGCGGCGACGCCGCGCCGCAGGTGCACCGCGCCTGGGGCATCCCGCGCGGCGGCACCGACATCGACCTGGCGCTGAGCCTGGCCGGCTTCATGCCGCAGCTCGGCCGCGGCATCACCCGCGTGCCCTCGCACCACTACGTCGAAGCGGCGATGGTGCAGGACACCACCCGCCAGCGCGATTTCCGCCAGCACCGCTACGACGCCGTGCCGGCGCCCTACGACACGCGCCTGCAGGCGTTGCAGGAACCCGGCAACACCGCGCGGCTGTACCGTGCGGTGGAACGCAGCAAGATCCGCCTCAGCGATGCCGAGCGGCACGTCGAAACGCTGGACTACCTCGAGGCCGGGCTGCAGGTGCAGGTGCGGGCCGAGGAACTGGTGCAGGCCGCACGCGGCTACCTGGAGGCCCTGCAGGACCTGCTGGCGCAGGTGCGCCAGGACATCGGCGGCGATCCGGCCGCGGTGTTCCTGACCGGCGGCATGTCGCGCGCCGGCTACCTGCAGCGCCTGGTCGCCGCGGCCTTCCCGCAGGCACGCCTGGTCCACGGCGATCCCTCGTTCGGCGTGGTGCAGGGCCTGGCGCTGGCCGCCGCGCAGGACTAGCGCACCACAGGCAGCCCCGGCCTCGGCGGCACGCCCCCGACCGGCCACGTCCGGCCGTCGCGCTGGCTGCGGCCGGCACTGTTCATACTGCGGCGACGCGACTGGCGTAGCATTGGGTGCACGCTTCACTGTCACGTCGCTACGCGCGTCTCGTCCGGCCGTTCCTGTCGCCCGACTCGCTTCCTTCTCGCGCCAACCTCCGTCCCGCTACCGGCCGGACCCTTCGGAGCGCCATGTCCCCCGCCCCTGCCACGCTCCATGCCGAGCGCCTGGCGTCGCCGCTCCACCCCTTCCGCCGGCCGACAGGTCGGACCCGTGGCGGCCACGCATGAGCGAGCCGATGCGGGACACGGCCACCCCGGCCATCGCCTGCGACCGCTGCGACGCGATCTGCTGCCGCCTGACCGTCCTGGTGATGCCGGGCGACCAGGTCCCCGAACATCTCACCGAGTACACCCGCGAGGGCCTGCACGTGATGGCGCGCGACGAGGATGGCTGGTGCGTGGCGGTGGACGGCGCGCGCATGTGCTGCTCGATCTATGCGCAGCGCCCGGCGATCTGCCGCAAGTTCGCGATGGCCGGCCCGTACTGCCGCGAGATCCGCCGCACCCACCACGAGCAACTGACCCGTGGCATTCCCCTGACGATGTACTGACTGCAGGAGTTCCAGCATGGCACGACCCACCAGCACCACCGCTTCGCCCAGCGCCAGGAATGCACGCGGCGCCAGCGCCGCCGACAAGGCGCAAAAGGGCCTCAGCCGCGAACGCATCGAGGCCGACCTGGCCGCCTTCCACCAGGCCGGCGGCCGCGTCGAGGTCCTCGGCACCACCCGCGTGCTGAAGAAGGTCGACGCCACCGACGCCGGCTAGCGGCGCGCACGCCCGCGCCGTCACCGCAGCTGCCCGCGGGCGGGCGACAACCAGGACGCGGACGCCCGGCCACGCCGAGCGAGGACCCGGCGCAGGGCGCGCAACGACGGCGTCTCGGCTTGAGCCTACGACGACGCCCTCGGGCAGCCAGCGCCGGCCCCGGAGCACGGCGCCGTCTTCACGTCGAAAGCGCATACTGCGAGCTCTTCCACGCTCTCGCTTCGGCATGCTCCTGCGCTCTCTGTCCGCCGAACTCGGCCAGCCCGCCTGCGGCAACTGTCGCGACGGCGAGCCGCTGGACTTCACCGTACGCATGGCGTTCCAGCCGATCGTCGATGCCGCCACCCGCTCCATCTACGCCTACGAGGCGCTGGTCCGCGGCGAGGACGGCAGCGGCGCGGCGACGGTGCTGGCGCGGGTGCGCCCGCAGCAGATGTACCGCTTCGACCAGACCTGCCGGGTGCAGGCGATCGCCACCGCCGCGCGCCTGGGCCTGCGCACGCGCCTGTCGATCAACATCATTCCCAATGCGGTGTACGAGCCGGCGACCTGCATCCGCCTGACCCTGAAGGCGGCCGAGCACTTCGGCGTGCCCACCGGCGACCTGATCTTCGAGCTGAGCGAGTCCGAGCGCATCGCCGACCTGCCCAAGGTCGTGCGCATCCTGCGCGACTACGCGCAGCGCGGCTTCCTCACCGCCATCGACGACTTCGGCGCCGGCCACTCCGGCCTGAACCTGCTCGCCGATTTCCAGCCGCACCTGATCAAGCTGGACATGGCGCTGATCCGCGGCATCGACGCCAGCGTCGCGCGCCGCCACATCGTCGGCGGCATCGTCGCGATGGCCGCGTCATTGGGCTGCCGCATCCTCGCCGAGGGCGTGGAGACGCCCGCCGAGTACCGCGCCCTGCGCGCGCTGGGCATCGATCTCTACCAGGGCTATCTGTTCGCCAAGCCAGCGCTGGAAGCATTGCCGGACGTCACCGACGCGCAGTGGGACGCGCTGGAACGCGCCGACTAACTCCCGCGCCACGGTGCCGGGCGCGCGCCGCGCCCGCACTTGCCCGCAGCGGCCGCGCTTGCGACCATCGCGCCTCCCCTGCGTTTCCCGATCTGCAATGCCATCGCTCCATACCCTGCTGCCGCCGTGGACGCACCGCTGGCTCGACGTGATCGTGCCCGGCACGCAGATCGTGCTGATCGTGCTCGGCGCGTGGTTGCTGCGGACCTTGCTGCGGCGGTTGATCCGGCGCCTGGGCGAGCACCACGCGCTGCCGCCGGAACTGGTGCTGATGGCGCGCCGCGGCAGCGGCTTCGTGATCTACGCCGCGGCGCTGCTGCTGATCCTGGACCGCTTCGGCGTGTCCGGCACCGTGCTGTGGACCGCCTTCACCGGGTTCGCCGCGGTCGCGGCCGTGGCGTTCTTCGCCGCCTGGAGCGTGCTGTCCAACATCTTCTGCACGCTGCTGATCTTCACCACGCGCCCGTTCCGCCTGCACGACCACATCGAGTTGCTGGAGAACGGCGAGAAGCCAGGCCTGAAGGGCCAGGTCGTCGACATCAACCTGATCTACACCACCCTGCGCGAGGAGCGCGACGGCGAAGGCGAGAGCGTGCTGCAGATTCCCAACAGCCTGTTCTTCCAGCGCAGCACGCGCCGCTGGCGCGGCCATCCGGTTCCGCCCGGACTGGGCTGACGGAGCGGAGCGCCGCAGCGGTGCCGACGCTGACGCCATCCACATGGCGCAGCCGCTATGGTCGACGCCAGCCGCAGCGTGCGGCGCTCCTCCCTTCCCGACCAGGTACTGCATGGAACCCGTCATCCCCCCGTTCGCCGACCTCTTCGCCCAACTCGGCCTGCCCAACAGCGAAAGCGAGATCCGCCAGTTCATCGCGCACCATGCGCCGCTGCCGGACGACATGCGCCTGGAAGAAGCGCCGTTCTGGACGCCGGCGCAGGCGCAGCTGCTGCGCGAGGAACGCCTGGAAGACGCCGACTGGGCGATCGTGGTCGATCAGCTCAACATCGCGCTGCACGCGCAACCGGCGCTGGGCACCGATCGCGCCGACTGAACGTCAACGCAGCTGACTGTCCTTGCTGCCGCGGCGGTTGTAACCGCTGTGCTCGTGCTGCGCACGATCCTGCGCATCCTGGCAGGCCACGCACAGGCGCACGCCCGGCACCGCCTTGCGTCGCGCCTCGGGGATCGGCGCGTCGCAGTCCTCGCAGTGGCTCGATCCCGGACCCTGCGGCAACTGGCTGCGCGCCCGCTTGATCGCATCCTCGACGGTCGCATCGATCTGGTCCTGCACCGCGCCGTCGCCTGCCCACCCGGTGGCCATGGTCGTCTCCGCATTGTTGCCTTGCCTGGATGATGCGGGCGGCACCGGCCAATGCAATGCACGCCGGCTTCACCTTCCCGGCATGTTCATGCGGCGCTGCGTGGCGCCGGCGGTCACCAGATCAGATCGTCCGGCACCTGGAACTGGCTGTAGTAGGGATCGTCCTCGCCGCTGGCCGGCGTTGCCGCCAGCGCATCGAACACGATCGCCTCCGGATCGCGGCCGACGATCCTTTCCACGACCGCACGCGGCACCGGCACATAGCCGGCATCCAGCCGCGCGATCACCACGCTGCCGGCGATCAGTTGCGCGCGCAAGGCCGTGTCCACCCGCAGCCGCTGAATCTTGCCGGCATCGGTGAAGTGGTAGTCGATCTCGCCGTCGGCCTTGAGCGTGTGACTCTCGATCAGTTGCCGCGCCTGCGCGCGCTGCTCCTGCGCGCGGGCCTGGGCGTTGCGCTCGGCGGAGAGCGCGCGATCGCGCTCCACCCGCTCCTGCCGCAGCCGCTCGCTCTCGCGCTGCTCGGCGCTGGGCGGCGGCGGGGTCTTGCCCTGGCGCGCCTTGGCCTGCTCGCGCGCGACCTGCGCCACCTGGCTCTTCTTCACCAGGCCAGCCTTGAGCAATTGCTCCTGCAGGGGATTGCGCATCGGAAGCGTCCACGGACTCGGAATCGGGAGGCGCATGATACCCGCAGCACCGACAACCGCCCGCAAAGGCCGCGCGCGGCGGATGCCCCACCGCGCGCGGCAGGCTAAGGTGGCGGCATGGACACCTTGCGCTATCTCGTCGGCTACCCGCCCCAGGTCCTGGACCAGGTCCGCGAGCTGATCGCGCGCGAACGCCTGGGCGACTGGCTGCGCAGCCGCTACCCCGAGGCCAACGCGGTGCGCACCGACCGTCAGCTGTACGACTACACGCAGGCGCTGAAGGAGCGCTGCATGCGCAGCGCCGAGCCACTGCACAAGGTGATCTACGACAACCGCCTGCAGGCGGTGAAGCACGCCCTGGGCACCCATACCACGGTGTCGCGGGTGCAGGGCGGCAAGCTCAAGGCCAGCCGCGAGATCCGCATCGCCGGCGTGTTCCGCGATGCACCGGCGGCATTCCTGCCGATGATCGTCGCCCACGAACTGGCGCATCTGAAGGAAAGCGCGCACAACAAGGCCTTTTACCAGCTCTGCGCGCACCTGGCACCGGACTACCATCGGCTGGAGTTCGACCTGCGTCTGTACCTGACCCAGTTGGCGCTGGACGGCGGCACCGATCGCTGAGCGGCGCCGCGCGTGGCAGCGCAGCGGCGGCAGCACGTACACTGCGCTGCCCTGATCGCCGAGCGTTTCGATGTCCGCCCCCACCCGCCTCGACAAATACGTGGCCGCCATGCTGCCGTGCTCGCGCAGCGAAGCGCAGCAATACATCGAGGGCGGCTGGGTCAGCGTGGACGGCGTGGTGGTCGAGGAGCCGCAGGCCGCGGTGACGACGCAGCAGGTGACCCTGGCCGCCGACGCGCAACTGGGCGCGGTCGAACCGGCCACCCTGCTGCTGCACAAGCCGGCCGGCCTGGATCTCGAGGCGGCGTTGGCGCTGGTCAGGCCGGACACGCGCAGCGCGCTGGACACGACCGAGGTGCGCGTCCTGAAGCGCCACTTCCTGCGCCTGAACGCGCCGCTGCCGTTGGAGCCGGCGGCCAGCGGCCTGCTGGTGCTGAGCCAGGACGGCCGCGTGCTGCGCCGCCTGACCGAGGACGCGAGTGCGATCGAACAGGAATTCGTGGTCGAAGTGCGCGGCGAACTGCGCCCCTACGGCATGCTGCGGCTGGCGCATGGCCTGGTCTACCAGCAGCGCAGCCTGCCGCCGTGCAAGGTCAGCTGGCAGAACGAGGACCGCCTGCGTTTTGCGATCAAACACGTGCAGCCGGGCCAGTTGCAGGCCATGTGCGCCGAGGTGGGACTCGACGCGATCGGCCTGCGCCGCCTGCGCATCGGCCGCATCCCGCTGGGCAAGCTGGCGCCGGGCGAATGGCGTTACCTGCCGAGCGGCGAGCGCTTCTGAGCGATTGCGGGCGCGGCGGCGACGATCGTTGCTGCCAGCGCGCCCTACCCTCGCCCCCACCCCTCTCCCGGGGGGAGAGGGGCGATGAGCGCGCGGTGGATCAGGGCTGCGCGAGCGCGCGCTGGATGGCCTGCTCGACCAGCGGCGCCATCACCGCATAGCCGGCGTTGTTGGGGTGCACGCCATCGATGGCCACGGTCTTGTCCATGCCGCCATCGCGGTTGCTCAGCTTGCTGTAGTAATCCAGGTACACCGCCCCCTGCTGCTGCGCGTACTGCTGCATCCACGCGTTGAGCGCACGCACCTTCTGCGCCGGCTGAAGGCCCGGCCGCCACGGGTAGTCGGTGACCGGCAGCACCGAGGCCAGCACCACCTTGATGTGGTGGGCCTGGGCCAGTTCGGTCATGGAACGCAGGTTGTCCTCGATCATCTCCAGCGTGGACAGCCCGGTGTTGCCGGCCAGGTCGTTGGTGCCGGCCAGGATCACCACCACCGCCGGCTTCAGGTCGATCACGTCCTGGCGGAAACGCACCAGCATCTGCGCGGTGGTCTGCCCGGAAATGCCGCGGTTGACGTAGGCGGACTTGCCGGGAAAGAACGTGGTGCCTTCGCGGCGGCCCCAGGCATCGGTGATGGAGTCGCCGTAGAACACCACGCGCGGCGCGTCCGCGGCCGGCGCCGGCAGCGCGGCATTGTCGGCGCGGTAGCGCTGCAGTTGCGCCCAGTCCAGCAGGCGCTGCTGCATCGCCTGCACTTCGTCGGGCTTGAGCGTATCCGGCGCACGCGTGTACAGCGCATCGACCTTGCCTTCCAGCGCCGCGGTGGACGCGGGCGTCGCCGCCTGCACGGCGCCGGCGGCAGTGGCGCACAGCGCGATGGCGATGGACAACAGCGAGGGGCATTTCATCGAGGCATTCCTTGTGCGGACAACGGTGATCGCACAGTGTAACCAAGCACTCGCATCGCCCCTGCGGCATCGCCGCACTGGCGCGGCAAGCGCGCCGTGCCGCATCCGATTCAGCCCGCGCTCACGCTGCGAATCGGCCATCGAGATCGACAGCGCATATCGCCGCATGCCAGGTCCTGGCGTCTGGCGGTGCGCTGTCGATGCGCGGCAGCACGCGGCCGCGACCGCCATCGCACCCTGTACCGGCGTGCGTCACGCGCATGCCGGCGCGATGACAGGGCGATGCCGCCGCCATCGTTTTTCGCTATCGCCGCAACCTTTTGCGACGGCCCTAACTTTTTCGTAAGTACATGACACGCAAGGATTTCCGCTTCTAGGATGGCCACGGACGTGACGGGGGGATCCTCACCAACGAGCCCGAAGGACTTCAATGAAAACGCGTGATGCACACCAGAACCACTCCCGGCTGCGGCTGGCGTTGATTCCCGGCTTGATGTTCAGCGCAATGGCGATGGCGCAGTCCGCAGGCACCGCAGCGGCGACGACCGACAGCACCGCCGCCAGCGCGCAATGGCGCAGCACGTTCTCCGGCGGCACGCCGTTCGCGACGCACAGTCTCTGGGACAGCGCCGGCGGCGGCTTCCTCAACACCCGCTTCGCGCCGGGCGAATGGCAGATCACGCCGTTCAACGCGGCGCGCCTGAAGACCGCGTGGACCTTCACCACGCAAGGCGACGTCTCGGCCACGCCGACCGTGCAGGGCACGGCACTGTACGTGCCGGACTGGGGCGGCCAGCTGTATCGCATCGACACCGACCTGGGCAAGGCGGTGTGGCAGGTGAAGCTGGCCGACTACACCGGCATCGCCGGTTCGCTGTCGCGCAACAGCCCGGCGATCGCGCGCGACAGCATCCTGGTCGGCGACCAGGCCAGCGGCACCGTGCTGGCGATCGACAAGCCCACCGGCAAGCTGCTGTGGAAGACCCTGGTCGAATCCAATCCGCAGGCGCGCATCACCGCTTCGCCGGTGATCTACGGCGACCGCGTGTACGTCGGCGTGTCCTCCGGCGACTGGGGCGGTCTGACCCCGGGCTACACGTATTCCTTCCGCGGCAGCGTCGCCGCGCTGGATCTGAAGACCGGCAAGCTGCTGTGGAGCTTCCGCACCACGCCCGAAGGCTACACCGGTGCCTCGGTGTGGGGCACGCTGGCGATCGACCCGCTGCGCCAGCGCGTCTACGCCACCACCGGCAACAACTACTCGGTGCCGGTCGAGGTGGCCACCTGCGTCAAGAACGCCAACGGCGACAAGACCGCGCAACTGGCGTGCATGGCGCCGGACAACTACGTCGATTCGGTGCTGGCGCTGGACATGCGCAGCGGCAAGCCGGTGTGGACGCGCCGCCTGCAGGGCGCCGACGCCTGGTCGCTGTCGTGCCTGGTGGCGCCCACCAACGGCCTGTGCCAGGACCCGCAGGGGCCCGACTACGACTTCAGCGGCGGCGGCGCCAACCTGTTCACGGTGATCCGCAACGGCAAGCCGCAGGCGCTGGTCGGTGCCGGCCAGAAGAGCGGCGTCTACTGGGCGTTCGATGCCGACAGCGGTCAGACCGTGTGGTCGACCCAGGTCGGCCCGGGCGGCACCGCCGGCGGCATCGAATGGGGCTCGTCGGTGGATCCGTTCGCCGCGCGCGTGTACGTGGCCATCAACAACAACGGGCACACGCCGTACACCCTGGCGCCGGGCAACACCGAGACCTGGAACGCCGGCTCCTGGGCCGCGCTGGATGCGGCCAGCGGCAAGATCCTCTGGCAGGTCAAAGTCCCGGGCACGGACCCGGTGCAGACCGCGTTCGGCGCCGGCGGGCGCGGCCCGCTGGCCGCATCGCCGGGCCTGGTGTATGCCGGCTCGATGTCCGGCGCGATGACCGTGCTCGATGCCAAGACCGGCGCCACCCTGTGGAGCTTCGACGCCGGCGGTTCGGTGTCCAGCGCACCGGCGATCGTCGATGGTGCGGTGTACTGGGGCGCCGGCTACAGCCGCTTCAACTTCGGCACCGGGGTCAACAAGCTGTACAAGTTCGTGCCGTCGAACCGGCGCCGCTGAGCCCACCGCGACGCCGCCTCGGCGCCGTCTCGCCTCTCCTGCGCAGGCGCGAGAGGCGTTGTTGCATGGCGTTCGAGCGCAACGCATCGCCGGCGCATGAAAAAACCGACGGGCGCCGTTTCCCACGGCGCCCGTCGGCCTGTCGGCGCCCTGCTCAGTTGAACGCGTAGTCCAGCGTCAGGAACATCTCCCGGCCGTTGTACTCGCTCGCGGTCTGCCCGGTGGTGACGAACTCGAAACCGCCGGCGTAGTACGGAATCGCGCCGACCTTGTCGAAGATGTTCGACACGGCGAGCTTTGCATGCAGATCCGGCGTGATCTGCAGGCCGACCGAGCCGTTCCAGGTGATCCACGCCGGCGCGTGGCCCCGGTAGGTCGTGTCCTGCACGGTGACCTGGTTGCCGTCCTGGGTGACCTGGCACACGCCGGTGGAGATCGTCTCGCCGCCATTGGCGACCGTGACCATGCCGGGCTGGATACCGTTGGGCAGCACGTCGCAGCCGGCATAGTTGGGGGCGCGCATGCGGCCGTTGCGCACGCCGGAAATCGACACGTTCCAGCGGCCCTTGCTCCAGTCGGCGATCCAGGTCATGCGGCTGGCGACGTTCTGGTAGCGGGTGTTCTGCAACGGATCCGAGGCCAGCACGCGCTGCTTGTAGGACAGATTGTTGGTGTAGTTGATGCCGGCGCGAAAGTCGCCGTAGCCGTCGGTGTGGAATTTGTAATCCAGCGTCGCGTCGACGCCGGCCACGTACAGCGAGGCTTCGTTGATCGGGCCCGATTGCACCGAGACGATCTGGCCGCTGGCATCGCGCTTCACCATCTGCGTGACCATCTGGCAGTACTGCGATCCGGCCACGTGCGCCGTGTACGGCGACAGGCCCGACGTCCCGTTCGGCTTCAATCCGGTCAGGCAGCCGGCCTCGTCGGCAAGCACGGTGTCCTGGCCGAGGTACTGGATGGCGTTGTCCACGCCCATGTTCCAGTAGTCGGCCGACACCGACAGCCCCTGCACGCCCGGCACCTGCCAGACGAACCCATAGGTCCAGGAGTGTCCGGTCTGCGGCAGCAGCAGGCGGCTGCCGTTGGTGTAGAGCGTGTAGTACTGCGACCCAGGACGCTGCACGCTGTTGCACCAGGTGTTGTTGTTCTGCCCGGCCTTGATCGCGTTCACGCACTGCAGCGGATCGGTGTAGAACCCCACCGGCGAGGTCGAACCGGTCAGGTAGATGGCCTGCATGTCCGGCGCCTTGAAGTTGGTGCCGTAGCTGCCGCGCAGGAGCAGGCCGTCGTACGGACGCCACTCCAGGCCCGAGCCCCAGGTGCGGGCGATGTCGGCACGGCTGGCGTCGTTGTACTTGTCCAGGCGGCCGGAGAGCGTCCAGGTCGCCGAGTCCAGCACCGGCATGCGGAACTCCGTGCCCAGCGAAAAGCGCTGCCGCGTCCCGGCACCGGTGAGATAGGCACCGAACGGATTCTGGAACGTGGACGGATCGGCCGCACGCGGGTCGGGCGAGAGCTTGAAGCCGTTGTGCGCGGCTTCGAGCACCGCGGCCCAGCCCACCGACCTGTCGGCCCAGGGCAGCTTGAACAGGTCGCCGTTGACGCGCAGCTGCGCCTGGTCGAGCCAGGACGACGCCGTGTTCACGCCGGTCACCGCGAATTGGTCGTACTGCTGCGGCGTGATCGGGTTCCAGAACTGCTGCCAGTTGAACGCGTAGATCGGCAGGCCGTCCGCCGTGGTGCCCTGCTGCTAGCCGAGGAAAAAGTTATTGGTGGCCTGGGCGTTGTAGCCGGTGAACTCCTCGCGGACGATGTACTTCTGGGTGTTGAGGTTGAGGTCCCAGTTGAAACGGCCGTCGAACACGGTGCCGCGCAGGCCGGCCTGCAGGTTCCAGTTGCGCTCGCGGTCGTAGGTGTTGGCGCTGACGCCGATCTCTTTCTGGGTCAGCTGGCGGATCACCTGATTGACCGTCTGTCCCGTCGTCTGGTCGTAGAACGGACCGGCGCTGAACACGTTGAGCTGGGTGTTGGAGATCCCCACGGTCTGGTAGATCGCGGCCGAACCGTAGAACTGCAGGCCGTTCTGGACGTCGTACTCGCCCGACAGATAGCCGCTGTTGCTGATGCTGCCCGGGGTCAGCACCCAGTTCTGGAACAGCGCCGGCTGCGCGCAGTAGACGCCGTTGTCGGTGACGCCGGTGATCTGGGCGCCGTTGGTGGTCACCGAGTGCGACTGCGCCAGGCGCGAGTTGGTGAACTTGTCGCAGGTGCCGGAGGGCGGCGTGATGTAGTGGCCGTTGGCGTCGGTGGCCGACAGTGCGATCGCGCCGGCGGCGTCGTACTGGTAGCCGAACATGCGCGAGGCAGGCCCCCACGCCCCGTAGCCGGCATCGGCCACGGAATCCTGGTAGGGCCGGTCCATGCCCCACAGCGCGCTGCGGTTGGAGTGCTCCAGGTTGTAGGTCACATGCCAATTGCTGCCCGCGCGGCCACCGACGTAATTGATGTCGCCATAGTCGCGGCCACCGCGCGTCGCGCCGCCCACGGTGACCTGCAACTGGTCGCCCTGGTAGTTCTTCTTCAGGATCACGTTCACCACGCCGGCGACCGCGTCCGAGCCGTAGATCGACGACGCGCCGGAGGCGAGCACTTCGATGTGATCGATCATCCCGGTGGGGATATTGTTGAAGTTCTGGAAGTTGCTCTGCTTGTTGAGCGGCTGCGGGTAGTCGACCACGCGATGGCCGTCGATCATCAGCAGGCTGAAGCCGGGGCCGAGCCCGCGCAGGTTCACCGACCGCGCATTGACCGAACTGGAGCCCCACGAGGCCGGATCGGACACCTGCTGGCCCACCTGCGGCAGCGAGTCGAGGAATTCCCACAGCGTGGTGTAGCCCTGCTTCTTGATCTCTTCGCCGGTGATGGTGACCACCGGCGCAGGGCCTTCCACCTCCACGCGCGGGATCATCGACCCGGTGACCGTCACCGCCTTGAGTTCGACCGGCGTGTCGGCCTTGCCGGCGCTCCCTGGCGGGGCCGCGCTATCGGGCGCGGATTGCGCCATCAGAGAAGGCGCCCACAGCGCGAGCGCAACGGAACTGGCGATGAGTCCACGCCGGAAAACGGTTCTGTTCACAGGTCTCCCCCACAGGAGCGATCGATGTTCGAGGTGCTGCCGAGCCCGCCCGAGTTCCCCTGGCCTTGCGCGGGCCATCCGCAAGGCGGTGCATAAAAGAACGAAACGTTCATATATGTAACGCCAGCGTTATAGGCCGAATGTGAATCGATGCAAGCTGCGGTGCAACACGTCTAAATCCAGATTAAACAATTGAATCTATTGGGTTTTTTTGAAAGATTTCGGAAAGGTAACAGGCGGCCTGAGCCGCGCTCGACTGGGAGCGCCGGCGCCGTCTTCGGGCGCGGTGCCTGGACGTGCGCGCGCAGGCCACAGGCACCGAACCGCACCCACTGGGGCGACCGTGTCGGCGCGTCGATCAGGCCCCCGCCACGCGCCGGCAGCGACATCGCCGCTGCCGGTGAATGGCGCCCTGCGTCTGCCTTGCAGCGCCGGCGCACCGTGCCGACGCGGCGCGCCAGCGCCATGCGCTTCTTTCGCGCCATCACACGCAGTGTGAGTAGCTGTCTACGAAACCGGCCTTCCGAGCGTGACGTCTGGCACGCAATCGTCCTGGCGTCGCCCGTAGCCTCGGCAGGCACTCTGAACTCGGGTGCAATGGCATCCGGTCCCCTGCCGGATGGTCTCGTCCCTCTTCGCAGAAGGAAGATCGATGAATCGCAAGCATGCGTTGTATCTGGCATTGCTCGCCGGCATTGCCGGCATGTCTCCCGTCGCCATGGCTGCCACTCCCCCAGCAGCCGAGATGGACTCCGCCCCGGTCGAAGCCCGCCCGGATGCCGCCGCGCTCGGTGGCGCGGAACTGCGCAGCCTTCCCCCGGGCAGTGCGCACGCGCCGCGCCTGATCGAACTGGCCGCGCCCGACAGCAGCAAGGCGGCGGCGATGAAGCAGGCGCGCGGGCACCAGGTCAAGAACGGCCAACCGCTGCAGATCGGCTTTTCGCGCGACGTCGCCAAGCCCGACATCAACCTGCGTCGCCTGCGCTGGCAGACCCTGCCCAATGGCGCCCAGGTGACCAGTTTCGAGATCGTCTCCAACACCGCGCAGGCGCTGCGCGCGGCGCTGCAGCTCAGCGCCAGTGGCGCCCAGCCCGGCGATCCGCGCAAGGCGACGCTGCGCTTCGCCGGCGAAGACGGTCGCGTGTTCCAGCAGAGCGGCGCCGATTTCGCCGGCAGCCAGCCCGGCTGGTCGGCGGTGATCGCCGGCGCGCGCATGGTGGTGGAGATCGAGCTGCCGGCGGGCCAGTATCCGCAGGGCTTTGCACTGAAGATTCCGCAACTGTCGCACCTGGACATCAGCCCGGTCGCCAGCGACACGATGATGCGGCCGATGATCGGCGAGAGCGATTCGTGCGAGCGCGACATCGTCTGCCGCGCCAGTCCGACCTCCGGCTTCACCTCGGCGGCCAAGTCGGTGGCGCGCATGACCTTCACCAGCGGCGGCAGCACCTACCTGTGCACCGGCACCCTGCTCAACAACAGCAACTCGCCGAAGAAAGCGATGTTCTGGACCGCGGCGCACTGCATCAGCACCCAGACCGTGGCTAATACGCTGCAGACCTACTGGTTCTACGACGCCACCACCTGCGGCGGCTCCACGGTCAATTCCAGCTACACCACGCTCGGCGGCGGCGCCTACCTGCGCTATGCCAACACCACCCGCGACACCTCGCTGCTGGAGTTGAAAAGCGCACCGCCCAGCGGCGCGTTCTATGCGGGCTGGAGCAGTTCGGCGATCGGCGCCACCGGCACCGCGATCGAAGGCATCCACCACCCCGCCGGCGACGTCAAAAAGTACTCGCTGGGCAAGGTCACCGCGCTGTCCAGCTCCGTCGACGGCAAGTCGCCGCTGTACCGCGTGCAGTGGAGCACCGGCGTTACCGAAGGTGGCTCGTCCGGCTCCGGCCTGTTCACCGTCAACAGCAGCGGCGCCTACCAGTTGCGCGGCGGCCTGTATGGCGGTAGCTCGTACTGCAGCGCGCCGAGCGATCCGGATTACTACTCGCGCTTCGCGGACGTGTATTCCTCGATCCAGCAGTATCTGAGCCCGTAAGCCAAGGTCCGGGAGGGCCGTACTCCCGCACCTGCGCCTAGGACAGGCCGTCTCACACGGGCGGCCTGTCCGTTTTGTACGCCGACGGCGTACACCGGCTACACTCGGCGCATTCCCCTCACCGGCAGATGTGCATTGGCCAAGCCCAACTACTCCTTCGAGAAACGTCAGCGCGAGCTGGCCAAGAAGAAACAGCAGGAAGAAAAGGACGCGCGCAAGCGCGAAGCGCGTGCCGCAGCGGCCAAGCCCGCGTCCGACGACACCGCCGCACCCAACCAGGCCGACAGCGCCAGCGACACATAGGCCGTCCGCGGCTCGGCAGACTCCTGCCGGTCGCCGTGGAGCCCCCGTCTACCGGCCCTGTCGCGCGACGCACCGGCATCGACGCGACATGCCCGGTCCTGCGCTCAGCTGACCTTCTTGGCCAGCATCGTGCCCAGCACGAACAGCACCAGGGCGATGGCGATGCCGGCCCAGAACAGGAACTTGGCGACGCCCATCGCCGCGCCCGCCACGCCGCTGAAGCCGAGCGCGCCGGCGATGAGTCCGATGATGGCGATGATGATGGCCCACTTGATCATGATGCGGTCTTCCCGAAACGAGGACAGGCGCACGCCGTGACGGCGTGCGATGACGTCGGCACAGGGCCGACGCTGGGCCAGGAGACTAGCCAGCGCGGCATGCGCAAGCGGTGAAACGCAGATGCACGCACCGTGCACGCATGCCGCGGCGCGGGACCGCTCAGACGGTACCGGTTTGCGTCGGTGCCGACGCATCGGCCGGCAGGCTCGCCGGGAACCATTCCGCGCGGCGCAACCAGCCGGCCAGGAACCCGGCATCGGCCGGACGCTCCGTCACCAGGCGCTGGTAATAGGCGATGCGCTGCTGCCGGTACTGTGCGTACACCTGCGCCGTGTCGGCGCCGGCCAGGGCCGCCAGGGTCGTCGGTCCCATCTCGCCATCGACCGCCAATCCGGTCGCGCCCAGTTGCTGGAGGACGCGCTGCAACAGCGAGATCGCCACCTTTCCGGCATTGACGTAGAAATCGAACACCAGTTCCGCCAGGGGCTGCGAGGCGATCTGATCGGCGCCGATCCTGTCCCAGTACTCGTGCCGGTAGATCGTCGCGGCCTGCTCGCCGGTCAGTGCGCGCAAGGCTTGCATCGTCGGCGCTTGGCCCAGCAGCGCCTGCGCGCAGCGCTGGAACGTGGCCAGGGTGATGCCGTAGTTGGTGGCGCCGCCCGGATCGTTCGGATCGTCGACGAAGCCGCCTTCGAACCTCAGCAACTGCGGGAGATACAGGTCGAACGAGGCCACGGCGAACTCCTTGCGAACGGGGGGCGGTCCCGGCAGCATGCCAGCAGCGATGGCGCAGTGCAGTGCCCCGCGACACAACGGGCGCGCCGCCAGGCGGCGCAGGCGCTCATGGCGTGGCCGCCGACGGCGCCGGTGCGCCTTCCGGAAAGCCCTGCGCCTGCTCGGCCGCACGCGCGGCCAGCGCCATGTCCGCCCAGGCCGGGTGCGGCGCGGTGGGCGGGATCTGGCTGCGCATCAGCCGCTGCGGATCGGTCTGGTCGGCGAAGGTGCCGCTCCAGGCCTGCGGCGTCTGCCACAGCGCGTGCTGCAGCACGAGCTGCATGTTGGCGATGGAGTGCCGCGGCAGCAGATGCGGCAACCAGGCGCCGTTGACGTCGTAGGCGGTGCGGAACGCCTGCCCCACCGACGCATAACCGAACGTGGACGGTGGCAGCGACGGCACGTAGTCCCAGTAGTTGTAGCAGCGCGTGCTGTCGGCCGCGGCGATATGCGCGGTATACGCCTGTTCCCAGCTCGCGTCGCCGACCATCGGGCTGCAGAAGTTGATGTTGCGACTGGGCAGCGCCGGCCGGCTCAGCGCCAGGTCCAGCGAGAACAGCTGGCTCAGCGCACCGCCCAGGCTATGCCCGGTCACGTAGACCTGGGTCGGCGCGAAGTGCGCCAGCAGGGCGAACAACTGCTCGCGCATCGAGGCGCGCATGGCACCGCCCCTGGCGTTGTAGATGCCGTAGAACCCGGCCGACACCTGCGGCACCGGCGTCACGGTGCCGGCGCTGGGCACGAAGCCGGTGGTGGAGAAATCCAGGTCCTCGAGGATGTCCAGGTCCGAATCGGTGCCGCGGAACGCGAACAGATAGGTGCCGGAGGCGACGGTGGAGCGGAACAGCAGGCCGAACAGCTCCTCGCTGCCGCCCAGCGGGTCGCCGTCCCAGCCGGACCAGCGGGCGACCAGGCGGTAGTCGGACGGCGCCGAGACCGCCCTGCCTTCGTAGGCGGCGTAGGCGGCGATGCTGGCGGCGGCCATGGCCAGGGTCAGTTGCGGCGGCAACAGCGGTTGCGTCGCGGGCATTGCACTCATCGATGAACGTCCTTGAAGGGGCGCGACATCCGCGGCGACGTCGGGAAAACGTCTGCCCTGCGGACCCGTGGCTCGTCCGCCACGTGGCGGCGGCCAATCGGGCGGTGGGCGTCGCGGGCGAGGCGCCTGTCGCTTGATAGCACCGCCCAGTACGACGGTGCCTGGATGCGTGTCGCACCACGCATCGCACCGCAGCAGTTGTCTACAGCGCGGCGCGCGCGAGCACGCACCGCCTCTGCACATCCCTTCCACCCTCCCGTCACGGACCGCGCGCGCCCGGCCCGGCACAGTGCAGGCGGGCACTGTCGCCCGCTCGGAGATCCGCATGGCCAGCCCGCAGGAACTGGAAGAGAAATTCTGGAAGGCATTGAAGTCCGACCGCACCGTGATGCTCGGCCTGGACGGCGTCGAGGATGGCCACGCCCGGCCGATGACCGCGCAGTTCGAAGGCGATCGCGGCGGCCCGATCTGGTTCTTCACCTCCAAGGACAACGCGCTGGTGCAGAAGCTGACACAGAGCCAGCGGGTGATCGCGGCGTTCAGCGCCAAGGACCACGATCTGTTCGCCAGCATCAGCGGCACGCTCAGCGTGGACAACGACCAGGCGGTGATCGAGCGCCTGTGGAACAGCTTCATCGACGCCTGGTACGAACAAGGCAAGGACGATCCCAAGCTGGCGCTGTTGCGCCTGGACCCGGATCACGCGCAGATCTGGCTCAACGGCTCCAGCCTGATGGCCGGCATCAAGGTGTTGTTCGGCATCGACCCCAAGCGCGACTACCAGGACAAGGTCGCCGACGTGCCGCTGCGCTGAGCGGCCCACTGGGCACCGCACGCCAGCCGGCCGCATGCCGGCTGGCCGCGCAGGATCAGGCGTCCGCAGGCACCGGCAGACGCTGGCGGATCGCCGCGCGCAGTCCGCGTTCGCATTGCCGCATGGCCGCATCCACGTCGTTGTCGGCCAGCGCCTGCGCGCGGGCCAACGCGGCCAAGGCCGCCGCCGTGTCGCCGCGCCGCGCCGCCATCAGTGCCTGACAGCGCGGACGCAACGCCGGCACCGCCCAATCGATCTCCGCCGTCAGCGCCGCATCCACAGGCTCGATCTCGTCGACGCCGGCCATGGCCTGCGAGAACGCCAGTTCGCAGCGCAACAGCGCGATCAGCGTGTGCCAGGATTCGGCGACAGGCGCAGGCAGCGTCGCGACCTGCGCCTCGAAGGCCGGCTGCATGGCCGCCGCCTCGGCCCAGTCGCCACGCACCTGCGCGGCTTTCAGCGTGAACCAGACATGGAAAAACCCTCCATCGCCGTTCGCGAGCAGGGCCACGCGGTGCGCCGGCAGCTTGTCCGCGGTGACGCCGCGCGATGAGAGACCGTTGAGTTCGGCGAGCACGTCGACGAGGGCGTCCGGATCGCGCGGGCGTGCCTGTCGCAACAACTGCAGACCATCACTGGCCCCGCTCGGGCTCTGCGAAGGCACCAGATTGATCAGACCTGCCGCCAGATTGAACACCGCCGCGCCGGTGCAGAACGCGCCGCCGGTGCTGCCCGGGCCCCAATGCCATGCCAGGACACCGCACCCCGCCGCCACCAGCAGGTTGGCCAGCGGGCCTCCGGCGATCAGCAGGAGGTACTGCCGGCGCACCGCCGCGTAGGGATTCGGCACCGCGATCACGCTGCCCGCGTTGTCGCCCGGACGCATGCGTTTCCAGCGGATCCGCCAGCCGCGACGGCGCGCAAGCAACTGCAGCGGCCCCACGTGCACCCGGTACACGGTCATGCCGATCGCGCGCGCCGCCAACGCGTGTCCGCCTTCGTGGAGCGCAATCGTGGCGAACACGGCCAGCGGAAAGAGCAGCAGCATCGCCAGAAAAGGCGCCAGCGAGGACGTGACCACGTGCGCCACGGCGATACAGCCGCAGATCATCGCCAGGCTGCCCACGCTCATCAGGGCGACGCGCACGCCTTTGAGCACGGGGTCGAGCCAGGACGGCGCGGCCCAGGGCGTGCGCGTCTGCCCGATGTCGCTCATCCGCGCCTGACCGTGGAACGCGCCTTGCGCGGTGCCGCGCGCCGGTCGGCAGACATCTGGCGCCGCGCCGCCCCACGGTCGCCGCCCCCTGTCGAGTCGTTGCACGTCGCGGCGTCCGCGTCCCCTCGTCCTGCTGCGCAACTAGCGGCGATAGCGCACCACCAGCTGCGCGGCCGCCGCGGCGCGATGCCGGCGCAGGGCCAGGCCGAGCGGACTCATGGTCGCCACATCGGCATCGCCCGCCTGCTCCTCCAGGGCCTGCTGCACCCGCGGCGACAGCCCCCAGTCCGCGGAAATGGCCTTGGCGCAGTGCGCCGACCACGCCTCCAGCATCTCGGTCATCGCCGCCGGCGTGGGCGCTGCCTCGGCGTGGCGTGCGTGGACATCGCGCAGCACCTGCACCACCGACACCGCGCCCAGCCCGCACAGCAGCGCCAGCAGTTGCGCGGCGTTCGCATCCTCGCGGTCGGGCACCTGCGAGGCCGCGTGCGCCGAGAGCAGGGTGTGTTCCCACAGGACCGCGGCACAGCGGCCGAAGACGCTGCCGTCGTCGACGATCACCGGCTGCAGCAGGGCCGCCAGCACGATCTGGCGCAGGCCCTCGGTCCCGAGCAAGGCGACCGCCCGCTCCAGGTTTTCGATCGGCTCGGGATGGCGGCGGTAGACGACGCTGTTGGCGATGCGCAGCAGGTTGCCGGCCAGCGCCGGGTCCTGACCCAGGATCGTGGCGATGGAGTGGGCGCCGGCGGCCGGATCGTTGATCGCGCGGGTGAGCTGCGGCAGCAGGTGCGGACGCCGCGGCGTGTAGCGCGGATGCGCGTCGATGCGCGCCAGCACCGCGGCGGCATCGGCCATGACCGCAGGTGCGGCCGCCGACGCTGCGTTGACCGGCCGGCCGGCGAACGCCAGCTCGCACAGGCGCGCCAGGATCGCGGCGTCCGGAACCGGATCCAAACCGATCAGGGCCGGGTCGGCGCAGGGGTCGAGGCCCGGCTCCGCTGCGGCGACTGCCGCGGCCGGAGCGGCGCGTGCAGGCGCTGCCGGCGCATCGGGCACCGTGGGCACGTCGGCATCCTCGACGTCGGCGCGCGCCTGCGGCGCCTGCAGCGCCTCGGCCGCCTCGCCGGCGCCACGCCGCAGCCACCACCAGAGTCCGCCCCCCAGCACCAGCGCAGCCGCGCTGATGGCAATCCACATGATCGGCACGATCGTCGTCATCCGCAAAACATCGCCAGGTCCCCGCGCCCGGCCACCGGTGCGCGCCCACACGGCACGCAACGCCATTCAAGCATGCCGTGCCGATTCGTGCGCGGCGGTACCGCCCAGCGGCCGCGG
>JBEVKG010000158.1:0-5962 GCA_040509765.1 Xanthomonas sp.
GAGCGGGCAGAACCTGTTGCTGGACGGCGGCAGCTATCCGGGGACGTTCTGAGGAGCCGGGATTCGGGATCGAGGATGCACGGCCGCGGTTGCGCCACAGGTTGGCGCGAGGTGCGGAACGCGGTGATCCGCTTGCCACCGCTGGCCGCAGCGCGATGCGGGCGGCGATAATGCGCGGATGGATCCTTCCGCCTTCGACTCCCAGCACATCCGCCGCGCCTTCGCGCGTGCCGCCGCCAGCTACGATGCGGCCGCAGCCCTGCAGCGCGAGGTGCAGGGCCGCTTGCTGGAATCGCTGGACTACCTCGGCGACCGCATCCCGCAGGTGGTGCTGGATGTCGGCAGCGGCCCGGCGCACGCCACTGCGGCGATGAAGAAGCGCTGGCCGCGCGCGCAGGTGATCGCGCTCGACCAGGCCCTGCCGATGCTGCACCAGGCCAAGCGCCAGGCCGGCTGGTGGAAGCCGTTCGGCCGCGTCTGTGCCGACGCGCGCGCGCTGCCGCTGGCCGAGCACAGCGTCGATGTGATCTTCAGCAATCTGTGCCTGCAGTGGGTCGAGGACCTGCCGGCGGTGTTCGCCGGTTTCCGCCGCGTGCTGCGCCCCGGCGGCCTGCTGCTGTGTTCCAGCTTCGGCCCGGACACCCTGATCGAGTTGCGCGAGGCGTTCGCGCAGGCCGACCGGACCACGCCGCACGTCAGCCGCTTCGCGCCGATCGCGCAGTTCGGCGATGCACTGATGCTCTCCGGTTTCCGCGATCCGGTGCTGGACCGCGACGTCTTCAACCTGACCTACCCGGACCTCGCCGCGCTGATGCGCGAACTGCGCGCCATCGGCGCCACCAACGCATTGCAGGCGCGCCGCCACACCCTCACCGGGCGCGGCCGGTTCGCCGCCGCCACCGCGGCCTACGAGCCGCTGCGCGGCGCGGACGGCACCCTGCCCAGCACCTGGGAAGTGATCTACGCGCACGCCTGGGCACCGCCGCCGGGCGCACCGATCCGCGAGGGCGGCAGCGAAATCGCCGCGGTGCCGCTGTCAGCGATCCCGATCCGCCGCCGCGGCGACTGAGCCGGGCAGCACGCGGAACAGCACCCGGCCCTGGTAGGGCGCACCCAGCGCCTGCGCCTGCGCCTGCGCGCCCTGCGCGGCGATGCGCGCCGCCACCTGCGGCCAGGCCGCGGCCTTGCACACCCACACGCGGCCGGCGCGCGCTTGCCGCAGCACCGTGGCCAGGTCGGCGTCGTACTCGGGACCGAAGCGCGGCGCGTCGGGCACCGGGTCCAGGCGGATCTTGCGCACCTGCGCACCCAGTTCCAGGCGCAGGCCGTAGCGCGCCATGTCCTCGACGAACACCACCTCGCGTACCGGCGCGCCGGCACGCTGGGCGATCGCCTGCGCCCAGGCGTCGGCATCCTTGTGCGTGGGCAGCAACGCCAGCGCCAGCTCGAGCGCCAGCAGCACGCCGCACCAGCCCAGCAGCCACGGCCAGCGCCACGGCGCACGGCCCTCCTGCGCGCGCTGCCATGCCGCCAGCAGCGCCAGCGGCACGAACAGCGGCAGCACGTACAGCGGCAGGCGCGAGCGCGACAGGCACAGCACCAGCAGCGGCAACAGCAGCCACAGCGTCAGCAGCAGCGGCGCGGCCTGCTGCAGGCGCAGCGCCGGAGCGCGCCACCACTGCCGGAGCTGCCGCGGCAGCTGCCAGGCCCAGCGCGCCAGCGCCGGCGTCCACGGCAACGTGCCCAGCACCAGCATCGGCGCATACGCCACCGCCCAGCCGTACCACTGCGCGTTGCGCCCGAACGCATCGCTGGCCACGCGCTTGACCACCTCGTCGCCGACGAAGTACTGCAGCAACCCGGGATGGCCGCGGATCACCGCCAGGTACCAGGGCAGCGCCAGCACCGCGAACAGGACGATGCCGGAGAGTTGCAGCGCGCGCCGCGGCGGCCCCGGCGTCACCGCGTTGAACAGCAGCAGCGCCGGCAACGGCAGCAATCCGGGCGGCCCCTTGGTCATGAATGCCAGGGCGAAACCGGCCCACATCGCCGCGATCCAGCGCTTGCCCTGGCCGGGCGGATGCGCCCGCGCTTCGACGAAGGCCCACACCGCCAGGGTCTCGCAGGCGGCGAGCAGGAAGTCGGTGGAGATCCATTGCGCCGCGCCGAACGGCGCCAGCATGGTCGCGTAGAGCAGCGCCGCCTGCGCCGGCAGGTCGGGCCGCTCGGGGAACAATCGCGCGGCCAGGCTCCAGACCAGCAGCACGCACAGCAGGTAGGCCAGCGCCGACGGCAACCGCGCCGCCCACGGCGACGGCCCGAACACGGCGACGCTGGCGGCGATCGCCCAGTAGGTCAGCGGCGGCTTGGTCCAGTGCGCCACGTCCTCGCTGCGCCGGGGCGTGAGCCAATCGCCGCTGTGCAGCATGTTCAGCGCGACATTGGAGTAACGGCCTTCGTCGGCGTCCCAGATCCCGCGCACGCCCAGCAGGGCCAGCGCGAGCGTGCAGGCCAGCAGCGCCACCGCGACGGCCGGAGAACGAAACAGCGCGCGCATCGGCGATCCTCTCACTCGGCGCGGCGACCATAGCCGCGGCGCCTGCGGGCGCAGATGACGGCCGGCGGACAGTTCTGCGACAGCGCGAACGCGCCGGCCTCAGGCCGGCGCGCGGCTCAGGCGGAGACCTGTGCGATCCAGTCTTCGAGGTTGTAGTAGTTGCTCACGCGGGCGATCTTGCCGTCGCGGATGTCGAAGAACGCTCCGCCCGGCAGCACGTAGCGCTGGCCGCGCGCCTCCGGCAGGCCGGTGTCGGTGTGGTGGTACTCGCCGTGCACCACGTACTCGGCGGCGGCGCGACGGCCGTCCTGCGCGGCCAGCACCACGATGTCGTGCAGCTGTTCGCGGTAGCTGGCGTTCATGCGCTGCAAGAAGGCGGCGAAGACCTCCTTGCCGGTCTCGCGTGCGCCCTGGTTGAGATCGTGGGCGACATCGTCGCTGAGCATGCCCAGCATGCCGTCCCAGTCGCCGCGGTTGAACGCCGCGTAATAGGCCTGCACCAGGGCGATGGCCTGGTCCTGCGCAGGAACTCCGTGGTTGCTCATGGCTGCCGCCCTTCGGCCGTGGAAAGGCCCATCATACGATCTGGCCGCAGCGCTCAGGCGGCCTGCTCCAGCAGGTCGCGATGGAAGAAGTACAGCTCCTGCAACAGGAAACGCCAGCGGGTCTGGAAGCTGCGGAAGCGGCTGCTCGGCGTCGACGACGCCAGCGCGTCGATCTGCAGTTCCTGGCACAGCCGCAGCGCCCGCGCCATGTGCAGCGGGTCGCTGACCACGATGACCCGGTGCAGGCCGTGTTCGCGCATCAGCCGGCGTGCCTCGATCAGGTTCTGCCGGGTGGTGCGCGACACCGTCTCGATCAGGATCGCGTCGGCCGGCACGTCGTGGCGCAGCGCGTAGCGCCGGGCCACCTGCGACTCGGCGAAGCGCGCGCCGTTGCCGAAGCCGCCGGTGAAGATCAGGGTCGGCGCGTAGCCGCGCTGGTACAGGTCCAGGCCGTGGCGGATGCGCTCCTCGAACACCGGCGACGGCTTGGCGTCGTAGGCCGCCGCGCCGAGCACGATGATCGCGTCCGCCGGCGCCGCCTGGTCGCGGTCGCCGACCCAGACGATGTAGATCGCCACGCCCAGCAGCCACAGCCCCAGCAGCGCCGCCAGGCGGACCAGCCAGCGCAGCCAGCGGAAGCCGCGGCGCGCGCTCATGCCGCGCTCCACGGCAAGGCGTCCAGGTCGACGTTGCCGCCGGACAGGATCACCCCGACCCGGCGCCCGGCGAAACGCGCCGGCTGCGCCAGCACCGCCGCCAGGGCGATCGCCGAGGACGGCTCCACCACCTGCTTGAGCACCTGCCACAGCAGCCGCATCGCCGCCACGGTCGCCGCGTCCTCGACCACCAGCACCTCGGCATGGCCGTGCAGCAGGGTGAAGTTCGGTTCGCCGAGGCTGCCGCGCAGGCCGTCGCAGACGGTGTCCGGCTGCATGTCCACGCGGCGCTCGCCGGCGGCCAGCGAGCGCGCGGTATCGGCGGCGCCGGCCGGCTCGGCCAGCAGCAGTTGCGCCTGCGGCGCCCGCGCCGACAGGGTCAGGCGGCTGCCCGCGGCCAGGCCACCGCCGCCGACCGGCACCACCAGCAGGTCCAGCCCGCCGCTGGCGTCCAGCAGTTCCAGCGCGGCGGTGCCCTGCCCGGCGATCACCGCCGGATCGGCATAGGGATGCACCAGGGTCGCGCCGGTGTCGCGCTGCACCTGCGCGCACAGCGCCTCGCGCGCGGCGATGCTCGGCGCACACCGCCACAGCGTGGCGCCGTGGCGGGCGATGTTGGCGAGCTTGGCGGCGACCGCCCCCTCCGGCACCACCACATGGCAGCCGATGCCACGGGTGCGCGCGGCCAGCGCCAGCGCCGCGCCGTGATTGCCCGAGGAGTGGGTGACCACCCCGCAGGCGGCCTGCGCCGGATCCAGCGCCCACACCGCGTTGCAGGCACCGCGGAACTTGAACGCGCCGCCGCGCTGCAGGTGTTCGGCCTTGAAGTACAGCTGCGCGCCGGTGGCGGCATCCAGCGCCTGCGAACGCAGGACCGGGGTCGGCCGCGCGTGCGCGGCAATGCGTGCGGCGGCCGCCAGGACGTCGCCGAACTCGGGCAGAAAACGTGAGACCATGCGCGAAAGGGTAGCGTATCGTCGCCAACGTGCAGCGCTCGACAATCACGCCGGTTCGCCGCCGTTGCGCGCAACTTAAGCGTTCAAGTGCGGCCCATGAAGTTAAGGGGGGATTCAATGCCACGGACCGAACCTGTCAGCCAGCCTGCTGGAGGGCAAACGCCATGAAACTGCGCCTGATCTGCGCCGCTGGACTGCTGGCCGCACTGGGCGGCTGCGCCACCTACGATTACGCCGGAGGCGGCGAGGGTGGCTACTACCGTGGCGCCCCCTCGGTCGAATACCGCTATCCGCCCGGTTACTCCGAGTACTACTCGCCGTACGGCGCCGTGCCCTACTACGGCTACGGCCCGGCCTACTATGGCTACTACGGTTACGGCGTGCCGTATTACTACTACCGTGGCTACGACGGTCCGCGGCACCGCCCGCCGCCGCGTCCGCGGCCGGACGACGGCGGTTCGCGACCGCCCGCGCCGCCCAGCGTGGGCGGACGGGTGCCGACGCCGTGGCGCGACATGGACCGGCTGCGCCGTCCGGACGCCCTCAATTCCGCGCCGCGGCCGCAGTCGATGCAGCCGCCCCGGCCGGCGATGCAGCGTCCCGAAGGGATGCAGCGCCCGCCGGCGCCGCGTCCCGGCAATATGGGGCGCAGCAATGGGACACGTCGCACACTCGAACCCTGAGAAAGGGCTTGCGTTCGCCTGCCCCAGCACGCACTCTACGTCCTACGGGGTGACCGACTGCGTCGCTTTATGACCCGAAGGGGTCGACCCCACCGTCTATGTCGATGTCCGACAGGGAAATCTGGATCCCCCCTGTTCCGGCCCTGTCGGGCGTCGGCGCCTCACAACGAAAAGCCCCGGTCCGCCGGGGCTTTTCGCGTTGGGGCTTTGCCGTTGCTGGCCCGGCGCCGGCCAGGCGCGAAAGACGGGCATAAAAAAGGGCCGGTAGTCCCCCGACTACCGGCCCCCGGCTCCCCCAACGTGCGCGTGACTGGCCCCTGTTCCAATTCCAGTCATACGCCCCTGACGCATTGCCACGTTGGGTGCAGTGGGAATATCTGCAGATTGCGTGCCAACTTGAGGCCCAGATCTGCAATTTGTGATGCAACCGCTAAAATTCCTGTTCACGCCCTGGGCGACCCCGCCCACGGCCCCCTGCTGCCGGTCCTGCGCCGGCCGACGAGACCCCGATGAGCGACTCCTTCTACCGCTATGACGTGATCGTGATCGGCGGCGGCCATGCCGG
>JBEVKG010000159.1:0-9837 GCA_040509765.1 Xanthomonas sp.
GAGCGACGCACTGTCGCGGCTGCGCCAGCCGGACTTGGCCGCGGCGCCGGCCCAGGTGCCGCTGAGCTGCATGTTGAGATTCTCGTAGCTGGGCTGCACGCCGCTCAGGTTGCGCCCCAGGCCATCGGCAGCCATCACCTCGGCGATGCTGTCGGCCAGTTCGCTGCTGGCCGAGCGCAGCTGGCGCTGCTCCTGCGCATGCGTCTCCACCGTACTGGTGCGGGTACGTTCGACGTGCCGCTCGACACTGCGCTCGGACACCTCCTGGCGTTCGCGCGGCATCACGTTGACCACGTCGGCCAGTTCGCCCGGTGCGTAACCGGCGAGACGATGCCGTGCCATCTTCAGTTCGCCCACGCCCAGCACGGCCCAACGTGCCTGCGCATCGCTGCTGGCGCCGCGCAACGCAGGCTGCGGCGGTTGCGTGGCGACGGCGTCGGTCACCACCACCCGCGCATGCAGCACCTTCTGGCGGACCGAGGCGTGCTGCGGCGACGGCGCGGGAGGCACAGACGGGGACGGGGGCAGCGCCGTGCTGGTGCTGGTGCTGGTGCTGGCAAGATCGGGATCGGGATCGGTGGAGGCGACCGCCCCGGAATCGGCCGCGGTGGGCGTTGCGAGCACCGCCTGCGCCGGCGGCGGCAGCAGAGCCAGCAAGCGGCCCACCCGCAAGGCCGCGATCACGTCCGCGGCCAGCCCCGCATCGGCCGACGTCCCCACCAGCGCCAACGCGAACACGCTTTGCCACAGCCGCGGCTCGGCCGCCTGCCACTCGGCCCCGGCCAGGTAGCTGGCGGGCGTGGTTCCCGCCGGCAAACCGAGCGCGGTGCAGACGTAGCTACTCATCTGCGACAACGGCCACTCGCCGCCGATCGCGCACACTTGCGTCGCAAGCGCCGGCATCGCCGCCACGGTGGCGCCGAGCGCCTCCAAGGCGGGGACGAACGCCGCGCCGGTGCGGAACTGCCGTGCCGCCGCGATCTTCGCCGCGGCATCGGCGGCCGCCTGCAGGGCGGCATAGAACGGCATCGCGGTGGCCGCATGCTTCAGCAACGCATCCGGGCAGCGCAGGAAGCGCAGCGCGGCGTCGGCGGCCTGCGATGGCGTCGGCGGCTGCATCCACACGAACGGGAACAGATCCTCGGCGCGCGCCTGCGCCTGGATGATGGACGCCGCGTCCGTGGCGTCCGCCGGATCTTCTTCGGGCCGGTCCGGCGTCGCCATCCGCCATTCGCCGATGCGCTGATTGAGGTACCGGCTCTCGTCCAGCGGCAGGTTGCACATCAAGGCGACCGCATCGGACTCGCGCAGCAGGTGCAGGGTCACATCGATGAAGGTCTCCGACTGCCGGCCGGGCGCGTGCGTCAGCATCAACAACGCCTTGTGCGCACCTTCGTCCAGGCTCAGCGCGAACCCGGCGGCATCGCCGCCGCGCAGGTCGCGCACCTCGCCCTCGACGCCGCACCCGTCCCGTCGCCACGACCAGGTCACCTGCACCTGGAATCCGGCACGTGCCGCGTGCTGCCATTGATGGGAGTGCACGTGGGGCGCGCGCGCTGCGGCCGGCTCGGGGACATCGTGTTCGGCGAGAGAAGGCATGGGGAATCCGCGGAAGAGGAAGAGACGGCGCGCCGCCGCGCACCGATCGGGGCAGTCAGCCCGCCGGCCACTCTCGGCCGCGGTGGGCCTGGTCGAACGCCCGCTGCGCGCGCAAGGCGTGCGGCCTCAACGCGTCAAAGAAGGCACTCGCGGTGAGGGGACCGCCCTTCGACGCCTGCATTCCAACGAACGGAAACACCGTCGCCTCGCCACCGGATTCCGGCACCAGCACCAGCGCTTGCACATTGATGCCCGGGCATCGCAGCAGCGACAGCTCGGCATTGACCACCGCACCGGTTGACGCATGATCGGTGGCGCGCGCCAGCGCTTCGCCCAACCACGTCATGCCCTCGCCAGCGCTCAGCGACTTGACCCGGTTGGGCGCCGTGCCGCTCTGGTTGAAGCCCACGTCGGCCACCGCCGCGACCGCCACCTGGTTCTTGCCTCGCCGCAGCAGGTAGCGCATGCCGGTGCGCACCGCCTTGTCCAGCCCATGGCCGGCGGCCAGATCGTGCAGCGCGATGTCCATGATGGGGTGCGGCGTATCGGCCGTGATCGCCGAGGCCGCGACGCCTCGCAGGCTGGCCGGGGCAAGCGACTGCGCCAGCGCGTCGGCGACCAGCGCCATGACCATCGGCTGCGCGTCGGGCAGGCGATCGTCGGGAATGATGTTCATGATCGGGTCTCCAGGTTCAAGCGTGGGTGGTAACGGTCCAGTTCCAGCTGCCGCCATCGGGGAAGTCGTCCAATGCCACCAGCGCGACCAACGCGCCGGCCGGATCCTGCACCTGCACATGCGGGCGGGCCTGCAGCGTGCAGTAGCCGGTGATCACCACGGCATGGCCGCCGCCACCCGGCCACAGCACGGTGACGGCGATCGGCCGCCCGGCGTCGATCTCCTCGCCAATCGCGGCGAACGACAGACGCCCGTCGATCGACTGGTGGCGATGCCGCACGTGCTGCAACGCCAGGCTTTGCAACTGAGGCTGGTTGCACACCTCGAGACTGCCGTCGCTGCAGCAGCGATCCGAGCCCGAGACCCAGCACGCCAGCTTGCACTGGCTGAACTCGGGCGCAGGCGGCACGTTCGGCGCATAAAATCCGGCCACCGACGACGCCACCGCCGCCCAGCACCACTGGGTCTGCAACTGCGCCTGCTGCGCGTAGCTGGCGAGCGCGTTGGCGGACGCAACGCGTGGTGCAGGCACCGGTGCTGGCACTGGCAACACCGCATCGGCAACCTCAACGGCGTCGGCGGCAGCAACAGCCGCGATGCTCGCGGCGGACAGCGACGCGCGGCCAGCCTTGGCCTCTGCCGACGCGGGATCGGCCGTCACCGGCCAAGGCGCTCCCGGCGCAGCGCTCTGCGGCGTCGGCGGCACGCTCCCGCCCGCATCGGCTTGCGCAGTCCCTGGTGGCAGCGGTGGCACATCGAGCATGGCGTGATAACGGTCGTCCACGCTGATCGCGGAACCGGCCTGGTCCACCGTCATGTGGCCATGCGCCAGCACGTTCCGGCTCGTCGCGCTCTGATTGACGTAGTACTCCACCGTCCACGGTGGAACCTCGTTGCCGCAGGCGTGCTCCATCGTCGCCCCATGCGGCAACGAAAATCGGATCGGCTTGACGCCGGCGCTGCTGACCGCATAGGTCAGCACACCGCTCTCCGGCGGAACTGCGCTGACGAAACTGAGTATGGGTTTGTCCATCGAGGTACTCCTTGAGCATAGTGGGACGGATCAGGAACGCGCCGGCGTCCAGCGCAACTGTGGTTCGCCAAAGTCCTGCGAGGCGTCGATCGCCACGGTGCTGCCGCGCCAGGGCGACAGCGACAAGGCCGGCGTGGTGACGCCCTCCGCCGTCGCCGACACCTGGATGGGGCATGGCGCGATGCCGTGCTCGGCCTGCGCCGGCACATGCAGCACGCAGGCGAACGGCGTCCCCAGGAGGCGGTAGCGGACACGCACCTCCACCGCCGTCAGGTTCAGTAGCGCGATGCCGTCCGCGTGCGGCGAGGCTTCCTGTTCGACCACGAAGCCGCTGTTGCCGACGCCGCCCAGCATCTTGGCGACCAGCCGCGGCAGACCGACGTCGCTGCGTGCGACACCGCGCGCGAGACGCACGCACACCGTGCTCGCCACCTGCGTGTGCGGATCCAGATGGCAGGCATCGATCTCGATGTCGGCGCACGCCGGATCCGGCACGTCCAGGGTGCTCCCCGATTGCATCCGGGTATCCCACAGCAGGTGGCGGCCGCAGTGGAAGCGCAGGCGTGCATCGACATGCAGGTGATTGCGCAACCTCAGCGATGTGCAGCGCTCGAGTGCCATCGTCGCGTCCTCCGAAAGAAATCCGGCCCGCGCATGCGGGCCGGACGCGCATTCAACTGATGTCGAGGGTCGCGTAGCCGCTTTCCAGGTCGCTGCTGTCGGTCGTCGCGGTGATGGTGGCGGTGGGGTTGTGGGTGGTCACCGTGTCGGTGGTGACGCCGTTGACCACGGCATAGATGGAGTAGGTGTCGCTGATGTCCAACGGACACTTCTTGAACGAGTCGATCACCACCACGCTCTGCATCAGTTGCCCGTTCTTGGTGATGGTGAAGGTGACCCGGCTCAGGCAGCTCTTCTGGAACTGCAGCTGGTTCGGGTTGTCGCTGGCGACCTCCACCACGTTGAACTCGTAGGTGCCCTGCGACCTGACCTGCAGCACCTGCGCCAGGAAGCCGGTGGGACCGGAAACCTCCAGCGGCGCGGAGATGTAGGTGTTGCCGTCGATGACCGCGGTGGCGGTGACCAGGAAGGTGTCGTCGGTCTGGATCGCCATCGAGGCGTTGGGCTTGATGCCCGGATTTCGCGCGATGACCTGATCGCCCTTCATGACCCAGAACTGGGCCACGTACTTGGTGTTGTTGAGAAACGTCATGCTCTTCATGGGAACTCCTGAGGATTGGGAAAGCGATCGAGCGGACTTGGGGTCGGCGCTGGCTGCGCTTCGCAATCCCGGCGTGGCGAGAACCGACGAGGCAGACGTTAGGAGCAATGGCGGCGCGATCGAAGTATCGTTACGGTATCGGGCGCACGCAGATACGCGGCCTTGCAGGTGTCAACAGCGCGCTGCGACGCGGGCCGCCGGTCCGATCGCCGGAGCGGACATCCTCCGCGCCACCCATTGCTTCGAGCAGAAGCCGATGGCTGTGGGCACACGCGTGGCGCAGCTTTCGGGCGCGACTTGGCCTGGGTACTGCCGGCTATTGGATGGATGCGAAGCCGTCAGTAGAGGACTGGCGAATGCCCATCGCGCGGAAAGGGCAAAGCCGTATCGACGCCACCGTCTCGCGGCGTGATTCATGGTCGGATCCTGCCACCGGCGCCACCGCCGCCGCCAAGCTGCGGTGATTCGGGAAACAACGACCCCACTACCGCTTTCTCTGCGGTAGCGAAACCGTATCAGCCATCTATCGGGTGGCGTGGCCAACAAACCGTCGCGAACCGTCGCCAGGTGGTTGCGGGCCGCGCACAGGAAGCAGTGTGCGCGTGGCACATGCGGATTCCGAGCACCCTCCGTGACAGCCTGGGGCTGCGCAAGACTTTTGTTAGCCGCTTTCAGTTCCGAATATCAGGACTTGGCGATCCACACTTCATCCAACGGATCGAACTCGCTCGTCTGCATCTGATCCGCGCGCCAGCCGAATCCACAGATCGCCATGACGCCTTCTTCCATCGGGTCCAACCCAAGCCAGGCTTCGATGTCCATTTCGTTGATCGCCGAAGTGACGAATGCCCCCAGACCGAGCTCCGTGGCGCTGAGATAGACCGTCTGCGAAATATGTCCGATGTCGAGAATCGTGGCGCGATACGCCTTTGCATGTCGCCTGTACTTCCAGAAGCTGCGCGCGAAGCGCGTCGTCAGCACCAGCATCACGGGAGCGTCGGAGAACCAGTGCTGCCCGGCCAGCGCTTGACTCGCCAGCTCCGGCAACGGGGCATGGTCGACCG
Source organism: Xanthomonas sp. (assembly GCA_040509765.1). Lineage (GTDB taxonomy): Bacteria > Pseudomonadota > Gammaproteobacteria > Xanthomonadales > Xanthomonadaceae > Xanthomonas_A. The sequence continues at coordinate 5,595 of JBEVKG010000159.1, forward strand.
CCATGGACTCCAATGCATGGTCGACGGCGTGGTAGTGGTAGATGCCCGGCGCAATCCCGTCCACGTTCTGCACGATCAGATAGGCCTCCGTCGGGTGTAAGCCACCGCCCGATGGCACGTTCTTCTTGAGGAAGCTTGCGTCGTCGGCCACGCGAACCACTGCCTGGGCCATCAACACGCGTTGCAACATGTGGGACAGCAACGCGGCAGGCAGCGGCCGCGTCTGATCGAAATTGCGGCAGGTCGCGCGCCTGGCCAGAAGGGCATCGAAGTCGCTTCCGGGTTGCCTTGCCAGCGGCACTCGATTGCCCGATTCGGTCAACGCGCGGCTCTCCGACGGAGGCGGCCCCATTTTCTCCCGAAGATCGGCAGCGGTTGCCATGCCTCCCGTCTCCATCGCCACGGCGCTATCCAGACCGCGCCAACGACTCAGACGCTGGACCAACGCAGCGGCGGGCCACCAATGCGTCGAACGTAGCGATTCGTCGCGCTGCCGGTGAATGGCGTACTTCCTCCCATCGCTGACCAGCAATCCCTTTTGTAGAAGACCAAGCACCAGCGCCCAGGGATGCGGCTTGGTCTGTTCGCTCGGCACCCACTGATGAGGACTCATCGCTCCGAGCAACCCCATCTCCGAGGAACTGACTTCGATTTCCTCGTCCAGATGGGCAGCCAATGCGAGCCAACGCCGTGTGCGCACCAGGCCGTCCCCGCCTTGGAGAATGGATTCCAGGCTGAAATGGGACTCCTCCCTGCTTTCGAAATAGATTACGGCACAGCGTCTTATCTTCATGGTTATTTATCTTTATCTAATTATCTATTTTAATATGGCCAGTAGCGACGAGCAGCCTATGTGCACAGCAGACAGACCGCGAAACATGCGCTGCATCCGGCTGATTTTGTTCGATTTATGCGCACGCCTGCCACACTCCCCCGGTAACGCGCATGCTAAGCTGAGTCCGCGACCGATACACTTCGGCGCCCGAGGCGAACAACAGCACCATTAACTACAGGGGAATGACATGAGCGCAGAAACGATAAAGCTGGACCTGGCTTGCGTAGAAAAGTTGCTGGAAAAGTTGAGCACGGACAATGCGTTCCGCAAATTGTTCAAGAAGTCGCCCCTGGATGCTCTCGTCAGCATCGGGTGCAAGCCGCCGAAAGGATGCCCCGTTCCGCCATGCCTGACCGTGCACAAGATCGCACCGAAGGAGGAAATCATCCGGGCCTTGCAGGAGCTTCGCGCCTACCTGACTTCGCATGCGTCTCAAACCAATCCCCACTGCTTCGAAGCCGGCAAGATTCTGGGAACGATCGGAAAGAAGTAAGCCGCACCGTCAGTTGAGCGCGACGCGATCTCCACGCCTCGGCCGGGTGTCGCTCACATTCAACGGCTGCATGACGATACTCCCCGCGGCCTGGATATAGGCCAGTCCGCGGTTTTTCTCCAGCCACGCATCCTGCCGCGCGACCAGGTCGCTTTCGCGGCACGCCTGGGCCGCATCGCGCAGGGCGACATGGGCCTGGAATATCTCCTTGCCGGAGAGCAGCTCGTTGAGCGACCCGATCGATCCAGCGCAATTGCCATTCAGCCGCAGATCGCCCGCTTTCAGGATGGCCAGCAGTTGCGAGACGTTGCTGTCACCCGTGGCATGCGCCATGGCGTCCATCTGGGACGCACGCTCGGTATAGAACGCCGCGTTACCCGAGCGCTGCGCAAGGTAGGCGTAGCCCAGGGCGATGAAGGCCAGATCCGATCGATCCGCCGGGTTGGCCCGCGTCGCCGCCGCGACGGCCTGGGCATAGCCAGCCTCCAGCTCCGATGCCTTCAGCACGCCCTTGGTGAGGAAGTCGACGCAGTGCCGCATGAACAGGAATTGCTGATAGACCTGTTCGTTGCGGGACTTGAAGTGCTCGGCATAGGTTGCGGCAGTGCGGCGGGCATCCTGCCATTCCTTCCGGTCGACCGCGATGCTGATCGTCTCGAAGCCTGCGGATTGCGTCGCCTCGGACAAAGCGTCCTGCTTGGCAAGAGACTTCAATAGCGTCTGCGCATCATCCAGGCGGCCCATCGCGGCCAGTGTCGCAACCCGCTGCCGCGTCGCGCTCAGGCCACGCGACGCTTCGCTTTCGCGAAACAGCTCCAGGGCCGAGGCGTAGTTGTTCTCCGCCAGCCGCGCCCGCGCCATGGTGTCGATCGCGAATCCACGCAGGGGATTCTGTTGTACCGCGGCGCGTTGCGCGGTCTTGTACGCGCTTTCGTAGTCGCCGGCAACGAAGGCACTCCATGCATAGTTCGCCGTTCCCGCGTAATAGTCGGGATAGATGTCGGCCAACGTCTTCCAGCGCTCCGGCGAGTTCATCGCGGGTTTGTCCGAGAATTCGGCACTCCACGCATCCAGATACAGTCTGTCGCGCGGCGGCAACCGGTCCCGAAGTTTCATGGCCAGCTTCAGGTATTTGTCGGCGTTGGCATTGTCGCTGGCGCTGACGTACACCCTCAGCATTCCCAGATAGGCGAGCGCGAACTCCGGATCCAGCTCGACGGCACGGCGGTACAACGCCAGAGCCTGATCGCGCTTGGATCGTCCGTAAGCTTCCACGCCGAGCGCATAGGCCCTCAATGCATCCAGGTTGGCGGTCGCCACCTGAGGGAGCGGAATGGATTCCTTCTCCACGTTCGCCAGCGCTTCGCCGAGATTCTGTCTCAACTCATGCGTGATCGTGTCGACGGAGGCCAGCGCAGAGCCCATCCCTCTCCCATCGGCGACCTGGGCATAGACGGTGGATTGGGTCCTGGGATCGACCACCTCCGCGCTGATCCGCAGCCTGCCGCCGAACTCGGACACCGTAGGCAGAATCACCGCACGCGCACCACTTCTCAAGGCAACTTCGGATGCCGTTTCCCGGTTCAGCAGCGTACTTTCCGGATCGCGCCGCATGCCCCCCAAGGTTTCCCGCACCTTCAGATCGCTGAGCACATTGACGTAGCGCGACTGTTCCAGGCTGATGCGGAAGGCCTGCTGCAGCGAGTCGTCCAGGGCGACGTCGCCCGTGAGATTGCGCAAATCCCCCACCACCACCCAATCGCGTTCGGCGAAGGCGATGGCCGGCTGCGGGCGGGTGACGAACCAGGCGCCGAGCGCGAACGCGGCGATCAACGCGACCTCGGCCGCCAGCGCCGCCGGCCGGCGCCACAGCGGGATGTCGCGCCAGGCCTTGGGCGTGGGCTTGGGCGCGCGCAGCGGGGTGTGGCCGATCTCGCCGACTTCGTAGATCTCCAGCGGGGTGGGCACGCCCTTGAAGCGCCAGCGGCCGTGCGACTTCCACAGCAGGCGCTCGCCGCGCTCGCCCAGCTCGCGCGCGGCGCGATGGGTCAGCGACTCGGCCACCGCCGAGAGCAGGATCTGCCCCGGTCGGGCCAGGGTCATCAGCCGCGCCGCGGTCGGCTTGGCCAGGCCCTCCACTTCCAGCGGCTTGGCGCCCACCTGCACCGCCGCGTCGCTGTTGCGCCAGGTCAGCACCTCGCCGACGTGCAGGCCGGCACGCACCTTCAGGTCCAGCGCGCGCGAGGCGCCCAGTGCGTGCAGGCCGCGGCTGTAGTCCAGGGCGAAGCCGAGGCCGTCGATCGGCCGTTCGAACAGCAGCAGCAGGCCGTCGGAGCGGTCGATCAGGCGGCCGCGCCAGCGCTGCTGCAGCTCCAGCACCAGCGAGTCGTGCCGCTTGAACAGCTCGGCCGCGTTGGCGTCGCCGAGCTTTTCCACCAGCGCCACCGAGTCGCACAGGTCGGTCAGCAACAGGGTGCGGAGCTGCGGGACCTCGGGCGGCGGTGCGGGGGCGTCGGTCATGGCGGCGGCTCGGCGGGGACGCGGTGGCTCAGCAGGGGGCGGAGGCGAGGTCGTGCCAGTACAGGCGGTTGCCGCCCTGACGCTTGGCCTCGTACAGCGCCGCATCGGCGTTGGCGTACCAGTCGTTCCAGTCCGAATGCGGATCGACCCGGCTGATGCCGATGCTGACCGGGCAGATGTGCGGCGCCGGGTGCGGCACGCCCAGCAGGTTCTGCACGGTGGCGAGCACGAACTCGCCGATGCGGCGCAGGTCCTCGACCGTGCCGGCGGACACCAGCAGGCAGAATTCGTCGCCGCCCAGGCGGCAGGCGATGTCGTCCGGGCCGGCCACCGAGCGCAGGATGTTGGCGACGTTCTGCAGCACGCGGTCGCCGACCAGGTGGCCGTGGGCGTCG
>JBEVKG010000160.1:0-29352 GCA_040509765.1 Xanthomonas sp.
TGACCTTGTCCTGGATCACCCGCGCCATCGGCCGCGCGCCCATCAGCGGGTCGAAGCCGTGCTGGGCCAGCCAGTCGCGCGCGGTCGGGGTCGCCGACAGCGACACGTGCTTCTCCTGCAGCAGCATCTCCAGTTCGATCACGAACTTGTCGACCACACGCAGGATGTGGTTGAAGGCCAGCGGCTGGAACTGCACCACCGCGTCCAGGCGGTTGCGGAACTCCGGGGTGAAGCTGCGGCGGATGATCTCCATCGCATCGGTGGAGTGGTCCTGCTGGGTGAAGCCGATCGAACGCCGCGAGGCCTGGGTGGCACCGGCATTGGTGGTCATCACCAGGATCACGTTCTTGAAGTTGGCCTCGCGCCCGTTGGTGTCGGTGAGCACGCCGCGGTCCATGACCTGCAACAGGATGTTGAAGATGTCCGGATGCGCCTTCTCCACCTCGTCCAGCAGCAGCACGCAGTGCGGGGTCTTGACGATCTTCTCGGTCAGCAGGCCGCCCTGGTCGAAGCCGACGTAGCCCGGAGGCGCACCGATCAGGCGGCTGATCGAATGCGGCTCCATGTACTCGGACATGTCGAAGCGCACCAGCTCGATGCCCAGCTGCAGCGCCAGCTGCTTGGTCACCTCGGTCTTGCCGACACCGGTGGGGCCGGCGAACAGGAAGTTGCCGATCGGCTTCTCCGGATTGGCCAGGCCCGAGCGCGCCAGCTTGATCGACGAGGACAGCGTCTCGATCGCCGGGTCCTGGCCGAAGATCACCATCTTCAGGTTGCGCTCCAGGTGCTGCAGCACGTCCTTGTCGGTGGCGCTGACCTGCTTGGCCGGGATCCGCGCCATCTTGGCGACGATGGTCTCGATCTCCTCGATGTCGATCAGTTCCTTGCGCTGGCCTTCCGGCAGCAGCCGCTGGCGTGCGCCGGCCTCGTCGATCACGTCGATCGCCTTGTCCGGCAGCAATCGGTCGCCGATGTGCTTGACCGACAGGTCCACTGCCGCCTGCAGCGCGTCGTCGGCGTAGGTCACGCCGTGGTGCGCCTCGTACTTGGGCTTCAGGCCCTGCAGGATCTCGAAGGTTTCGCCCACGGTCGGCTCGACGATGTCGATCTTCTGGAAACGCCGTGCCAGGGCGCGGTCCTTCTCGAAGATGCCGCGGTATTCCTGGAACGTGGTGGAGCCGATGCAGCGCAGCTCGCCCGAGGACAGCGCCGGCTTGATCAGGTTGGACGCGTCCATGGTGCCGCCGGAGGCGGAACCGGCGCCGATGATGGTGTGGATCTCGTCGATGAACAGCACCGCGTTGGGCACCTTCTTCAGCGAGCTCAGCACGCCTTTCAGGCGCTTTTCGAAGTCGCCACGGTACTTGGTGCCGGCGACCAGCGCGCCCAGGTCCAGCGAGAAGATCACCGCGTCGGCGAGCACCGCGGGCACGCTGCCCTCGACGATGCGCTTGGCCAGGCCCTCGGCGATGGCGGTCTTGCCGACGCCGGCCTCGCCCACGTACAGCGGGTTGTTCTTGCGACGGCGGCACAGCACCTGGATGGTGCGCTCGATCTCGTCGCCGCGGCCCACCAGCGGGTCGATGCGGCCGTTGCGCGCCTGCTCGTTCAGATTGGTGGCGTACTCGGCCAGGGCGTCGCCCTTCGGCTCGCCCTCGCCCGCCTCGCCCTTGGGTTCGCCGTCGGTCGGTGCGGCATGCTCGCCGTCCTCGCCCATCTTGGCGATGCCGTGGGACAGGTAGTTGACGATGTCCAGGCGGGTGATGTCCTGCTGGTTCAGGAAATACACCGCATGCGAGTCCTTCTCGCCGAAGATCGCCACCAGCACGTTGGCGCCGCTGACTTCCTTCTTGCCGGAAGACTGCACGTGGTAGACGGCCCGCTGCAGCACCCGCTGGAAGCCCAGGGTGGGCTGGGTGTCGCGGCCGTCGTCGTCGGCCAGGCGCGCCACCGAGGCGTCGATGGCCTGTTCCAGGTCGCCGCGCAGGCGCTCGACGTCGGCGCCGCAGGCCTTGAGCACGGCCTGGGCGGAGGGATTGTCGAGCAGTGCCAACAGCAGGTGCTCCACCGTCATGAACTCATGACGGGCTTCCCGGGCGCGCTTGTAGCACTGGCCGATGGTCTGCTCGAGATCTTTGCTGAACATGGTGTACTCCGACGTCTGTTGCCAACAATATGTGGCTTGAGTTGCGAATTTCCACAACCCTATCGGATCAGTGTGTTCACACCGCGTTAGTCCGGGCAAACCGGCGACCGACACCTCCCACTATCAGGCTTTTTCCATCGTGCACAACAGGGGATGCTGGTTCATCCGCGAGAACTCGTTCACCTGAGCCACCTTGGATTCAGCTACCTCGCGGGTATAGACCCCGCACACCCCGCGGCCGCGGGTATGGACGTGCAGCATCACCTGGGTGGCGCGTTCCAGGTCCAGGGAGAAGAACTGCTGCAGCACGGTCACCACGAAGTCCATCGGGGTGTAGTCGTCGTTCAGCAGCAGCACCTGATACATCGGCGGGCGGGCGACTTCCGGCTTGCCGGTCTCCACCATGACGCCATGATCGTGATCGGGGGAATTCTTGCGGGGCATCCGCCCATTATATACGGGGCCTGCCGGCCCGGATTGGACGATCGCCGGCCCTGCCCGCACAATTCCCCTCCTTTCGATGGCGCTTCGCATGCATTCGACGATGTTCCCCAAGGTTTCGCTGCTCGCCGCGCTGCTCGCTGCCGCCGCCATGCCGGCCGTCGCCGCGCCGCCGGATGCGGCGCTGGGCAAGCGCCTGCAGGCGCTGGGCTACGACGTGCAGGCCGACGAGGACGGCGACTACCAGGTGCTGTTCGGCCTGCGCGACCACGGCCGCGAGCGCAAGCAGCTCACCTACGTGCGCTCCCCGGTGGAGAGCTTCGGCAGCTACCGCATCCGCGAGGTGTGGTCGCCGGCCTACCAGGCGCAGGGCGACAGCCTGCCCGCTAGCATCGCCAACCGGCTGCTGGAGGATGCGCAGTCGGACATCCTCGGCGGCTGGGTGCGCCAGGGCGGCACCGCGGTGTTCGTGGTCAAGATCCCCGCCGATGCCGACGATACCGCGCTGCGCGAGGCGCTGGAGGCGGCCGCACGCGGCGCCGACGCGATGGACGCCGAACTCAACGGCGGCAAGGACCTGTTCTGATGACGGCGGCCGTGGACCCCTGGCAGCCGGATGTGACCGTGGCCACGGTGGTGGTGCGCGACGGGCGCCTGCTGCAGGTCGAGGAAGCCATCGCCGGCGCGCTGGTGCTGAACCAGCCGGCCGGCCACCTGGAGCCGGACGAGAGCCTGATCGAGGCCGCGGTGCGCGAGACGCTGGAGGAAACCGGCTGGCAGGTGCAGCCGACCGCGTTCATCGGCGCCTACCAGTGGAAGGCCGACAACGGCCGCCACTACCTGCGCTTCGCCTTCGCCGCCGACCCGGTCGCGCACGATGCGCAGAGGCCGCTGGACACCGGCATCGTGCGGGCGCTGTGGATGACCCCGGCCGAACTGGAGGCCGCCGCGCCGCGCTGGCGCAGCCCGCTGGTGTGGCAGGTGGTGGCCGATTTCCTGGCCGGGCGCCGCTACCCGCTGGACCTGTTGCGGCAGGTGGCATGAGCGGCGCAGCGGTCATGGTCGGGGTCTCCGGCGGCGTGGATTCGTCGGTGGCGGCCTGGCAACTGGTCCAGCAGGGTGCGGCGGTGTCCGGCCTGTTCATGCAGAACTGGGCCGACGACGGCAGCGGCGACTGCCGCGCCGACGACGACCGCCGCGATGCGGTGGCGGTGTGCGGGCGGCTCGGCATCCCCTTCCATTTCCGCGATTTTTCGCAGGAGTACTGGCAAGGCGTGTTCGCGCACTTCCTGGCCGAATACGCCGCCGGGCGCACGCCCAACCCGGACGTGCTGTGCAACCGCGAGGTCAAGTTCAAGCATTTCCTGGACGCGGCGCGCGATCTCGGCGCCGAGCGCATCGCCACCGGCCACTACGCGCGGGTGGACAGCGTCGCGGGCCGCTGGCGGCTGCTGCGCGGGCTGGACCGCAACACGGACCAGAGGTACTTCCTGCACCAGCTGGGCCAGGCGCAACTGGCCGCGACCCTGTTCCCGGTCGGCGAGCTGCCCAAGGAGCAGGTGCGCCGCATCGCCCGCGAGGCCGGCCTGCCGACCCATGCCAAGAAGGACTCCACCGGCATCTGCTTCATCGGCGAACGCGATTTCCGCGACTTCCTGGGCCGTTACCTGCCGGCGCGGCATGGCGAGATCCGCGATCCGCACGAGCAGGTCGTGGCCGAGCACCCGGGAGTGTTCTACTTCACCCTGGGCCAGCGCGAGGGCCTGAACATCGGCGGCGTGCGCGGGCGCGCTGCGGCGCCGTGGTACGTGGTCGGCAAGGATGTCGTCCGGAACGTGCTGTACGTCGACCAGGACCGCGACAGCCCCTACCTGATGGCCGGCTGGCTGCAGTCCGAGACCGCCCACTGGATCGCCGGCGCGCCGCCGGCACGACGCTTCGACTGCACCGCACAGACCCGCTACCGCCAGGCCGACGAACCATGCACGGTCGAGGTCGGCGACGACGGTACCCTGTCGGTCCGCTTCGCGCGCCCGCAGCGCGCCGTCACCCCCGGGCAGTCGCTGGTGCTGTACCAGGGCGAGGAATGCCTGGGCGGCGCCGTGATCGCCACCACCGATGCCCCGCTGGAGCGCCGCCTGGCGCAGCAGGCACCCGCCGCACACGAGGACACCATTCGATGACCGATTCCATGGACGCGCGCATGCTGGCGCTGGCGGGCATGGCCCAGGCCCTGCAGCAGGTGCGGCGCATCGCCGAGACCGGCCAGTCGGAGGCGTCGCTGGTGCGCACCCTGCTCGACAGCGTGTTCCGCATCGACGCGCCCAGCCCCGACGCGGTCTACGGCCGCCGTGCCGACCTGGCGCCGGGCCTGCGCCTGCTGCACAACTATTTCCGCAACCAGGGCCAGGACGAGGTGCTGCCGCGCCTGGCGCTGGCGGTGATCCAGCTGGAACGGCGCTTCGCCGGCGATGCCGAGACCGACGCCAAGGTCGACGCCGGCCTCGCCCGGATCGCACCGCTGCTGGAGCAGCACGGCGACAGCACCCACCCGGAGGTGATCGCGGCGCTCGGCCAGCTTTACGCCGACACCATCAGCCATCTGCGCCCCCGGGTGATGGTGCAGGGCAACCCGCACTACCTGGGCCAGGCCGGGGTGGTGGCGGAGATCCGCGCGCTGCTGCTGGCGGCGGTCCGCGCCGCGGTGCTGTGGCGGCAGATGGGCGGCAGCCTGTGGGACTTCCTGCTGGCCAAGCGGCGCATGCGCGAGGCCGTGGACCGCGCGCTGGGCTGAGCCCGCGGGGTGCCGACGCGGGCCGCGCAGGGCGCCGTCCGCGGCCGTTCTGCGACGCAGATCGTACGAATGCCGGCAGGTTTCGCTGATCCGCGCACAGCGCTGCTAAAGACCCAGGGGGGGCGGCCGATACAGCAACCGTGACTCTGCCGAGAACGTCCATGTACTCACGCCTCCTGATCCGTCTGGCCGCCCCGCTCGCCCTGACGCTGCTGTTCCCCATCGCCGCCGGTTTCGACTGGCCGGCCCCGGTCCGTTGGGCCATCCTCACCACGATGACGCTGAGCTGGCTCGGCTTCGCCGGCTGGACCGCGTACAGCCAGACCCGGCGCTCGCCGGAGCAGGCCAAGGTCATGCGCGAGCAGGACCACCTGCTGAACGAGCTGCGCAGCTTCGTCGGCAACGAGATCGAGGGCTCCCGCTCCGAGATCGAACGTGCCCGCGAACTGATCCGCCAAGCCGTCAGCGGCCTGGGCGGCAGCTTCGAGGCGATGAACCGCAAGTCGCGGCAGCAGAGCGTGGCCCTGGCCCGCATCGTCGACCGCGCCGGCGAAGACGGCGGCGCCGGGGTGGACGTGGCCCGCTTCGCCCAGCATGCCAGCCAGCGCATGGAGCAGCTGGTGGAGGCGCTGGAGCAGGTCAGCGGCCAGAGCAGCACCACGGTGCACTACATCGACGACATGTCCCAGCACCTGGACGGCATCTTCGCCCTGCTGGAGGACGTCAAGTCGATCGCCGACCAGACCACCCTGCTGGCGCTGAACGCGGCGATCGAAGCGGCGCGCGCCGGCGAGGCGGGCCGCGGCTTCGCGGTGGTGGCCGACGAGGTGCGCAACCTGTCCGAGCGCTCGACCACCTTCAACGAGCAGATCCGCAAGCTGGCGCACAGCTCCAAGGACGCCATCGCCAAGGTCCGCGAGACGGTCTCGAACATGGCCTCGCGCGACATGGACCGCTCCCGCGAGGCGCGGGCCGAAGCCGCGGCGATGCTGGACAACGTGGCCGCGATCAACCACTCGCTGGGCGACGGCATGCGCGAGATCTCCGAGTGCGGCCGTGCCATCGACAGCAGCGTCGCCGAAGCGGTGCGCGCCCTGCAGTTCGAGGACATCGCGACCCAGGCCCTGGGCGGCGTGCACACCCACCTGGACCGCCTGACCGCGATCAACCGCGAGGCCGTGGCGCTGCAGGAACTGCTGCACCGCAATGGCGGCGTGTTCGACCACGAACTGATCGACGCCCTGCAGCGGGTCGGCAACCGCCTGCGCGACATGCGTACCGAGTGGGAGCGTCCGCCGCACAAGCCGGTGGCGCAGCAGAGCATGGGTGCCGGCACCGTCGAGCTGTTCTAAGCCCGCCTTGCCGTCCTCCCAGCCATGAACCGACCAGTCCCCGGCCCCTGCCGGGGCTTGTCGTCTCTGCCCTTCCCGTCCGGCCCCGTCGATGCATCTCCAGTCCCTGTCCCGAGTTGCGGCCATGTCCTGCGATGAAAGCAGCAGCGCGCACGTGCCCTCGTCCGAGCCGGCCGCCGATCCCGGCCTGCGGCCGGTGACCGCGCCACGCCAGCCCGGCCACGCGCTGCGGCGACTGGAAACGCTGGCCCAGGCCGAACTGCGACAGCTGCTGGTTGCGCGCGCGCCGGCACCGCAGGATGCGCGCATCGCCGACCCGGTCTGGGCCGGCCTGGCCTGGGACATGGGCCTGAACGGCAGCGCGGTCGCCGCCGCCGGCACGCCGGCGCCTCTGGTGCACGTCCCGCTCTACGACGGCGATTGAGTCGATCGCGGCGGCGGCGTTGGCATCGCGCGGTGCCTGATGTGGCAGCGCGTTCGGGGCACCGCGCTAGAGGGTGACCCGGCCCCATCTCTCGATTTCAGTTGGTGCAGGAGGCCGCGTGGCCCATGCACGCTTCACGACTGTGGGAGCGGCTTCAGCCGCGGCAGGCAGTGTCGGGAATGCCCCTGTCGCGGCGGCAGCCGCTCCTACGAGGCGACGACTGGTCTCAATAACCACAGCAACAAACAGTGATGCGCGATGCGGTTCGGTCGCGAAAAGCGAGCCACACGCGCCTGGCCGGCTGCCTGCAGTCGGGACTGAAGTCCCTCCCACAACGACTCCGATCAGATCGCGACATCGTTGCTGCAAGGCGCATTGGGCGGCGAGCTACGACACATTGACCGACCGACGTCGCATCCAGGCGCGCGCCTGAACCCTTCTCCCACTATCGAGCGCCCGGTCGCAGGGAAGCGTCACTGTGGGAGCGACTTCAGTCGCGACGCACGATGCCGTCCGGTAGCGTTGATGTGCCTGCAGTCGGGACTGAAGTCCCTCCCACAAGCTGCCTTGCGCGTCAGGACCGCACTCTGTCACGCCGTACCATCCCGCGCTCCCGAGCGTGCGGGAGATGCAAGGTCATGCCTGACGCCGTTCCTGCCATGTTGGCCGTCCGGTCGCGGCTGAAGCCGCTCCGACGCGACGCGGTGCACCGCCCCGGATTAGCTCGGATTCTCCAGCGAGAACAGATCGGCCTGCTTGTCGTAGGCGAAATATTCGGCGTAGCGCGCCCAGCTGATCACCGCCTGCACCGTTTCCGCGGCGTAGTCCTCGGACATGTGGTCCTCCAGCTCGTCGCGGAAGCGCCGCGCCGGGGCGTGGTGGGTCGGCCGTTCGTCGAGCACGCGGCGGATGTGCGCGGCCAGCGGCACGTAGGTGGCCAGATGCTGGGCGAACAACTGCTTGCGCGCATCGGTGCCCAGCTCGGCGAAGCGCTGCCCGGCCGGGGTCAGTTGCAGGTCGCCCTGCTCGAACACGGCAAAGCGCAGCAGTTGCAGGGTCTCGGCGATCGGGAACAGTTCGTCCACTTCCAGTTGCAGGCCCGCGGCCAGCGGCGGCAGGTCGGCGCGACCGTGATACGGCTCGGCCGCCACCGCCTCGATCAGGCCGGCCAGCAGGTTGCTCGAGACCCGCGGCAGGACCATGGCGATGCCGCTGCCCGGGAACACACCCTCGCGGGTCTGCGGCCGCTGCGGGCTGGCGGTCATGCGTGCGTAGATGTCGTCGACCAGGGCGCGGAACGCCGGCGCCAGGCGATTGCGCGGCTGCGGCAGGGTCACCTCGATCTCGCCGATCACCCGCCCCGGATTGGCGCCGAAGATGACGATGCGGTCGCACATCAGCACCGCCTCCTCGATGTTGTGGGTGACCATCAGGATCGATTCGATCGGCATGCGCCCTTCCGACCACAGGTCCAGCAGGTCGGTGCGCAGGGTCTCGGCGGTCAGCACGTCCAGCGCCGAGAACGGCTCGTCCATCAGCAGCAGCTTGGGCCGCACCACCAGTGCCCGCGCCAGGCCCACGCGCTGGCGCATGCCGCCGGAGAGTTCCTTCGGATAGGCGCCCTCGTAGCCGTCCAGGCCGATCAGGTCGATCGCCGCCAGGGCGCGCCGGCGACGCTCGTCGGCGGCCACGCCGCGCGCCTCCAGGCCCACCTCCACGTTCTGCAGCACGGTCAGCCACGGGAACAGGGCGAAGCTCTGGAACACCATGGCGATGTCGTCGGCGACCTGGCCGGGCGCGGCGTCGCGGAAGGCGATGCTGCCGGCGCTGGGCTGCAGCAACCCGGCGATGGCGCGCAGCAGGGTCGACTTGCCCGAGCCGGAACGGCCGAGCAGGCCCACGATCTGTCCCGAGTGCAGGGTCAGGTCGACGTCCTCCAACACCACCAGCGGCGTCGCCCCGCCCTTGTCGTAGCTCTTGCGCACGCCCTGCACGCGGACCAGCGGGGCGCGCTCGGGCACGCTTGCGGAATAGCTCATGGTCGGTCTCCAGGAATCAGTCGAAGCGCAGGCGGCGTTCGGCGAAGACGTACAGGCGTCGCCAGACCGCACGGTTGAAGAGAGTCACGAACAGCGACATCACCGCCACTCCGAGCAGCACCCGAGGGCCGTCGCCGGCGGCGGTGGCGCGGGCGATGTAGGCGCCCAGGCCATAGGCCTGCACCTGGGTGTGGCCCCAGCTGGCCAGTTCCGCCACGATGCTGGCGTTCCAGGAGCCGCCGGAGGCGGTCAGCGCCCCGGTGATGTAGTACGGGAAGATGCCGGGCAGGATCACCCGCCGCCACCAGGTCCACGAGCGCAGGTGGTAGATGGTCGCGGCCTCGCGCAGATCGGTGGGGAACGCGCTGGCGCCGGCGATCACGTTGAACAGGATGTACCACTGGGTGCCGAGGATCATCAGCGGCGACAGCCAGATGTTGGGATCGGCGCCGGTGCTGACGATGGCCAGCACCGCGAACGGGAACAGCACGTTGGCCGGGAACGCGGCCAGGAACTGCGCCAGCGGCTGCACCCGCTGCGCCACCTTCGGACGCAGCCCGATCCACACCCCGATCGGCACCCACACCACGCTGGCCAGGGCGATCAGCACCACCACCCGCAGCAGCGTGGCCAGGCCGCCGCCGAAGGCCTCGGACAGGTCGTGCAGGCCCAGATGGCGACGGCCGTAGTCGTAGGCGAACCAGGCCGCGGCCGCGCCGGCCAGCGCCAGCGCCGCGCTCCACAGGCGATCGCCCCAGACCCCGCTGCGGCCGGGGGCGCGTGTCGCCGCCACGGGCTGCGGCTCGCGCCGCGGTGTCCAGCGCACCAGCATGGCGCGCTGCCAGACCCAGGCCAGCGGCGCGACCAGGCGCTTGGCCAGGCGCGTGCGCCGCAACAGGTCGTACAGCCACGACTGCGGCTTGTCCTGCGAGGCGGTGAGCTCGGCGCGGAACTTGTCCGACCAGGCCACGATCGGGCGGAACAGCAACTGGTCGTACAGCGCGATCAGCACCGCCATCGCCACGACCGCCCAGCCGACCGCGGCGAAGTTGCGCTGCGCGATCGCCAGCGCCAGGTACGAGCCGATGCCGGGCAGTTCCAGGGTGTGGTCGCCGACGCTGATCGCCTCGGAGGCGACCACGAAGAACCAGCCGCCGGACATGGACATCATCATGTTCCAGATCAGCGACGGCGTGGCGTACGGCGCCTCCAGCCGCCAGAAGCGCTGCCAGGCGCTGAGCCCGAAACCGCGCGAGACCTCGTCCAGGTCGCGCGGCACGTTGCGCAGCGACTGGTAGAACGAGAACGCCATGTTCCAGGCCTGGCTGGTGAAGATGGCGAAGATCGAGGCCAGTTCGGCGCCGATCTGGCGGCCGGGGAACAGGCCCAGGAAGAAGGTCACGGTGAAGGTGAGGAAGCCCAGCACCGGCACCGACTGCAGGATGTCCAGCGCCGGCACGATCACCCGTTCGGCGCGCCGGCTCTTGGCGGCCAGGGTCGCCACCACGAAGGTGAAGAGCAACGAGGCGGCCATCGCCGCGAACATGCGCAAGGTGGTACGCAGGCCGTATTCGGGCAACTGCCACAGATCCAGCGACACCGCGGCGGTGCCTGCCGGCGGCAGCGGCGCGCGCATGTCCGATGCACCGTGCAGCAGCAGCGCCCCCAGGCCCAGCAGCAGCGCGAACACCGCCAGATCGTGCAGGTTGGGCAGCACGCCGGGGCGTGCGGCGAGCTGTCCGGGCGCGGAGCGGTCGCGAGCGAATGGCAGCATGGGAAGATCCGGCAGGAGCGGCGAGCGGGCGCCGCAGGAAAAAAGGACGCTGGCGCGGGTCGCGACGCGGACCGCCCAGTGTGACCGGGGAAGATGTACGCCGTGCGTCAGCCGCTGCCGGCGGCGCGGGCGGACGCAGGCTGGGCGACGCAGGCATGGCGTCGCCGCACCGCGCAGCCGGGCAGCGGCGGCGGATGGATCAGGGACGATGGCGATGACAGGCGCATGGGCGGCTCCGACGACGGGCTACGCCAGGGGCTACGCTCGGAGTCCTCGCGGATCGGGCTTGCGCACTATCGAAATCAAGGCCAGCGCCGCGAGGGGCTGGCGAACGATCCCGTCCTGAGCGGACGGGACCCATCTGGGACGACCCAGACCGTGGCGGTCCTGTCAGCTCTGTCGCTGCAGCGTCGGTCTAGGATGACTGTCCAAGGAAGGTGGCCTCTGGCCGGGAAACGATGGGCGCGCGCAGTATAGCCAGCTGCTGCGCCGCCGCAAGTCCGCGCGGCGCACGCGGCACCACGCATTCACTGCGCAGCCAGCACCAGCCGCGGATGGGTCGCCGGCGCCACCTGCTGGCGCGCGCGCAACCAGGCCGCCAGCTCGCGCGGCGGCAACGGCCGCGAGTGCAGATAGCCCTGGATCTCGTCGCAGCCCTGCTCGCGCAGCAAGGTCTCTTCCTGCACCGTCTCCACGCCCTCGGCCACCACCTGCATGCCCAGCGCGTGGCCGAGCTGCACGATCGCCTGGGTGACCTTGGCGGTGCCGCTGTCGTGCAGCATGTCCTGCACGAAGCTGCGGTCGATCTTCAGGCGCTGCACCGGGAAGCGGTTGAGGTAATGCAGGTTGGAGAAGCCGGTCCCGAAATCGTCCACCGCCAGCAGCACGCCTTCCTGCTCGAACAGTTCGAAACAGCGGCGCAGCGATTCGCTGTCGCGGATCAGCGCCGACTCGGTCAGCTCCAGCTCCAGCCGCTTCGGCGACCAGCCGTTGCGCTGGCACAGTTCGATCACCCGCTCGGCGAAACCGCGGTCGCGCAACTGCATCGCCGAGACGTTCACCGAGACGCGGTCGAAGCTCAACCCCGCCGCATCCCAGGCCGCGGCCTGGCGGCAGGCCTCGCCGATCACCCAGTCGCCCAGGCGCACGATTTCGCCGCATTCCTCGGCAATCGGAATGAACTCGGCCGGATTGCAGTGGCCGTGGCCGGGACGGTGCCAGCGCAGCAGCGCCTCCACCGCCGGGGCGCGCTCGCCAGCGGCATGCACCAGCGGCTGGTACACCAGCGAGAACTCCTCGCGGTCCAGCGCGCCGTGCAGGGCATGCTCGATCTCCAGGCGCCGCTGCGCGCGCAGCAGCACGTCCTGGCTGTAGTAGTGGCAGGTGTTGCGCCCGGACTCCTTGGCCGCGTACATCGCTGCATCGGCCGCGCGCAGCAGGCCGTCGAAGTCCTGGCGCCCCTCCTCCATCAGCGCGATGCCGATGCTGGCGCCGATCTTGATCACGTTCTCGCCGCTGTGCAGCGGCTCGGCCAGCGCCGCGATCAGCTTGCGCGCCACGTGCCCGGCGTCGCCGGGCTCGGCCAGATCGCGCAGCACCACCACGAACTCGTCGCCGCTGAAGCGGCCGAACAGGTCGCTGGTGCGCAGTTGCTGGTGCATGCGGGTCGCCGCCAGCTTCAGCAGGGCGTCGCCGGTGGCGTGGCCGAAGGAGTCGTTGATGCTCTTGAAGCCGTCCAGGTCGACGAACAGCATCGCCAGTGTGGTGCCGCGCTCCATCGCCTCGTGCATCGCCTTCTCGGCCTGCTCGCGCAGCAGTTGCCGGTTCGGCAGGCCGGTCAGCAGGTCGTAGTGGGCCAGCAGCTCGATGCGCTCACTGGCCTCGCGCTCGCGGGTGATGTCGCGGAACAGCACCACGAAGCGCGGCGGCAGGCCGTCGCGTTCGTCCAGTTCGATCAGCACCTGCACCCAGATGCGCTGCCCGGACGGGCGGTGGAAGCACAGGTCCAGTTGCTCCGGCAGTCCCCCCTCGGCGATGCGCACCAGCGCCGCCTCGAACGCATCGCGCGAGTCCTGCGTGTACAGCGCCAGCGCATGGTCCAGATCGATGGCCTCCTTGCGCAGGCCATGGATGCGGTAGCACTCCTCGGTCCACTGCATGCGCCGGGTGCCGACCTCGATCTCGCAGCCGCCGATCTTGCCCAGCGCCGAGACCCGGTTGAGCAGTTCGGTGCGCCAGCGGATCAGCGCGTCGGTCTGGCGCTGCTCGGTGATGTTCTGCACTTGGCCGAGCACGCGCTGGATGCGGCCGTCGGCCTCCACCTGCGGCTGCGCCCACACCCGCAGGTGCAAGGGCGACTCGCTGCCGCGCACCAGCTCGACCTCGAAGTTCGCCGGCTTGGCCTCGCGCGTCATGCGCCGCCAGATCGAGATCAGCTGCGCCATCGAGTCGCGGCTGAGCAGGCGCAGCCAGCCGCGGCTGCTCGGCGCCTGCTGGTCGTCCAGACCGGTGACGCGCAGGAACTCGCGCGAGCACCACACCCGGTCGCGCAGCGGGTCCCAGGACCAACTGCCCATGCGGGTCATGCGCTGCGCCTCGCGCAGCAGGGTCTGCTGGTCGCGCAGGCGCTGCTCGAGCAGCTTCTGCTCGTGGATGTCGGTGTGCGTGCCGATCATGCGCAGCGGGCTGCCGTCGGCGGTGCGCGCGACGATCCGGCCGCGGTCCAGGATCCAGTGCCACTGCTTGTCCTGCCGACGCAGGCGGAACTCGCACATGTAGGTTTCGGTGCTGCCCTCGAAATGCGCGCGGATCGCCTGCCGCAGGCGCTCCTGGTCGTCGCTGTGGACCAGCGGCAGCAATGCGTTCAGGCCATCGGCCGGGGCATCGCCGGCATAGCCGAGCATGCGCTTCCAGCGCTCGGAGCGGAAAATGGTGTCACTGGGGATGTCCCAGTCCCACAGGCCGTGTTCGGCGCTGTCCAGGGCGATTTCCCAGCGGGTGGCGCCGTCGCTGCCGACCGGCTCGGGCACGCTGAGGGTGTAGGCCAGCAGGCCGCCGCTGTCGTCGCGTACCGCGCGCAGCCAACCGTCCAGGCGCCGCCCGGCGGTGCCGGGCAAGGCGCAGGCCAGCATGGTCTCGCCGCCCAGCAGGCGCTCGCGGGCCGCACGCAACAGCTCGGCGTACGCCTCCACGGTGCGCGGCAGCTCCAGTGCCTGCGCTGCCCGGTTCGCCGCCAGCGGCCTGCCATCGGCGTCCAGCAGGACGAGCGCCGAGGTGAGCGGGTGCTGCAGCAAGCTTGCGATGACGCCTTGATCCACGCCGAGATGCTCCGTTTCGCCGCCCTGTAGGCCAGCGGTCGAAGGTGATAACGGCACCCGGCGGCATTAATTGAGCGCCGGCACCGCCCGCCGATGGGTCGCGGCGGCCGTCAGCGGCTAAGATGTCCGCCGGACACGGACCACCGCAGCAGGCTGCCGGGGCATGCAACCACAACGCGACAGTTCCCTGCCCACCCAGGCAACCTCCGGCATGCGCCTGGCGCAGCGCCTGGACCGCGGCATCTGGCGCGTGGTGCTGCTGTACGTCCTGCTGGGGCTGACGCTGTCGATCGGCAGCGACCTGGTTCTGGTGCATTTCGTAGACGATCCCGGCACGTTGATCGCACTGCAGCTGGTCAACGACGCCCTGTTCCTGGCCCTGACCGCGGTTGCCCTGTACTACCTGCTGCGCCCGCTGGTGCGCGCCGCGGTGCAGGCGCACACCCGGCTGGCGCTGTCGGAGGCCGGCTACCGGCAGATGTTCCATGCCAATCCCAGCCCGATGCTGGTCTACGACCTGGAAAGCCTGCGCATCCTCGACGTGAACCCCGCCGCGGTCGCCTTCTTCGGCTGGTCGCACGACGAGTTCGTCGGCCTGGAGCTGGCCCGGCTGTGGCCGCCCAGCGCCAGCGCCCGCCTGGCCGAGGTGATCGAGACGATCCGCCAGACCCCGTCCAAGACCTGCGTGGTGGCCGAGCCGCTGCGCCTGCGCGACGGCAGCCAGTGCATGGCCGAGGCGCGCAGCACCAGCCTGGACTACCACGGACGGCAGGCGCGGCTGGTGGTGATCAGCGACCGCAGCGCCGAGTACGACGCGCAGCGCCGCCGCGACCAGGCCCTGCAGCATCTGCAGGAGGCGCAGTCGATCGCGCGGCTGGGCTCCTGGCAACTGGACCGGGTCAGCGGCCTGGGCAGTTATTCCGAGCAGGTCTACCGGATGCTCGGCCGGCGCGTGCCGGAGCAGCCGCGCCAGCACCGCCTGGAAGAGCTGCTGGTGCCGCCCGACGTGCCGTCGCAGGCGCGCATCCAGCGGGTGATCGAGGACCTGTGCGGCAACGCGCCGCTGCAACTGGACATGCTGCTGCCGGTGCTGGCCGCCGACGGCCAGGCGCGCATGCTGCACCTGCGTGCCGAATCGGCCAGCGACGACGAAGGCCGCGCCTGCGTGCACGGCACCCTGCAGGACGTGACCGAGCACGAGCGTTCGCGGCGCCTGCTGCACGAGCGCGAGGAGCAGTTCCGCGAACTGGTGCGGGTGCTGCCGGACGGGGTGGCGATCCTGCACCAGGAACATGTGCTGTACGCCAACGCCGCCTGCGCCGGCCAGTTCGGCTTCGAGGGCGAGAACCTGCTCGGCGAGCCGCTGCAGGGCCTGGTCGACAGCGCCGACCTGGCGCTGGTGCGGCAACGCATGGGCGCGGCCGGGGCCAAGGGCGAACGCGGCGCCACCGCGCGCATGTGCCGCCGCGACGGCTCGCTGTTCCACGCCGGGCTGTCGTTCGGCAACGTCCGCTACAGCGGCCGCGACTGCAAGCTGCTGATAGTGCGCGACCTCAGCGAACCGGAGCGCATGCGCGATGCGCTGGCGCAGAGCAACCGCGAACTGCAGGCGATGGCGGGGCGCCTGTTCTCGCTGCAGGAAGACGAGCGCCGCGCGATCTCGCGCGACCTGCACGACGACATCGGCCAGGCGATCACCGCGATGAAGCTGTCCGCGCATGCGGCGCTGGACGAGGCCGACGCCGAGCGCCGCCGCGAGGACCTGAGCGAGATCGTGCAGCTGGCCGACAGCAGCATCACCAAGCTGCGCAACCTCTCCACCCTGCTGCGGCCGCCGCAACTGGACGCGCTGGGCCTGGAAGCGGCGCTGCGCTGGCAGGCCGGCATGCTGTTCCGCGCCTCGCCGGTGCGCCTGCAGATGGACATCGCCGCCCTGCCCGAGCGCCCCAGCGGCGAGGTCGAACAGGCCTGTTTCCGCATCGCCCAGGAGAGCCTGACCAACGTGCTGCGCCATGCCAGCGCCGGCGAGGTGCGGATGACCCTCGGCGACGAGGAACGCCGCGGCCTGCGTCTGGAAGTGGTCGACGATGGCGACGGCTTCGATCCGGCCGGGCCGCGCGGCCTGGGCCTGATCGTGATGCGCGAGCGCGCGCAGAGCGCTGGCGGTACTCTGCAGATCGACACCGCGCCCGGCGCCGGCACCCGGGTGACGCTCTGCCTGCCCTACACCACCGCGGCACCGCCGTCGCCCTCTCCTGGAATCTGAGCCGATGTGGAATCCCGCCAGCGCCGTACCCGTGGACGACGAACTGCCGTCGCGCCTGGGTGCGGGCCATCCCGCCCTGACCGGCATGATCGCCGAGGCGCTGGCCGGCGGGCCGGGGGTGATGCTGCTGCACATCGACATCGACCACTTCGCCTCGATCAACGAGAACATGAGCCCGGAGGTCGGCGACCAGGCGCTGGCGCTGCTCGCGCACCGACTGCAGGCGCACCTGCGCGGCCGCGGCCTGCTGTGGCGCCACGGCAGCGACGAACTGGTGATGGCGGTGCCGCGCACCGCCGACGTGCCGCCGCCGGAAGCCTTCGCCGAGGAGATCCGGCAACAGATCGAGCTGCCGCTGTCGGTACTGCCGTACACCCTGTTCATGACCGGCAAGATCGGCGTGAGCCTGTGCCCGGAACATTCCACGCGCCTGTCGACCCTGCTCGACTTCGCCGAGGACGCGGTCTACCAGGCCGCGCGCGAAGGCGGCAACCTGGTGCGCCTGTACGCCGCCGACGGCCCGCCCAGCGCGCACAGCGAGAGCATCATCTCGCGGCAGATCGTCGACGCCATTCCCAACGGCGAGCTGCGGCTGCGCTACCAGCCGATGGTCAGCGCCCGCGACGGCCGCGTGGTCGGCATGGAGTCGCTGCTGCGCTGGCAGTCGCCGACCCTGGGCATCCTGGTGCCGGAGCGCTTCATGCGCACCGCCGAGCGCCTGGGCGTGATCGTGCAGATCGGCACCTGGGTGATGGAAGGCGCGCTGCGCCAGGCGCGGCTGTGGCGCGACCAGGGCTTCGACGACTTCACCATCGCGGTCAACGTCTCCACCCTGCAGCTGCTGCGCCCGACTTTCTTCAACGAAGTGATGTCGGCACTGCAGGCGGCCGGGGTGCCGCCGCAGATGATGGTGCTGGAGATCAACGAAAGCGCGCTGACCAACAACGTCAACTTCGTCCACGAGACCCTGGCCAACCTGTGCCGCGAAGGCATCAGCCTGAGCCTGGACAACTTCGGCACCGGCGATTCCAGCCTCAGCGCGCTGGTGCGCTACCCGGTGGACAAGCTGAAGATCGACCGCAGCTTCATCAAGAGCGCGCCGGCCGGCAACCGCGAGGCGGCGATCGCCCGCGCCATCATCGCCATGGGCCACCAACTGGGCATGGTGGTGATCGCCAATGGCGTCGAATCGCAGGCGCAGCTGGGCTTCCTGCGCCGCAACGACTGCGACATCTTCCAGGGCTACCTGTTCGGCGAACCGATGTCCGCCGAAGCGGCGGGCATGGCCCTGCGCCGGCGTTACCTGCGTCCGGAATCGTTCACCGAGACCCGCCCGGACCGCACCCTGCTGCTGCGCGACGACGAAGAGAACGAGCTGCGTTCGCTGGTGCGGCTGTTCCGCCGCGACGGCTACCGCATCCTCGCCGCCGGCAACGTCCGCGACGCCTTCGACCTGCTGGCCACCAACGACGTGCAGGTGATCCTGTCCGACCAGCGCATGTCCGACATGAGCGGCACCGAATTCCTGGGCCGGGTGAAGATGCTCTACCCCGACACCATCCGCCTGGTCCTGTCCGGCTATACCGACCTGGCCACCGTCACCGACGCGATCAACCGCGGTGCGATCTACCGCTTCCTGACCAAGCCCTGGAACGACGACGAACTCCGCGAACACATCCGCCAGGCCTTCCGCACGCACGACGAACAGCGTCGGGATGCGGGGCCGTGAAACGCCGGGATCGGGGAATCGGGAATCGGGAATCGGGAATGGGAAAAGCCGCATCGCGGCTTTTCTTTTTTTCAGGTCAGGTCAATGTGGCGCCATCGGCGGCAAGGAAAGTCATCAGCGGCGGCGCTCCCGCTTTTCCGATTCCCCATTCCCGACTCCCCACTCCCAGCTACTTCGGCTGCCTCACCGGAATCACGATCCGGAACGTCGAGCCGTCGCCGACGGTGCTGCTGACATCGATGCGGCCGTGGTGCTTGTTGACGATGCCGTAGGAGATCGACAGGCCCAGGCCGGTGCCGCTGCCGACCGGCTTGGTGGTGAAGAACGGGTCGAAGATGCGCTGCAGCAGGTCCGCGGGAATGCCGGCGCCGGAGTCCTTGAACTCGATCCACACCTCTTCGCCGTCCTGGCCGGTGCTGACCACGATGGTGCCGCGCTCGCCGATCGCCTGGCCGGCGTTGAGCAGCAGGTTCATGTACACCTGGTTGAGCTCGGACGGCAGGCACTCCACCAGCGGCAGGTTGCCGTAGTGGCGTTCCAGGGTGACCTTGTACTTGAGCTCGTTCCAGATGATGTTGATCGTCGATTCCAGACCCGAGTGCAGGTCCACCAGCTTCCACGACTCCTCGCGGCCGGAATAGGAGAAGTCCTTGAGGTCGCGGACGATGCGGGTGACCCGTTCGATGCCTTCGCGCGACTCGGCCATCAGCTGCGGCAGGTCGCGGCTGATGAAGTCGATGTCGAAGCGGTTGCGGATGTCGTCGATTTCGGGGATCAGCGCCTTCGGATCGGGCGCGCGCAGGGCGCGCTCGTAGGCCTCGATCAGGGTGAACAGGCTGCGCAGGTACTCCTGCAGGCTGCCCAGATTGGAATGGACGTAGCCGATCGGATTGTTGATCTCGTGGGCGACGCCGGCGGCGAGTTGGCCGATCGAGGCCATCTTCTCCGACTGCAGCAGCTTTTCCTGGGCGCCGTTGAGGCGCAGGTAGGCCTGGCGCAGTTCGGCGTGGCGCTGCTGCAGTTCCTGTTCGTAGTCCTGCTGGCCTTCGATGCCCTGGATCAGCATCAGGTAATGGCCGCCGGCCGCATCGGCATGGAAGTACAGATGCGCCAGCACCACGTGCTGTTCGGTCGGCAGGCTACCGCTCCAGCGGCCGCTGCTGCGCGCCTGCGACAGCGCATCGCCCGGCAGCCACTGCGCCAGATGCGAGGCCAGGCCGGCGTCGGCGCCGGAAAGATGGCGGCGTGCTGCGCTGTTGGCCAGCAGCAGCTGGCCGTCCGCACGGAACAGCACCAGGCCTTCGTACAACAGTTCGCTCAGCGCGAGCAGGTTCTCGCGCGAGGGCAGGACAACTGGTTCGTTGGGATTGATTTCGGCGAAATTCACGACAGGCCGCGGGCGATCGATGGATGCCCAATATACGCCGTTGCCGCCGGCGGATGCGCGCCCCGCGCCGGGACGCGCTGCGGCTTACGCGACTGCCAGGGGACGCTGGGCCAGCGGCGTGCTGGACTGGCCGTTGGCGTCGTAGGACGAGGCGCTCTCGCTGCGGCCGAGGTGGCGCAGCGCCCAGTTGACCTCGCGTCGACGCCGCGACAGCAGCGCGCCGTTGGCGCGGTTGGCGTCGGCCAGTTCGCGCAGGCGCAGTTCGGCCTCGGCGCCGGCGGGCACGTCGGCCTCCAGTGCGCGCAGTGCCG
Source organism: Xanthomonas sp. (assembly GCA_040509765.1). Taxonomy (GTDB): domain Bacteria; phylum Pseudomonadota; class Gammaproteobacteria; order Xanthomonadales; family Xanthomonadaceae; genus Xanthomonas_A. The sequence continues at coordinate 19,981 of JBEVKG010000160.1, forward strand.
CCAGCTTGGCGCTGGTCGCCTGCATGAGGCCTTCCACGTTGTGATCCAACAACGCCTGGCGCTCGCCGGCGAGCGCGTCGCTGAGCTGCTGCAGGGGGTTGGTCACGGACATGTTCATGCGCCGAGTTGCCGATCCATGTCGATCATGCGGCTGGCGATCGCATCGGGGTTGATCTTGTAGCTGCCGTTCTGCAGCGCCGAGCGCACCGCATCGACGCGGCTGCTGTCCACCGCCGGCGCCGCCGACAGTTGGCGTTGCAGGGTCTGCAGGCCGGAGGCCTCGCCGGTCAGGCGCAGGCTATCGGTGGCTGCGGCCGCACCGACCGCACGATCCTTGCCTTCCTCGGACGCGCCGGAGGCGGCCTTGGTCGAGACGGACGACGTGCGAAGGGTGGCCGGGCTCGGCAAACTCCCTTCAATTTTCTGGGTCATGACGGACATCCTGTTACGGGTTCGGTGTAGGTAACGGCACAGCGTCGGAGAACTTTAGCCGGGATCTTAGCGCGTCACTAAAACGTCGCCGTTTTGTGACACAGTTCCCTGAACGATACGCCGGGACGACAGGTTTTCGACGGTCACCCGCTCGTTTTCGCCCGCATCGCCCAGTGCGCGGCCGGCCATCCGCACTTCCAGGCCGCCGCTGCGTGCCACCAGCGCCACATTGTCGCCGCGCCGGACCAGCCGCGGCGCGACCAAGTCGGTAGCCGACAACAAGGTGCCGGCCGGCAGGGTCCGCCGCACCACCTTGCCGATCGCCGCTTCCGGCTCGGTCATCGCGGCGCCGACGATGCGCGCCGCGTCGCGCTTCTCGGGGACGATATCGGCAGCGCCGATGGTTTCTCCAGCGGACAGGCCGCGCGCCAACACCAGCACGTGCTGCATGCGCCGCACCTTGACCGGCACGAACAGCCGCCAGCCGGTCTCGCGTGGGCAGCTCACTTCCACGGTGGTGGTGCCGGTCGGCTGCGCCTGCAACGGCACCGGGCACAGCGGCACCCGCACCGACGGGTCCAGGGTCGCCTCGGCATCGGCGTCGGCCCCGGCCAGGGACAGCGCCGCGGCGCGGATCGAGTCCACCGACTGGAAGTCCGCGGCCCAGGCCGGCGTTGCCGCCAGCAGGACCAGCAATAGGATCGGGCGCATGGCCGTCTCTCTCGGAAAGGTCGCCGACACCATGCAAACGCCGTGCCGCAATCCGCAGGTCCGATCCGCGCCGCGCCCTCAAGTTCCGCCGCGAAGGGGCCGATATGAACGCCATGAGTCATGACCTCCTCAACCGAATCGACCAGCGCACCCGCTTGGCGGGCCACAACCGGCTTGCCTTGCTGCTGTTCCGGCTGGGCGGTCGTCAGCTTTTTGGCGTGAACGTCTTCAAGGTGCAGGAAGTGCTGCGCCGGCCGGAACTGTTCCAGGTGCCCGGGCTGCCGCTGCAATTCTCCGGCGTCGCCGACGTGCGCGGGCGCTCGGTGCCGGTGCTCGACCTGGGCCTGGCCATCGGCCACCCGGAGCGCGAGCCGAACGCGGACACCGCGCCCGGCTATCTGGTGGTGACCGAGTTCAACCGCTCGGTCCAGGGCTTCCTGGTCAGCGGCGTGGAGCGCATCGTCAACATCGCGGTCGAGGACATCCATCCGCCGCCGGAACTGGGCGCCGAGTCCAGCTACCTGACCGCGGTGACCCGCTTCCAGGGCGAGCTGATCCAGGTGATCGACGTGGAAAGCGTACTCGCCGACATCGCCCAGACCCGGGTCGAGGCCAACCTGGATCCGTCGCTGGCGCTCACCGGCCCCCAGCTGCAGGTGCTGGTGGTCGACGATTCGCGGGTGGCGCGGCAGCAGATCCGCAGCGTGCTGGACCAGCTCGGGGTCGCGGCGACCCTGCTCTCGGACGGCCGCCAGGCCCTGGACCATCTCTTGCAGATCCACGCCGCCGGCGAGAATCCGGCCGAGCGCTACGCCATGGTCATCTCGGACATCGAGATGCCGGCGATGGACGGCTATACGCTGACGACGGAAATCCGCCGCCACCCCGGCCTGGCCGGCCTGTACGTGCTGTTGCACACCTCGCTGTCGGGCGTGTTCAACAATGCGATGGTCGAGCGCGTGGGCGCCAACGCCTTCGTGGCCAAGTACAGCCCCAACGAGCTGGCCGAGTACGTGCTGACCCGGCTGCGGGTCGTGGCTGCGGCCGCGCAGGCGGCCTGAGCCGAGCGCCGCGCCCCGCCGCGGCCTGAGTCCTTATAGATAGAGCGGACGCTAGCGGCGTCCGGCGGCCAAGCACCTGATCTCAAGGGCCCTGCGCCCGCCTTTGGCACGCGCCTTGCCTGTGGTTTCGGCAACGAACCGCGGGATCGTGCCATGTCCAATCCGATCACAGCCTACTTCGGCGTCCACGGCGACGCCCTGCCGCTGCGCGAGCAGCGCATGAAACTGATCGCCAGCAACCTCAGCAACGTCGACACGCCCGGGTACAAGGCCCAGGACCTGGATTTCGACGCGGCGATGCGTGCCGCGCAGGGACAGCGCGAAGGCACCCAGCTAGCGGTCGACGACAGCCGCCACATCGCGGTCGGCGGCGATGGCCTGAACCCGTTCCAGGTCACCCGTGCCGCCAGCCAGCCGAGCCTGGACGGCAACACCGTCGATCCGGACGCCGAACGCGCCGCCTATGGCCGCGCCGCGCTGGAGTACCGGGCCTCGCTGAGCTTCGTCGAATCCAAGGTGCGCAGCATGCTCACCGCCATCACGGGGCAATAAGCATGATCAACCTGCCGATCTTCGACGTCGCCGGTTCCGCGCTGCATGCGCAGTCGGTCCGCATGAGCACCATCGCCAGCAACCTGTCCAACGCCGATTCGGTGGCTGGTTCGGCGGACGCGGCCTACAAGCCGATCGAACCGATCTTCCAGGCGGTACGCAATCCGCACGACAGCAGCCTGACCTCGGTCAACGTCAAGCAGATCGCCACGACCAACGCACCGCCGATCAAGCGCTACGAACCCGGCCATCCGCTCGCCGACACCGACGGCTACATCTATTCGCCCGATGTGGACCCGGTCTCGCAGATGGTCAACCTGATCTCCGCCTCGCGCAATTACCAGGCCGGCGTGGAGGTCCTCAACACCGCCAAGGAACTGGCGCTGGCCACTCTGACCATGGGCCGCTGATCCGCCCTCCTTCCGCCGCGTCACGTCCAGGACCGTTTCCATGACCAGTGTCACCTCCTCCACCGACACCACCTATTCCAGCCTGGGCCTGAGCGCCTCGGGCAACACCAGCACCACCAGCGGCAAGGCGCTCCAGCAGGCCGATTTCCTGAAGCTGATGACCGAGCAGTTGCAGCACCAGGATCCGCTCAAGCCGATGGACAACAGCCAGATGGTCGCGCAGATGGCGCAGCTGTCCACCGTGCAGGGCATCGGCGACCTCAACAAGACCGTGACCGCGTTGTCCTCGTCGATGAGCACCGACCAGGTACTGCGCGGCGCCAACCTGATCGGACACAAGGTACTGGTGCCGTCGGCGACGCTGCCGCTCGGTGCCGAAGGCAGCACCGGCGGCCTGGTCGCGGCCAAGGCCGCGGGCGTGGTCGACGTCACCGTCAGCGACGCCAATGGCCAGCCGATCAAGAAGATCAGCCTGACCACCGACAAGGCCGGCCAGCTCGATTTCGCCTGGGACGGCACCGACGCCAGCGGCAAGCGCATGCCGGCTGGCAGCTACAGCATCACCGCTGGGCAGACCGACGCCAAGGGCAACCAGCTTTCCCTGTCCACCTACGTCCAGGCGCCGGTCGAGAGCGCCATCATCGGATCGGACGGCATCTATCTCGATCTGACCGGGCTCGGCACCACGCCGCTGACCAACGTCCTCCGCGTCAGCTAACGCCACGCCCGACAATCCACAGGAGTCCACCATGGGTTTCAATACATCGCTGTCCGGCCTCAGGGCGGCCAATACCGACCTCAACGTCACCGCCAACAACATCGCCAACGCCAACACCACCGGCTTCAAGGGCTCGCGTGCCGAGTTCGCCGACCAGTTCACGCTCAACGGCTACGGCCTGGCGCGCAACGCGGTGGGTTCGGGCGTGCGTGTCAGCAACGTCGCCCAGCAGTTCTCGCAGGGCACCATCGATCCGACCGGGCGCAGCCTGGACCTGGCCATCTCCGGCTCCGGCTTCTTCACCCTCTCCAACAACGGCGCCCGCGTGTACTCGCGCGCCGGCAACTTCCAGACCGACGCCAACGGCTATGTGGTCAATCCGCAGGGTGGCCGGCTGCAGGTGTTCCCGCCGGCGAGCAACGGCAACGGCTTCGCCGCCGGCACCCTGACCGACCTGCAGTTGCTGACCACCGACAGCCCGCCCAAGCAGACCAGCACGGTCAACCTGACCTTCACCCTGCCCGGCAACACCCAGCCGCCGACGGTGACCACGTTCGACCCGAACGACGCCAACAGCTACAACAACTCCAGCGGCGGCACCACGGTCTACGATTCGCTGGGCGTGGCCCACGTGCAGACCTCGTACTTCGTCAAGACCTCCACGCCCAACCAGTGGACCGTCTACAACTACGTGGACGGCGTCGCCGCCGGCGGCGCCAGCACGCTGCAGTTCTCCAACAGCGGCGCGCTGGTCAGCCCGACCGACGGCAAGATCGCGCTGGGCACCTTCACCCCCAGCACCGGCGCCGGCACCCTGTCGCTGAACCTGAACGTGTTCGGTTCGACCCAGTACGGCGAAGCCTTCGCCCTGCGCGGCTCGACCCAGGACGGCTACGCCAGCGGCAAGCTCAACTCGATCAGCATCGACGAAAAAGGCATCGTCTACGCGCGCTACTCCAATAACGCCGACAAGGCGCTGGGCCAGATCGCGGTGACCAACTTCGTCAATCCGCAGGGCCTGAGTTCGCTCGGCGACAACGCCTGGGCGGAAAGCTCGGCTTCGGGCCTGGCCCGCACCGGCGCGCCGGCGACCTCGGACTTCGGCAGCGTGCAGTCCGGCGCGCTGGAATCCTCGACCGTCGACCTGACCGAGCAGCTGGTCAACATGATCGTGGCCCAGCGCAACTTCCAGGCCAACTCGCAGGTGATCTCGACCCAGGATCAGGTCACGCAGACGATCATCAACATGCGTTGACGACCGCCGGGAATCGGGAACGGGGCATCGGGAATCGTGAATGCGATTCCCGGCGCCGACGTCCCGCTTTCCTCCATTCCCGATTCTCCATTCCCGGTTCCTTCCCATGGACAAAGCTCTCTATGTCGCCATGACCGGCGCCCGCGCCTCGCTGCAGGCACAGGCCACCGTGTCGCACAACCTGGCCAACGTCGAGACCTCCGGGTTCAAGGCGGCGCTGGCCAACACCGAGGCCTATCGGATTCCCGGCGCCGGTTATCCGTCGCGCATCGATGCGCTACACATCGACCAGGGCTTCAACCGCGACGTCGGCGCGCAGCACATGACCGGCAATCCGCTGGATCTGTCGCTGGATGCCGATCGCTGGCTGGCGGTGCAGTCTTCCGACGGCAAGGAGGCGTACACGCGCGGCGGCGAATTGGCGCTGACTCCGAATGGCCAGCTGGTCACCGCCAGCGGCCATGCGGTGCTCGACGACCAGGGCAATCCGGTGGCGATCCCGCCGCACCAGTCGCTGGAGATCGGCAACGACGGCACGGTGTCGATCGTGCCGCTGGGCGAAGCGCCCACCGCGATGAGCACCATCGCCACCCTCAAGGTGGTGCAGGCGCCGCCGGACCAGCTCAGCCGCCGTCCCGACGGCCTGATGCGCAACGTCAGCGACGATCCGGCCAAGGCCTTCGCGCCGGCCACCGGCAACTCGCTGCGCACCGGCGTGCTGGAAGGCAGCAACGTCGATGCCGCAGGCGCCTTGGTGCAGATGATCCAGTTGCAGCGCCAGTTCGAAATGCAGGTGAAGGTCATCAAGAACGGCGACGAGAACGCGCAGTCGGCCAACACGCTGCTGCGTCTGAACGGCTAAGCCGGGCCGCGACGCCGCGGGCGCCGGTTTGGCACGGCACATGCATCACTCCCTGCGCCCCCGGCGCGTCGTGCCGGGGCCACCATCAGAGGAATTCGGGTCATGAATCAGGCTTTGTGGGTCGCCAAGACCGGACTGGATGCGCAGCAGACGCGCATGTCGGTCGTCTCCAACAACCTGGCCAACACCAACACCACCGGGTTCAAGCGCGACCGCGCCAACTTCGAGGACCTGCTGTACCAGCAGCTGCGGCAGCCCGGCGGCGCCAGCTCCTCGCAGACGCAGTTGCCCTCGGGCCTGCAGATCGGTACCGGCGTGCGCGTGGTCGCCACCGCCAAGGATTTCGAGCAGGGCAGCCAGCAGCAGACCGGCCGCGCCCTGGACGTGATGGTCAACGGCCGCGGCTTCTTCGAAGTGCAGATGCCGGACGGCACCACGGCCTACACCCGCGACGGCAGCTTCCAGATCGATGCGCAGGGCCAATTGGTCACCAACAGCGGCTACGCGATCCAGCCGGGCATCCAGATCCCCGAAGGCGCGCAGTCGGTGACCATCGGCAACGACGGCACGGTCAGCGTGCAGGTCGCCGGCACCGCCGCCGCCCTGCAGGTCGGCTCGCTGACCCTGACCGACTTCATCAATCCCTCCGGCCTGCAGGCCAAGGGCCAGAACCTGTACGTGGAAACCGCCGCCTCCGGCCCGGCGACCAACGGCACGCCCGGCCTCAACGGCCTCGGCAACATCGCGCAGGGTGCGCTGGAAGGCAGCAACGTCAACGTGGTGGAAGAGCTGGTGAGCATGATCGAAACCCAGCGCGCCTACGAGATGAACGCCAAGGCCATTTCCACCACCGACTCCATGCTCGGCTATCTGAACAACAACGTCTGATCCCCTCGCCTCCGGAATCCGCCATGTCGCGCCTGTCTTCTTTCTCCTTCTCCGCCGCGCTGCTGCTGCCGGTCCTGCTCGGCGGCTGTGCCGGTCTGGGCGTGGCCGCCGGCGACGTGCGTCCGTACGCGCCGATGGCGCCGATGGTGCCGGTGATGGCTCCGCAGGCACAGCCCACGGCCGGCGCGATCTACGCCGCGGGCCCCGGCCTGCAGCTGTATTCGGACCGTCGCGCCCGCGACGTCGGCGACCTGCTGACCATCACCCTGGTCGAAAGCACCAACGCCAGCAGCACCGCCAACACCAGCATCAGCAAGAAGGACGCGGTGACCATGGCCACGCCGACCCTGCTCGGCGCGCCGCTCACCGTCAACGGCACCAACATCCTCAACAACTCCACCAGCGGCGACCGCAGCTTCGCCGGCAAGGGCAACACCGCGCAGAGCAACACCATGCAGGGCAGCATCACCGTGACCGTGATGCAGCGCCTGCCCAACGGCAACCTGGTGATCCAGGGCCAGAAGAACCTGCGGCTGAACCAGGGCGACGAACTGGTGCAGGTGCAGGGCGTGGTCCGCGCCGCCGACATCGCCCCGGACAACACCATTCCCTCCAGCAAGGTCGCCGAGGCGCGCATCGCCTATGGCGGCCGCGGCGCGGTCGCGCAGTCCAATGCGATGGGCTGGCTGAGCCGCTTCTTCAACTCGCGCATCTCGCCGTACTGAGGCCCGTCATGAACGTCCTGTCCCTGCCCTGCCGCCTGCTCGCCGCGTTCGCGCTGTGCGCCGGCCTGGCCGCCCCGGCCGCCGCCGAACGCATCAAGGACCTGGCCCAGGTCGGCGGCGTGCGCAACAACGCGCTGGTCGGCTACGGCCTGGTGGTCGGCCTGGACGGCAGCGGCGACCGCACCAGCCAGGCGCCCTTCACCGTGCAGAGCCTGAAGAACATGCTCGGCGAGCTGGGCGTCAACGTGCCGGCCAACGTCAACCCGCAGCTGAAGAACGTGGCCGCGGTGGCGATCAGCGCGCAGCTGCCGGCGTTCGCCAAGCCCGGCCAGACCATCGACATCACCGTCTCCTCGATCGGCAACGCCATCTCGCTGCGCGGCGGCACCCTGCTGATGGCGCCGCTGAAGGGCGCCGACGGCCAGGTCTATGCGGTGGCCCAGGGCAACCTGGTGGTCGGCGGCTTCGGCGCGCAGGGCAAGGACGGGTCGCGGATCTCGGTGAACGTGCCCAGCGTCGGCCTGATTCCCAACGGTGCGACGGTGGAACGTGCGCTGCCGGACGTGTTCGGCAATACCGGCGAGATCACCCTGAACCTGCATCAGCCCGATTTCACCACCGTCTCGCGCATGGTCTCCGCGCTGGAAAGCACCTTCGGCCCCGGCAGCGCGCATGCGGTGGACGGCTCCACCGTGGCGGTGCGTTCGCCCACCGACCAGAGCGCGCGGATCGGCCTGCTGGCGCGGATCGAGAACGTCGAGCTGTCGCCGGGCGCGGCGGCGGCCAAGGTGGTGGTCAACGCGCGCACCGGCACGGTGGTGATCGGTTCGCAGGTCCGGGTCAGCCCGGCGGCGATCTCGCACGGCTCGCTGACGGTGACCATCAGCGAAGGCACCCAGGTCAGCCAGCCCAATGCACTGAGCGGCGGCCAGACCGTGGCCACGCCCAAGTCCACCATCACCGCCACCAACGAAGGCAGCCGCATGTTCAAGTTCGAGGGCGGCACCTCGCTGGATCAGATCGTCCGGGCGGTCAACGAGGTCGGCGCCGCTCCTGGCGACCTGATCGCGATTCTGGAAGCGCTCAAGCAGGCCGGTGCCCTGAGCGCGGAGCTGGAGGTGATCTGACATGCGTATCTCGGCCGCTCCCTTCGACCTGCACGCCTCTACCCAGAACGATCCGGCCAAGATCGACAAGGTCTCGCGCCAGCTCGAAGGGCAGTTCGCCAACATGCTGGTCAAGAGCATGCGCGACGCAAGTTTCGGCAACTCGCTGTTCCCGGGCGAGAACCAGACCTTCCGCGACATGTACGACCAGCAACTGGCCAAGGGCCTGACCGATGGCAAGGGGCTGGGCCTGGCGGCGATGATCGCCAAGCAGCTCGGCGGCGGCCAGCCGGCCGCGGCCACGCCGACCAATACCTCCCTGGACGCGGCCAAGGCGGCCAAGGCCTATTCGCTGGTGTCCGGCCAGTCCGGCAACGGCCCGATGCTGCTGCAGGGCGAGGCCGCGCTCGGCGCCGGTGCCGCGGCCGGCGCCGGCGTCGGTCCGTGGAGCGGCACCGAGGCGACCACCTCCCCGCAGCAGCAGGTGCTGGACATGATCGCCGGGCGCGAGAGCAGCGCCATGCACCAGGCGATCGGCAGCAGCCCCGCCGACGGCAGCGCCGGCCTGTCCTGGGCCGGTGCCGACGATCGCTGGTCGAACCTGCAGGCGGCCGCCGACAGCGGCACCGCCATCGATCCCAGCGCCGCCGCG
>JBEVKG010000161.1:0-5017 GCA_040509765.1 Xanthomonas sp.
GTAGTCGTCCCAGGCGGCGATGTCGAGCACGCCATGCACGGTGTAGGCGTCGAAGCCGGCGAACCAGCCCATGGTGTTGGTGGTGATGAACTGGCGCGGATCGGCGTGCGGGCGGATCGCGTCGATCTGGTTGCGCGAATAGTCGGTCCAGGTGTCGCTGACGAAGCGCTTCCACTCCAGCAGCAGGGCCGGGTTCTCTTCATCCTCGCGGACCGGGATCTGCGCGAAATCGGTGTAGGTCTGGCTCCAGTACGCGGTGGCCCAGCGCTGGTTGAGCGCGTCGATGCTGCCGTACCTGCGCTGCAGCCAGGCGTGGAACTGCGCCTTGGCCTCGGGGTCGAACGAGGACTGCGCGTACTCGTTGTCCAGCTGCCAGCCGACCACGTGCGGGTTGTGCCCGTAGCGCTGCGCCATCTGCTCGGCGATGGCATGCGCGAAGCGCCGGTAGCGCGTACTGGCGAAGGAGAACTGCTGACGGTTGCCGTGCGCGTCGCGCACGCCGTCCTGGCTGACCCGCAGGGTGTCCGGATAGGCCTGGGTCAACCACGCCGGTGGCGCCGCGGTCGGCGTGCCCAGCACCACCACCATGCCATGGCGCGCAGCGGCGGCGATGGCCCGGTCCATCCACTCGAAATCGTACTGTCCCTCGCGCGGCTCCATCCGGCTCCAGGCGAATTCGCCGATCCGCACCACACGCACGTGCGCCGCCTGCATCAGCGCCAGATCGTGCTCCCACTGCGCCTCCGGCCACTGCTCCGGATACCAGGCCACGCCCAGCAGCAGTGGCGCGGCGTCGCGATAGCGGGTGGCCTGCGCCTGCGCCAACGGCGGCAGGCACACCGCGATCAGCAGCATCGCGGCGAACAGCGCAACGCCGCAGCGTTGCGGAAGACGGAACAGTGGCATGCGCAACATCCTTCGCAAGAGGAGACGCCGGCACACCCCCTGCGTCCTGCCGGCGCCTGCATTGTGCGCAGTTTTGCCGTGCGCGCACTTGTGCATCTTGCGGCGTTTGCGCGCGCAACTGCGCACAATCCACAGACCGCTGCCCGCGCCGCAGCGAAGAAGGCATCCGCGCTGCCACGCGTCATTGGGCGCGGCGCGTGCCTCCATGTGGACTGAGGACAGGGTTGCGCTTGCGGTGCGCCGCCGGTCTCACTTGCCGGGTTTGGACGATCGCGCCATTGAAATGGTCATCTGCGCTGGCTAGCGTCACCCCTCCCCCACCCCTGGATCCTCCATGAAGACCCCGCGTTTGCTCGGCAGCTTGCTTGCCGCGGCCGCCACCCTGTTCTCGGCCGGCTCGGCCCTGGCGCAGACCGTCAGCGTCACTCCGAGCGAGGTCCACCAGACCATCCAGGGCTTCGGCGGCATGAACGGCGCCGGCTGGATCGCCGATCTGACCCCGGCCCAGGTCGATCTGGCGTTCGGCAGCGACACCGGGCAGATCGGCCTGTCGATCATGCGCATGCGCATCGATCCGTCCAGCTCCGGCTGGAGCCAGCAGGTGCCGTCGGCGGTACGCGCACGCGCACACGGCGCGGTCCTGCTGGCCACGCCGTGGTCGGCGCCGGCCTACATGAAGTCGAACAACACCCTCAACAACGGCGGCAAGCTGCTGTCGCAGCACTACGACGCCTACGCCAAGCACCTGCTGGACTTCACCGCCTACATGGACAGCAAGGGCGCGCCGATCTACGCCTTGTCGCTGCAGAACGAGCCGGACTGGCATCCGGAGTACGAATCGGGCGACTGGAACGGCACCGACTTCCTCAACTTCGTCACTGCGCAGGGCGCGAAGTTCGGCAAGTTCAAGCTGCTCGCGGCCGAGTCGCTGGGCTTCAACACCGCGCTCACCGACCCGGTGCTCAACAGCAGCGCCGCCCAGTACCTGTCCATCGTCGGCGGACACCTGTACGGCGTGCAGCCCAAGGACTATCCGCTGGCGCGCAGCAAGGGCAAGCAGCTGTGGATGACCGAGCACTACACCGACAACACCGACGGCAACGCCTGGCCGTCGGCGCTCGGCGTGGCCAGCGAGCTGCACAACAGCATGCTCGCCAACTACAGCGGCTACATCTGGTGGTACATCCGCCGCAGCTACGGGCTGATCGCCGAGAACGGCACGGTGAGCAAGCGCGGCTACGTGATGTCGCAATATGCGCGCTTCGTGCGTCCCGGTTCGGTGCGCATCGGCGCCACCGCCGCGCCGTACCCCGATGTCGCCGTCAGCGCCTACAAGACCCCGAGCGGCAAGCTGGCCCTGGTCGTGGTCAATATCGGCACCCAGCATCGGCAGCTCACCGTGCGCGTTCCCGCCGGCAGCGCCAGCGCGTTCACCAAGTACAGCACCTCGTCCACCCTCAACGTCGGCTACGGCGGCAAGTACAGCGTCGCCTCGGGCCAGACCGTGGTCTATGTCGACCCGCAGAGCGTGGCCACACTGGTCGGCGAGTGACCTGCACGATTGCCTGAGTCGATTGGATCGACCCGCGGCAGCCAACCGCTGCCGCGGGTCGGTTTTTCTACGCGACGATTCCTCGCATCGACGCGGCGCCGCGCCTTGTACGGCGGCGCCGGCACATGCCGCCGATGCCAGGCCCCGCGATCAGCCCAGCTTGGCCAGGAACGCCAGCAAGGCCTGATTGAACTCCTCGGCGTGGCTGGTGTTGCAGCCGTGCGGCGCATCCTTCAGCAATACCACGTCGCTGCCGGCGATGGCGCGGTGGGTGCGCTGGCCCGAGCCCTCGTACGGCACCGTGGCATCGGCATCGCCGTGCAGTACCAGGGTCGGCACGTCGACCTTTTTGAGATCCTCGCGGAAATCGGTGGTGCCGAAGGCCTGCATGCAACCGAGCGCCGCGATCTGGTCGCTCTGCAGGCACAGCGCGATCGCCTCCTGGCGCTGCGCCTCGCTCACCTTCAGCGTGCCATGCGCGCTGAAGAAGCCACGGGTGAAGTCGTCGAAGAACGCCTCGCGCGAGGCCTTCAGCCCCTGCTCCATCTCCTGCGCCTGGTCCTTGCTCAGCGGCCCTTCCGGGTTGTCGTCGGTCTTGAGCATGTAGGGCGGCACCGCGGAGGCGAACACCACGCCGGCCAGCTTTTCGGTTCCATGCCGCGCCACATAGCGCGCCACCTCGCCGCCGCCCATCGAGAACCCGACCAGCACCGCCTCGCGCAGTTGCTTGTCCTCGAGGATGCCGGCCAGGTCGTCGGCCAGGGTGTCGTACTCGTAGCCGTCGGCCGGCTTCTCCGAACGGCCGAAGCCGCGGCGGTCGTAGGCGATGACCCGATAGCCGGCCTGCTGCAGCGGCCCGACCTGATCCTTCCACGCCTCGGCCGACAGCGGCCAGCCGTGGATCAGGATCACCGGACGACCGGCACCGCCGGTATCCTCGACATGCAGACGGACGCGCGCGTTGGTTGCAGCCATGGGCAAGACCTCGTGGTGGGAAGTGCCGGCAGCTTCCACTGCCGCATGTCCGGCCCGCGTGAGCGCCGTGTGTCGGGGCGTTTAACGCGACGCGAGGGCGCTCAACCGATCCGCGGCATGGCGCGGGTCAACTGCGCCAGCGCATCCCGCGCGATGCTGTTAAATGCCGCGGACATGTGTGCGTCCTCGATGACGCGCTCCCAGAACGTCACCGCCATGCCCGCCGCTACGCGCCAGTCGTCGCGCTGGTCCGGTGTCGGCAACGGCAACACATAGGCTCGCTCCACCACCTCGCCGCTGGCCGCAGGACGGAACGCCATCGGCAACATGTCGTAGATCGGTGCCAAGGCCAGCGGCAAGACATCGCCCAGCATCAGGCCCGCGTTGCCCAGATGCATGTCGTTGTTGCCGATCAGTGCGCCGAACCAACCGCACACACGCAGGCGCTGCGCATCTGTGTCGCTCAGCCAGCCTTCGCGCTGCAGTTGCGGTGCGAACGACCACCAGTCGATGCGCCCATGGCCGAAGTAAGCCGCATCCACCGCGGCCAGCGAGACGAAGCCGCGCCGTCCCAGCACAGGCGTACGGTCGAAGCGCGTCGATTGCAGGAACACGCGACCGTCGCTCTCGAGCAGTTCGCTCTCGGCGGCGGCGATGCCGTGGGCACGCAGGACGTCGCTGGCCAGGTGCTCACACCGCAGCAGGTCGCTCCAACGCTGCGCGGCCGGCGTGCCGGCACGCTCGCTGAACTTGACGATGACCGGCGTGTAGCCGCCTTCCGTTTGCAGTATTGCGGTGAACTTCGGTTGTTCGCCTCCTGCCGACGAGCCCACCGCCTCGCCCAGCAACGCCTGCTCGGCATGCTGCGGATACAGACCACGCCGCTCCGCCTGCGGTATCACATCCACTGGTTGCAGCGCAGCCTGCTGTGCGCGCTGCAATGCAAACTCGCCCAGCACCAAATCGCCCGGTTGATCGTCGCCGTGCCGCAACAGAGCCAGCACCACATCGTCAGGCTGCCAACGTTGCAAGTCCTGCGGCGCACCGATGTCCTCAGCCACGCGCCTCGCGAAGGCCCGACCAAGGAAGCCCTGCGGACGCTGGTCGTCCAGAAACCACGGCAGCCCTGGAAACAGTCCACTGGCAAAGTCGCCATGGATCAGCGCGGGGCGGGTGACCTGTGGAACGAACAGGTAGCCATCACCGTGCATGGCGTGCAGATGACCGAGCGTTTCGGCACGACCGCGCGAATCGATGCGGAACAACGGCCAACGATGGCCCGCCCGGCCCAGCGACCGGGTGAGCGCATAGCGTGTCGCCCGAGCTTTGCCGATCCGCAGCACCTGCTCGCCAGCACTGGCCAACAGGCGCGATACCGTCGGTTGACTGATCTCCAGCACATCGCCGATGCGGGCCGCCGTCACGACCTTTTCGCTGCGCAAGAGGGCAACAAGATCGCGTAGCCGGTCATCGCTCATACCGACATTGAATAGATCTATGAATTAATAGTCAAGCCAGTCAGCGACTGAGAGCAGTTGCTTCTGCGGCCAAAGCAGGCTTGCAGGCTCGAATCAAACGCAATTC
>JBEVKG010000162.1:0-28114 GCA_040509765.1 Xanthomonas sp.
ATCCTGGAAGAGATCCTGGCCCAGGAAGAAGAGCACGCCGACGAGTTCTCGGACATGCTGGAAGGATGGATCGGCAAGTAAGCCGGATAGGCTTTTACGCCCTCTCGTAGGAGCGGCTTCAGCCGCGACAGGACGACCGATCATGTGGGTCGCGGCTAAAGCCGCTCCTACGGCTCTTCTTCTCTGACACCCAAGCGTCAAGCAACAGCACGAGCTTTCGCCCTTGCGGGCGAGTTACTTTTCTTTGCTCGCGCAAAGAAAAGGTAACCAAAAGAAAGCGCGCCCTGCCTACGCGCCCTCCGCGCTGCGCGCTCCGGGTCCGCGAACCAGACGGGATCCGCGGAAGGGGCATCCTGCCCCTGCCGCGAACGGCGCACATCCATGTGCGCCGCCCCTTCGGGGTTTTTCCCCAGGCTGGCCGCCGCTTCGGAAGGGAACCCGGTAAGTCAAAAGCCAGAGCAACAGCAAGAGCAACAGCCAGAACAACAGCAACAGCCAGAGCAACAGCAACAGCCAGAGCAACAGCGACAGCAACAGCAACAGCAACAGCCCAAGACCTTGCGAAGTCGGCCTTGTGATGATGAAGCGTGACCTAGGCGGTTCGCCTGCAAGACGGCAACAGCCATCGCTGGAAGTTTGGCCTGGCCTCAAGCCGCAGGCTGCGTAACCAAGCGATAGAAAACGAAGCGCTCGACAGCATGACGCTAGCGAACCAGCAGCGGCCGCGCCACGGAATCGCGCGTGACCAGGCGGTGCGGCACCACGTGATTGACACGGACGCGCGCTGCGCCAGCGGCCTGCCGGATCTCCCGCAGCAACAGGTCGATGGCCGTGTCGGTCATGTCCGCCACCGGCTGATGGATGGTGGTCAGCTCCGGCCACACCATCGTCGACGCCGACGTGTCGTCGAACCCCACCACCGACAGATCCTCCGGCACCTTCAGGCGGCGCCGATGCGCCACCGACACCACCGCCGACGCCATGTCGTCGTTGCTTGCGAAAATCGCGGTCGGGCGTGGCTGCAACGCCAACAGCCGCTCGGCCGCCTCCAGGCCGGCGCGATAGGTGAAGTCGCCCGGCTGGACCAGCGCGGCGTCGTAGCCGATGCCGGCCTCCGCCAGCGCATCGCGGTAGCCCTGCCAGCGGTGCGCACTGGCGGTCTGGTTGCGGTCGCCGGTGATGTAGCCGATGCGGCCATGCCCGTGGGCGATCAGATGCGACACCACGTCATGGCTGGCGCGGCGGTCGTCGATGCGCACGCAGGACAGCCTGTTGCCGAACCGGCCGGACGCGATGGAGACCACGGGAATCCCGGCGTCGACGAACACGCCGACGATGGCCTTCGATTCGCACAAGGGCGCCGGGAGGATCACCCCGGCCACGCTGGTGCAGAGCGTGCGCGCGGCCTCGCGACGCGCCCGCGGACCCAGTCCATCCCAGGTGGCGATCACCAGTTGCGCCGCCGCACGGGTGGATCCGCGCAATGCGCCCACCAGCAGTTCGCGCAGGTAGCTGGAGCTGGGATTGGTGTAGATCAGCGCGATGCAGACATGGTGCGCCGCGGCGAGTGCGCTCGCGGCCGGGTTGGGCCGGTAGTCCAGGGCGCGCACGCTGCGCAGCACCCGCTCGCGCGTGCTCTCGCGCACGCCGGCATGGCCATGGGTGACGCGCGAGACGGTCATCGGCGAGACGCCCGCATGCGCCGCGACGTCGTCGATGGTGATGGCGCTCGCTTTTCGACGCAGCGTTTTGGGGGTGCTCTTCAAGGAATGCGGTCCTTTGTTGCGACGCATGATGACAAGCGATATCCGGGGTGCGTAGTCTGCGCCGTGACGCGATGGTAGCGCTATCAATTGGCGAGCGTCAGGCCTAGGGGGCCTGCACCACGCGTCGTCTGGCAATCCTGAAACGGAGTTTGAGTCGCAGCGAACGCATCGCGCGCTGCGATGTTCGGCGTGGAAGACGGGCATCGCCCGTGCGTGCTCCTTGGGGGAGGGGCGATACATCCATCGATCGCATGTCAGAGGGGAGAGTCATGAGCGCTTCTATGTTCCGTCGTACGCCAGCCCTGAGGGTTCGTCCATGAGCCGGGCGCTGGCGAAGTTCAAGTCCAGGGCCATGTTCACGTTCGTCGGCGGCGTCCTGGTCATCAATCCCGCATTCGCACAGGACGCGTCGACGTCGACCCCGGCGCCGGCCGCCCAGCAACAGGCCCAGAGCAGCCCGACGCAACTGGACACCGTCCAGGTCACCGGCCTGCGCAACAGCCTCAGCCAGGCGATGGACATCAAGCGCGATTCGGCGGGCGTGGTGGATGCCATCAGTGCCGAGGACATCGGCAAGTTCCCCGATACCAACCTGGCCGAGTCGCTGCAGCGCATCACCGGCATCTCCATCGAGCGGCGCGACGGCGAAGGTGCGCAGGTCACCGCGCGCGGCTTCGGTCCGCAGTTCAACATGGTGACGCTCAACGGGCGGCAGATGCCGGGCGCCGACGCGTTCGGCGCCGCCGGCCAGGTCGCCATCGGCGGCGTCGACGGCGGCACCCGCGCCTTCAACTTCGCCCAGCTCGCCGCCGAAGCGATCAACGGCATCGAGGTCTACAAGACCAGCCAGGCCAACGTGCCCAGCGGCGGCATCGGCGCCACCATCAACATCCTGACCGCGCGTCCGTTCGATCATCAGGGCATCGTCGCCAGCGCCGGCGCCAAGGCGGTCTCCGACCGCAGCCAGCCGTTCGATAACGACCTGACGCCGGAGCTGTCGGGCATCTTCAGCTACAGCAACCCGGACAAGACCTTCGGCGTCGGCGTGAGCGCGAGCTACCAGAAGCGCAAGGGCGGCTCGGTGCAGGCCACCGAGAACTACTGGAACGTGCAGCCGTGGACCGGTTCGATGCCCGGCAACCCGACCGTGGTCAATGCGCCCCAGGTCGGCGCGCTGTACGCCCGCCCCAACGACTTGCGCTATGCGTTCTCCGAGTTCGAACGCGAGCGCGTCAACGGCCAGGCGGTGCTGCAGTTCGCGCCCACCGACAGCGTGACCCTGACCCTGGACTACACCTATTCGACCAACGAGATCACCGAGAATCGTGGCGAGCAGGGCATGTGGCTGCAGAACAGCAACTACACCGACGTGACCTTCGACACCAGCGGTGCGGTGGCCGTGCCGACCTACATCCGCGAAATCGCCGGCACCAAGGACTTCGGCCTCGAGCAGCAGCGCAGCATGCAGAAGTACAAGCTGGGCTCGCTCGGTCTGAATGCGGTCTGGAACGTCACCGACCGGCTCAAGCTCAGCTTCGACGCGCACGACTCGAAGAACGAGAGCCGTCCCAACGATCCGCTGACCGGTGGCGGCTCTCTCTTCATGAGCATCGCCGGAACCAACAACTGCACCACCGGCCCGCAGTGCGGCGGGTCCTGGGTGCAGGAGCTGAACTTCAACAACGGCCTGCCGATCGGCACCCAGGTCTGGTATCCGAGCGACGCCGCCGCGGCGGCCAAGGCCAATGGCGTGGTCAACCCGGGCTTCGTGCCGGGCGAGATCGGTTCGCAGGTGCTGCGGGTCAACTCGCAGAGCCAGATCAGCCAGATCAAGCAGGCCCGCGTCGACGGCGAGTGGAGCTTCGACCGCGGCCGCTTCCAGTTCGGCGTGGACAGCAGCAAGTCGACCACCCATCGCATCCAGGCCGCCGAGGCGTATTCCACCCTGGGCGACTGGGGCGTGGCCAATGTCGACCGGGATACCGCCGGCGGCCTGATGAACCTGATGCAGCCGGTCGACATCGTGGGCCTGTTCCACGACTACGGCGGCAGCAGTTGGCCGGCCTGGCGGGGCGATGCCGGCCGGCTCGCGGAATGGGCGGCGAGCCAGTACGGGGTCGGCCTGGGCGTGAGCCCGCAGCGTGCCGCCGACAACTTCGTCGAAGAGAAGACCCGCTCGGCCTACTTCCAGGTCGAGCTGGATGGCGAGTTGGCCGGCATGCGCACCAATACCCGCCTGGGCGTGCGCTACGAGACCACCGATGTGGTGTCGACCTCGGTCATCGCCACGCCCGAAGCGATCGAGTGGCAGTCCAACAACGACTTCCGCGTGGTGCTGTCCAACGAGCAGCAACCCTTCAGCGAAAAGACCACGTACAGCTACATCCTGCCCAACCTCGATTTCAGCATCGACCTCAGCGAGACGCTGAAGGGGCGCGTTTCGTTCGGCAAGAGCATCGCGCGTGCGCCGATCGGCAACCTCTACGCCGGTCCCGGGGCACAGCAGCCGTTCGGATCGGTGCTGATCGATCCGTCCTCGCGGGCCAGCGGCACGGCGCAGAACCCGGCGCTGAAACCGCTGGAGTCGGATAACCTCGACCTGGCGCTGGAGTGGTACTTCGCCGACGCCAGCTACCTGTCGGTGACGTACTGGAACAAGTCGGTCAACAACTTCGTCGGCAACACCGTCGTGCAGGAAACGCTGTACGGCCTGCGCGATCCGACCTCCGGTCCGGACGCGAAGTCGGCCCTGGCGTTTCTCACCAGCGGCGCCTGTCTGGCCCAGGTCGGCCCGGCCAACGCGGCGGCCTGCTCGGCCAACGACACCTCGCTGTTCACCGCGCTGGCCCTGCTGCGCAACAATCCGGCCGGCCTGGGCGCCTACAACGGCACCGGCGCGCAAGTGCTGGCGACCGAAGCGGCCTACGATCTCTACGGCGAGGCCGACGATCCGCTGTACGAGTTCAACGTCAACCGGCCGATCAACCAGAACCAGGCCAAGCTGCATGGCTGGGAGCTGGGTGGGCAGTACTTCCTCGGCAATACCGGGTTCGGCATCCTCGCCAACTACACCATCGTCAAGGGCGACGTCGGCTACGACAATGGCGGCGACCCGGGCATCGACCAGTTCGCGCTCACCGGCCTGAGCGACACCGCCAATGCGGTGCTGATGTACGAAAAGTACGGCTGGTCGGTGCGCCTGGCCTGGAACTGGCGCGACCAGTACCTGATCCTGGCCAACCAGGGCACCAGCCGCAATCCGTACTATGTGGAACCCTACGAGCAGTGGGATCTCAGCGTGAACTACACGTTGAACGATCACTGGTCGTTCGGCCTGGAAGCGATCAACCTGACCGGCGAGGACGTGCGCTGGCGCTCGCGCACCTCGCAGATGATCGTGAAGCTGGCCGACCAGAGTCCGCGTTACATGCTGGGCGTTCGCTACAGGTTCTGAACAAGGCGGGGAGTCTCTCTTCGCATGTCGCCACGGGTGCCGCCGCTGTCGCGGCGGCGCCCCGTGCCAGGCTCCAAACGGGAGTGCGCAACACCATGCCGCGTTACGAAATGCTCAACAACATCGCCCACCGCGACCTGCGCGTGGTCACCGACTTCGGGCCCGAGTTCGGCGACGCGGTGGGCATGGTGCCGGCTTACCCGAGCGAGTTCGCCGAGCTGCAGCGGGAATATCCGCTCTTCCTGCGCAGGGACCCGGCGACCGGCGCGTGGCAGTCGGTGGCGCTGCTGGGATTCGAGCAGCACGAGAACCTGTTCCTGCAGGACCGGCGCTGGGCGGCGTCCTACCTGCCCGGGGCGGCCGCCAAGGGGCCGTTCCTGATCGGCTTCCAGGAGCAGCGCATCGATGGCGTGCTCACCCAGGAAGCGGTCCTGCACGTGGACATGGAGCATCCGCGGGTGACGGCGATGCAGGGCGAGCCGGTGTTCCTGCCGCAGGGCGGCAACACGGCCTATCTCGACCACATCGCCACGGTGCTGCGCGGCATCCACGAGGGCCATGCCTTCGGCGCGGACATGTTCGCCGCGCTCGATGCGCACGGGCTGATCCAGCCGGTGGCGCTCGATGTGCAACTCGATGCGCAGCATCGGGTCGGCGTCAACGGCCTGCATGCGATCGACCGCGAGCGGCTGGCCCAACTGGACGGTCCCGCGCTGGCCGCGCTCAACCGCGCCGGCTATCTGGAAGGCGCGTATCTGATGCTGGCCTCGCTGCACAACATGCGCCGCCTGATCGCCGAGAAGCAGCGGCGCCTGCGCGAGCAGGATGCCGCCGTCGCGGCGGGCAGGAACTGAGCGGTGGCGGACGGCGGGGCCATGCGGACACTGGAGGGCGTGCAGCCCACGGCGCTGCCATGGCAGGCGCTGGTGGCGGCCGGGGAGCCGGTGGTGCTGCGCGGCATCGCGCGCGACTGGGGACTGGTGCAGGCCGGGCTGCGCTCCACGCAGGATGCAATGGCGTACCTGCGCGGTTTCGATGCGGGCGTGCCCGTCCCGTACTCCTTCGGCGGGCCCGAGATCGAGGGACGTCCGTTCTACAACGCCGATTTCACCCAGTTGAATTTCGAGGTCCGCCGCGGACAGCTGACGCAGGTACTGGACGCGATCGCCGACACGCTCGAGGATCCGCGGCCGCCCACCTACTATGTCGCGTCGCTGCCGATCGATCGGGCGCTGCCCGGGTTCGCGCAGGCCAACGACGCCGGCCTGGCCGCGCAGGGCATCGATGCGCTGGCCAGTATCTGGATCGGCAACCGCGTGACCGCGTCCTGCCATTTCGACACGCCGGACAACCTGGCGTGCTGCGCCGTGGGCCGGCGCCGTTTCACCCTGTTTCCGCCGGAGCAGATCGACAACCTGTATCCGGGGCCGCTGGAGCCAACGCCGGGCGGGCAGGTGGTCAGCGTGGTGGATGTCGACCGTCCCGACTTCGCGCGCCATCCGCGCTTCCGCGATGCCCTGGCAAGCGCGCGGCACGCCGAATTGGAGCCGGGCGATGCGATCTTCATTCCCAGCATGTGGTGGCACCACGTGCGTAGCCTGGCGCCGTTCAACGTGCTGGTGAATTACTGGTCGCGCAGTGCGCCGGCCTTCCTTCCCTCGCCGCTGCCGGCGCTGCAGCATGCGATGTGGGCGCTGCGCGATCTGCCGGCGCGCGAGAAACAGGCCTGGGCGACGATCTTCGCGTACTACGTGTTCGGTCCCGCCGAACGTGCGGGACAGCACCTGCCCGACGCCGCCCGGGGCGAACTGGCCCCGTTCGACGAGACGCAGGCGCGCCGCACGCGCGCGCAGTTGCTGGCGCGGCTCAACCGCTGATGGGAGCACCGCAGTGAACCTCGCCACCACACCGGATGGGCGCATCCGCAAGGTCGTCATCGCCGGCGGCGGCACCGCCGGCTGGCTGGCCGGCTGCGCGCTGGCCCACCAGTTCCGCGATCGCGTGGACATCACTCTGGTGGAGTCCGAGCAGATCGGCACGGTGGGTGTCGGCGAGTCGACCGTGCCGCCGATCCGCACGTTCCATCGCTTTCTGCAGATCGACGAGCAGGAGTTCCTGCGCGCCGTGGCCGGCACGTTCAAGCTTTCGATCTCGTTCGAACACTGGCGTCGCCCCGGCGATCGCTTCATCCATCCGTTCGGCTCGATCGGGCAGGGCACCTGGGCCACGCCGTTCCACCATTTCTGGCTGGACAGCCTGCGCCGCGGCATGCCCTCGGACCTGGGCGACTTCTGCCTGGAAAGCGTCGCCTCGCGCGCGGACCGGTTCTCGTTGGAAACCCAGCCGCAGGTCAACTACGCCTATCACTTCGACGCAGCGCTCTACGCGAAATTCCTGCGCAAGAAGGCCGAAGCGCACGGCCTGCGCCGGGTCGAAGGACAGATCCGCGAGGTTCGGCAGCATGCGCATGACGGCTCGGTCGCGTCGCTGCTGCTGGAAGACGGGCAGGTGATCGAGGGCGACCTGTTCATCGACTGCACCGGGTTCCGCGGCCTGTTGACCGAGCAGACCCTGCACACCGGCTACGAGGACTGGCGCGAATGGCTGCCCAGCGATCGCGCCGTGGCGGTGCAGACCGAGGCGGTCGCGCCGCCGGTGCCCTACACCCGTGCCATCGCGCACGAGGCGGGGTGGCGCTGGCATATCGCGCTCCAGCACCGGGTCGGGTGCGGGCTGGTGTTCTCCAGCCGGCACATGTCCGACGACGCGGCGCACGCCAAGCTGCTGCGCGACGTCGACGGCCCGCCGCTGCGCGATCCCTGGCTGGTGCCGTTCCGCAGCGGACGCAGGCTGCAGGCGTGGAACAGGAACGTGGTGGCGCTGGGCCTGGCCAGTGGTTTCATCGAGCCGCTGGAATCGACCAGCATCCACCTGACCATCAGCGCCGTGGTGCGCCTGATCCAGCTGTTTCCAAGCGACGGCATCAACCCGGCGCTGGTGGAGCTGTACAACACGGTCAGCCGCCAGGAGATGGAGCACGTGCGCGACTTCATCATCCTGCACTACCACGCCACCCAGCGCGACGAGCCGATGTGGAAGGCGTGTCGCGAGATGGCGCTGCCCGAGTCGCTCGCGCTCCGGCTGCGCGCCTGGCGCGAGCGTGCGCATGCCTGGCAGGACCCCGGCGAGCTGTTCCGCGTGGACTCCTGGACCAGCGTGTTGACGGGGCAGGGGATCCAGCCGGGACCGCCGCACCCGCTGGCCGCGACCATCGACGACGCGGACCTGCGCACGTTGTTGACGCGGATCCGGCAGCCGCTGCAGCAGGCGAGCGCGACGATGCCGTCGCAGGCCGAGTTCATCGAACGCTATTGCAAGGCGGCGCCGGACGTCTGGCAGCGGCGCGTTTCCCTGGCGTAACAGCACATGCGCTGTCGCATAAAAATGATAGCGCTAACTTAAAGGCGGTACGACGTGGACGACATGGAGTTGGTGGCCGGAATCGATGCGGGGACGCAGAGCCTGAAGGTCGTGGTCTACGACCCGGTCGGGCGCAGCGTCGTGGCCAGCAGCAGTGCGCCCCTGGATCTGGACGCGGCCGCCGACGGCAGCCGCGAACAGCGGCCGGCCGACTGGGTCGCGGCGCTGCAGGCCTGCTTCCAGGCCATCGATCCGTCGCTGCGATCGCGCCTGCGCGCGCTGGCGGTCTCGGGCCAGCAGCACGGGTTCGTGCCGGTCGATGCGGCAGGGGCGGTGCTGGCGCCGGCCAAGCTGTGGTGCGACACCAGCACCTCGGCCGAATGCGTGCAGATCATGGACGCGGTCGGCGGCGCGGCGCGCACCATCGCGCTGGCCGGCAATCCGATTCTCACCGGCTATACCGCCTCCAAGCTGCCGTGGACCAAGACGCACCGGCCCGACGCCTACGCGCGGCTGGCGACGATTCTGCTGCCGCACGACTACCTCAACTTCGTGCTGACCGGCCAGCGCTTCTGCGAATACGGCGACGCCTCGGGCACGGGCTGGCTGGACGTGCGGACCCGCACCTGGTCGCCCGAGCTGCTGCGCGCGACCGATCCGCAGCGCGACCTGGCGGACTGCCTGCCGCGCCTGGCCGCGCCCGAGGCGTTGTTCGACATCGACCCGGCCGCCGCCAGCCTGCTGGGGGTGCCGGCGACGCTGAAGGTCGCCGTCGGCGGCGGCGACAACATGATGGCGGCCATCGGCACCGGCTGCGTCGTTCCCGGTCGCCTGGCGATGAGCCTGGGCACCTCGGGCACCCTGTTCGCCTATTCCGACACGCCGGTGATCGACCCGGACGGCGCCTGGGCCGCGTTCTGCTCCTCCACCGGCGGCTGGCTGCCGCTGATCTGCACGATGAACTGCACCGTGGCGACCGAGCAGGTCGCCGCCGCGTTCGGCTTCAACACCCGCGATGGCGATGCCCACCTGCGCGCTACCTCGCCCGGTGCCGATGGACTGGTGATGCTGCCGTTCTTCAACGGCGAGCGCACGCCGGACCTGCCGCTGGGCAAGGGCATGCTGGCGGGCCTGGACATGGCCAACATGACCCCGGCCCACCTCTATCGCGCGGCGATGGAAGGGGCGACCTACAGCCTGAAGTACGGCTTCGACGCGTTCGTGCGCGCCGGCATGCAGTTCGACCGCATCGTGCTCACCGGCGGCGGCAGCAACAGCGCCGCGTGGCGGCAACTGGTGGCCGATGTGTTCGGCCTGCCGGTGGACGTGCCCGCGCAGCCGGAAGGCGCGGCGTTCGGCGCGGCCTTGCAGGCGCTGTGGGCCCTGGGCCTGGCCCGCGGCGAGGCCGCCTCGATCGCCGACATCGCGCAGCGGCACGTCGCGGTCGATCCGCAGTTGTCCGCCCGCCCCGATCCGGCGCGCACCCAGGCCTATGCCGCGGCCTATGCGCGTTTCCTGCGCCATCTCGATGCCCTCATGCCGCTGTTCCGCGGCTGATCCCGTTTCGCGACCCCTCCCACCACGACAGGAAGACGCACCATGCACACCCAGCCCTTCATCGGCGCCAAGGAATACTTCCCCGGCATCGGCCGCATCCCCTTCGAAGGCCGCGGCTCGGACAACCCGCTGGCCTTCAAGATCTACGACGCGAACAAGGTCATCGGCGGCAAGACCCTGCAGGACCATCTGCGCTTTGCGGTGTGCTACTGGCACACCTTCTGCAACGCCGGGCAGGATCCGTTCGGCCCGGGCACGCGCCACTTCCCCTGGGACGTCGGCGCACCGATGGCCGCCGCCGAGGCGAAGGTGGATGCGGCGTTCGAATTCTTCACCAAGCTCGGCGTGCCGTACTGGTGCTTCCACGACATCGACCTGGCGCCGGATGCCGACGATGCCGGGCAGTACGAGAAGAACCTCAAGCACATGGTGGGCCTGGCCAAGGCGCGCCAGGACGCGACCGGGATGAAGCTGCTGTGGGGCACGGCCAATCTGTTCTCGCATCCGCGCTACATGAACGGCGCCGCGACCAATCCCGATTTCGCGGTGGTGGCGCGCGCCGCGGTGCAGGTGAAGGCGGCGCTGGAGGCGACCGTGGAACTGGGCGGCGAGCATTACGTGTTCTGGGGTGGCCGCGAAGGCTACGCCTCGCTGGTGAACACGCAGATGCAGCGCGAACTGGCGCATCTCGCGCGCTTCCTCACGATGGCGCGCGACTATGGCCGCAGCATCGGCCTGAAGGGCAACTTCCTGATCGAGCCCAAGCCGATGGAGCCGATGAAGCACCAGTACGACTTCGACAGCGCGACGGTGACCGGCTTCCTGAAGGAGCATGGGCTGGACAAGGACTTCAAGCTCAACATCGAGGCCAACCACGCCACGCTGTCCGGCCACACGTTCGAACACGACCTGCAGGTCGCCTCCGACCACGGCCTGCTGGGCAGCATCGACGCCAACCGCGGCAATGCGCAGAACGGCTGGGATACCGACCAGTTCCCGACCGACCTGTACGACACCGTGGGCGCCATGCTGGTGGTGCTGCGCCAGGGCGGCCTGGAGGGCGGCCTGAACTTCGACGCCAAGGTGCGTCGCGAGTCGACCGACCTGGAGGATCTGTTCATTGCCCACATCGGCGGCATGGATGCCTTCGCCCGCGGGCTGGAAGTCGCCCATGCGCTGCTCAACGACTCGCCCTGGGAGCAGTGGCGCCAGGAGCGCTATGCCAGCTTCGACAGCGGTGCCGGCAAGGAATTCGCGCACGGCGCGTTCGGCCTCGCGGAGCTGGCGGCCCTGGGCGCGAAGGGCGGCGAGCCCAAGCAGAGCAGCGGCCGCCAGGAGCGCTACGAGAACCTGATCAACCAGTACCTGCTGCGCTGAGCGCGGCGGCAAGGAGCAGCGCCGTGACCGACACCCATTCCACACGCAACAGCAGCGTTCTGCTGGCTGCGCTGCTGCTCGCGCTTGCCGTTTGCAAGGGCGACGTCCAGGCCGCCGCGCCTGCCCGGGCGGAGGCCAGCCCCTGGCCCGAGGTGACCTGGCCGCTGCCCGAGGATGCCGCGCTGGAACAGCGCCTCACCGCGCTGATGGCCACCATGACCGTGGAGGAAAAAG
Organism: Xanthomonas sp.; assembly: GCA_040509765.1. Taxonomy (GTDB): domain Bacteria; phylum Pseudomonadota; class Gammaproteobacteria; order Xanthomonadales; family Xanthomonadaceae; genus Xanthomonas_A. The sequence goes on from JBEVKG010000162.1 coordinate 11,809, forward strand.
TCGGCCAATTGGTGCAGGGCGATATCGGCAGCCTCACCCCGGAGGACGTACGCACCTATCGGCTGGGGTCGATCCTGGCCGGCGGCAACTCCGACCCGGGCGGCCGCTACGATGCCGCGCCGGCCGAGTGGCTGGCGCTGGCCGATGCCTTCTATGCGGCGTCGATGGACACCTCGCACGGCGGCAAGGCGATTCCGGTGCTGTTCGGCATCGATGCCGTGCACGGGCAGAGCAACATCATCGGCGCGACCCTGTTCCCGCACAACATCGGCCTGGGCGCGACCCGCAACCCGGCGCTGCTGCGCCGGATCGGCGAGATCACGGCGCTGGAGACCCGTGCGACCGGCATGGAGTGGACCTTCGCGCCGACCGTGGCGGTGCCACAGGACGACCGCTGGGGGCGGACCTACGAAGGCTACGCCGAGTCGCCGGAGGTGGTGGCCAGCTACGCCGGCGCGATGGTCGAGGGACTGCAGGGCAAGGTGGGAACCCCGGCATTCCTCGATGGGCGCCATGTGATCGCCTCGGTCAAGCACTTCCTGGGCGATGGCGGCACCACCGACGGCAGGGACCAGGGCGATACCCGGATCGGCGAGGCCGAACTGGTGCGCCTGCATGCCGCCGGCTATCCCCCGGCCATCGCCGCCGGTGCGCAGACCGCGATGGCCTCGTTCAACAGCGTCAACGGCGAGAAGATGCACGGTCACAAGCGCTACCTGACCGATGTGCTGAAGGGGCGCATGCACTTCGGCGGCTTCGTGGTCGGCGACTGGAACGGCCACGGCCAGGTCAAGGGCTGCACGCCCACCGATTGCCCCGCCACCATCAACGCCGGCCTGGACATGGCCATGGCGTCGGACAGCTGGAAGGGCTTCTACACGACCACGCTGGCGGCGGCGAAGAACGGCACCATCTCGCAACAGCGCCTGGACGATGCGGTGCGCCGGATCCTGCGGGTCAAGATGCGGCTGGGGTTGTTCGAGGCGGGCAAGCCGTCGTCGCGCGCGGTGGGCGGGCAGTTCGCGCTGATCGGCGCACCGGCGCATCGCGCGATGGCACGGCAGGCGGTGCGCGAGTCGCTGGTGCTGCTGAAGAACCAGGGCGGCGTGCTGCCGCTGTCGCCGAAGCCACGCATCCTGGTGGACGGCGACGGCGCCAACGACGTCGGCAAGCCTGCCGGCGGCTGGACGCTGAACTGGCAGGGCACCGGCACCACCCGCAAGGACTTCCCGAACGCGGACACCATCTACGAAGGCTTCGCGCAGCAGGCCAAGGCCGCCGGCGGCGAGGCCGTGCTGGCGGTCGACGGCACGTACACGACCAAGCCGGACGTGGCCGTGGTGGTGTTCGGCGAGAACCCGTATGCGGAGTTCCAGGGCGATCGGCCGACCCTGGCCTACAAGCCGGGAGACGACACCGACCTGGCGCTGATCAAACGGCTCAAGGCCGATGGCATTCCCGTGGTCGCGGTGTTCCTCAGCGGGCGTCCGCTGTGGGTCAACCGCGAACTCAATGCCGCCGATGCCTTCGTGGCGGCGTGGCTGCCGGGATCGGAAGGTGCCGGCGTCGCCGACGTGCTGCTGCGCAGCCCCACGGGCGGCGTGCAGCACGACTTCACGGGCAAGCTCGGCTTCAGTTGGCCGCGCACGGCCACGCAATACGTCAACAACGTGGGACAGAAGGGCTACGACCCGCTGTTCGCCTTCGGTTTCGGCCTGCGCTATGCCGACAACGGCGACCTGGCCAGGTTGCCGGAAGTCTCCGGCCTCACCGGCAACGAAGGCGCGGCGGGCGTGTTCTTCGCCCGCGGCGCGGCCGGCCCGGGCATGGCCCTGCGCCTGGAAGGGAGCAACGGGCAGGGCGTGACCGTCACCCGCGTGCCGGAATCGCTCGACGGCGCGCTGTTGAACGTCACCGGTGTGGACCACCTGGCGCAGGAAGACGGGCGCCGCCTCGCCTGGTCGGGCGGACGCGAAGCGGTGGTCGCGCTGCAGTCGCATACGCCGCTGGATCTGCAGCGCGAGAGCAACGGCGACCTGATGCTGGTGACCACGCTGCGGGTGGACGCCGCACCGCGGGGCGAGGCGTGGCTGGCGGTTGGCTGCGGCAGCGGCTGCACTGCGCGGGTGGCGATCGGGCCGACGCTGACCACCCTGCCGGTGGGCCAATGGACGCGCGTGGGCGTGCCGCTCAAGTGCCTGGCGGCGGCCGGCGCGGATCTAAGCAAGCTGGATCGTCCGTGGGCGTTGACCACGGCGGACACGATGACGCTGTCGGTGTCGCGGGTCGCGCTCGGGGCGCTGAACGAAGCGGAGACCACCATCGCATGCCCGAGCGCGTGAGCATGCGTCCTGCGCTAGCGCCCCTTGGGCGGACTTGCGACCGAACCGCGCATCACCAGCCGGTGCGGGACCACGTGGTCGCTGGACACGCGCGCGTCGTCGCGCTTGCGGCGGATGCTGCGCAGCAGGATGTCGATGGCGGCATCGGCCATCGAGGCGATCGGTTGATGGATGGTGGTGAGTTCCGGCCAGACGGTGGTGGCCGCGGAGGTGTCGTCGAAGCCCACCACGGACAGATCGCGGGGTACCTCCAGGCCGCGCCGGTGCGCGACCGAGATCGCCGCCGCGCCCATGTCGTCGTTGCTGGCGAAGATCGCGGTCGGCGGCCGCCGGTGCGACAGCAGTTTCTCGGCGGCGGCCAGCCCCGACCGGTAGGTGTAGTCCCCCTGCTGGACCAGGCCGGGTTCGACCTTCAGCCCGGCCTCCTGCAGGGCGGTGACGAAGCCCTCGTAGCGCCGCGCGCTGGCGCTGAGGTCCTGGCGGCCGCGGATGAAGCCGATGCGCCGGTGGCCGTGGTGGATCAGGTGCTCGGCCATCTCCTTGCCTGCGTGGAAGTCGTCGATGCGCACGCAGGAGATCGCTTCGCTGAGGCGCCCCGCGGCGATCGCGACCACCGGAATGCCGGCCTTGACCAGTTCGGTCACCGCCGCCTGCGACTCGCACAGCGGCGGCGGCAGGATGACGCCATCCACGCGGCCGCCCAGGGCGCGCGCGGCCTTGCGCTCGGCATCGGGGTCCAGGTCTTCCCAGTAGTGGATGACCAACTGGATGGCGGCGTTGGACGCCACACGCAGCAAGCCGACCAGCAGCTCGCGCATGTAGGCGCCGATGGGGTTGGTGTAGATCAGGGCGTTGCGCGTGTGCTGCGCGGCGGCCAGCGAACTGGCGGCCAGGTTGGGCGTATAGCCCAGCTCGCGCACCGCGCGCATCACGCGCTCGCGGGTGGCATCGCGCACCTTGCCCTGGTTGATCGCGCGCGACACGGTCATCGGCGACACCCCGGCCAAGGCCGCCACCTCGTCGATCGTGACGCCGCTGGTCTTGCGGCGGACCGATTTCTTCGGCTTGTCCAAAACGCGTTCCCTTTGCTCTGCTTGACGTTGGCGCGCCGCGGGCACGCCGTCAGCTTACAAGGTTTGTCGGCGGCGCTTGGGCGCTGTGCGCATGTCGCGCGGTGTCACTGGATGGCGGGCGTTGCCATGGCGCTGATGGTCTGCGCAGGCAGCGTGCGCGCGGAGGATGGCGCCGCGCTGTGGCTGCGTTATCTGCCCTCGCCAGGCGCTGCGCTCGCGACGGGCGAGCGCATGCGCCTGGACGAAGTGGTGGGGCCGCAGCGGACCCCGACGCAGCGCGTGGCGCGCGACGAGCTGGTGCGTGGCCTCGGCGGTCTGCTGGGCCGCGCGCCGGCGACGCCGGTGGCGGCGACCGGCGACCATGCGGTCGTGCTGGGCACGCCGCAGTCGTTGCCATCGCTTGCGCCGTTCGACGCGGAGATCGCGTCGCTGGGCGAGGAGGGCTACCTGCTCAGGCGCGCCCGCATCGACGGGCACGCGGTGCTGCTGGTGGCCGCACGCCGGGATATCGGGGTGCTGTACGGGGTGTTCCATCTGCTGCGACTGCTGCAGACCGGCGCGTCGCTGGACACGCTGGATGTGCATGAGTCGCCACGGATCCGGCTGCGCGTGCTCGACCATTGGGACGACCTGGACGGGCATGTCGAGCGTGGCTATGCGGGCCGCTCGCTGTGGGACTGGCAAAGCCTGCCGGAATGGCGCGATCCGCGTTACACCGACTACGCACGCGCCAATGCCTCGGTCGGCATCAACGGCACGGTGCTGAACAACGTCAATGCCAATGCGCAGAGCCTGGCGCCGGACTATCTCGCCAAGGCGGCGGCGCTGGCGGACGTGTTCCGGCCCTACGGCATCCGCGTGTACCTGAGCGCACGCTTCAGCGCGCCCATCGAACTGGGCGGGCTGAAGACCGCCGATCCGCGCGACCCGGCCGTGCAGCGCTGGTGGCGCGACAAGGCCGACGCGATCTATGCGCGCATTCCGGATTTCGGCGGCTTCCTGGTCAAGGCCAACTCGGAAGGGCAGCCCGGCCCGCAGGACTACGGCCGTTCGCATGCCGACGGCGCCAACCTGCTGGCCGATGCGCTGGCGCCGCACGGCGGCGTGGTGATGTGGCGGGCGTTCGTCTATGCCCACGACGTGCCGGTGGACCGCGCCATGCAGGCGTACAGCGAATTCGTCGGCCTCGATGGCGCCTTCCGCCCGAACGTGATCGTGCAGGTCAAGAGCGGGCCCATCGATTTCCAGCCGCGCGAGCCCTTCCATCCGCTGTTCGGCGCGATGCCGCGCACGCCGCTGATGCTGGAATTCCAGATCACCAAGGAGTATCTCGGCTTCGCCACGCACCTGGTGTACCTGGGACCGTTGTACGAGGAAGTGCTGCAGGCCGACACCCACGCCCGCGGCGCGGGTTCCACGGTGGCGGACGTGGTGGAGGGGGCGCGGGAGGGCCATGCCCTGAGCGGCATCGCCGGCGTCGCCAACATCGGCAACGACCGCACCTGGAGCGGCTCGCACTTCGACCAGGCCAACTGGTATGCGTTCGGCCGCCTCGCCTGGAATCCGCATCGGTCCGCCCGCGCCATCGCAGCCGAATGGGCGGCGATGACCTTCTCGCCGGCGCCGGAGGTGGTGACGCCCATCGTGGAGATGATGATGGGCTCGCGCGAGGCGGCGGTGAACTACATGACTCCGCTGGGCCTGCACCACCTAATGGCGCGCGGCCACCACTATGGCCCCGGTCCCTGGGTGGACGGGGGGCCGCGCGCGGACTGGACCGCGGTGTACTACCACCGCGCCGATCGCGATGGCATCGGCTTCGACCGCACCGTGCGCGGCAGCAATGCGGTAAGCCAGTACGCGCCCGAGGTCGCGGCCGTGTATGGCGACCTGGCGCGGGTGCCCGAGCCGCTGCTGCTGTGGTTCCACCACGTGCCGTGGGACCACCGCATGGCCTCCGGGCGGCCGCTGTGGGACGAACTGGTCGGGCGCTACGCGCTGGGCGTGCGTCAGGTGCAGGCCATGCAGGCCACCTGGGACGGCCTGCGCGGCAAGGTGGATGCCGAGCGGCATGCGCAGGTGGCGGCGTTTCTGCGCATCCAGCTGCGCGAAGCGCAGTGGTGGCGCGATGCCAGCGTGGCGTACTTCCAGTCGGTGAGCGGCCGGCCGTTGCCGGCAGGCGAAGCCGCGCCACCGCACCCGCTGGCCTGGTACCAGGCGTTGCAATTTCCCTCCGCACCTGGAGATGGACGATGAACCCGACAATGTGGAAGCGCGGGCTGCTGGCGGCGGCCCTGGGGGGCTGGGCCATGCCCTCCATGGCGCAAGCCGCGGCGGCGACGCTGCTGCATCCGCTGTTCCAGGATCACGCCGTGCTGCAGCGCGACCGGCCGCTGTCGGTGTGGGGCCACGCCGCGCCGGGTGCCACGGTGTCGGTGACCTTCGCGCGGCAGTCGCTCAGCGCCCGTGCCGATGCCGACGGCCACTGGCGTGCGACGCTGCAGCCCATCGCCGCCGGTGGCCCTTACGACATGACGGTACGGGCCGGACAGGACCGCCAGGTCGTGCGCGATGTGCTGATGGGCGATGTCTGGCTGTGTTCCGGGCAGTCGAACATGGAGCTGCCGGTGTGGCGCGCGCTGGATGCGAACCGCGAACTGGCCGCGGCGACCCAGCCGAGCATCCGCCTGTTCACCGTGCCCAAGGCCGCGGCGGTCACGCCCCAGGAGGCGTTCCCGGCCGCGGTCGCCTGGGGACCCGCCTCGCCGGAGACGGTGCGGGAGTTTTCCGCGGCCTGCTTCTACTTCGCGCGCGAGCTGCAGACGACGGTCAAGGTGCCGATGGGCCTGATCCAGGCGGCCTGGGGCGGCGCGCGCATCGAGGCCTGGACCAGCGCCGAGGCGCTGCGCGGGCAGGGCGGCATGGACGAGGCACTCGACGTGCTGGCGCTGTCTGCCACCGATCCCGTCGCCGCGAACGCACGCTGGGGCCGGCACTGGCAGCAGTGGTGGACCACGCGCGCCGGTGCCGAGCCGGGCGATACGCCGTGGCAGCCCGGCGCCGGCAGCAGCGGGTGGCGGGACGCGCCGGCCACGCTCGGGGCATGGGAGCGCTGGGGCGTGCCCGCGCTCGCCGACTACAACGGCATGGTCTGGTACCGCACGCAGGTCACCCTGACCGCCGCGCAGGCGGCGCAGGGCGCACGGCTGGTGCTGGCACCGGTGGACGAGACGGACATGACCTGGGTGAACGGCGTGGCCGTGGGCAGCCAGAACGCGCCGGATGCGCCACGCCGGTATGCGCTTCCGCCCGGCCTGCTGAAGGCGGGGATCAACACGGTGGTCGTCAACGTGCTGGACACCTACGGCGAGGGCGGACTGGCAGGCCCGGCGAGCGCCCAGGCCGTGCAACTGGACGATGGCACGCGGATCGTCCTGGACGCGCCCTGGCAGTATCGGGTCGCGTCCGATCCACAGGCGCCGCCGCTGGCGCCCTGGCATGCGGCCTCGGGCATGACGACGCTGTACAACGGCATGATCGCGCCGCTGGGCACCGACGGCCTGCGCGGCATCGTGTGGTACCAGGGCGAATCCAACACCGGCGACGGCGCCGCCTACGCGACGCGGCTGCGTGGCTTGCGCGATGACTGGCGCCGGCAGTTCGGCGCAGCGCTGCCGTTGCTGGTGGTGCAACTGGCCGGCTACGGCCTGCCGCCCCAGGCCCCGGTGGAAAGCGGCTGGGCGCAGGTGCGCGAGGCGCAGCGGCGCGTGGCGGCGGAAGACCCGCACAGCGGGCTCGCGGTGGCCATCGACATCGGCGATGCCTACGACATCCATCCGCCCAACAAGCAGGAACTGGGGCGGCGTCTGGCACAGGCGGCGCGCCATGTGGTCTATGGCGAACGCGCACTGGCGCCCTCGGGCCCGACGCCACGCACGGCATCGCGCACGCAGGGCGCGGTGCGGATCGCGTTCGACGACGTCGTCGGCAGCCTGGTCACGACCGGTGCGAACGGGCCCATCGGCTTCGAACTCTGCGATGCCCAGGCGCAGCACTGCACGTATGCCGACGCCACCCTGGACGGACGCGACGTGGTCCTGCGCAGCCCGCAGGCCACAACCGCCGCGCGGATTCGCTACTGCTGGGCCGACGGCCCGGTCTGCACGCTGCGCGACCGTTCCGGCGCGCCGGCGGGTCCCTTCGAACTCGCACTTTCTGCAGAGGTTCCCTGATGCGCCAGCTGATCGCCACGGCCCTTCTGTTCTTGTCCGCCACGCTGCAGCCGCTGTGGGCCGCGCCCGCCCCGCCGGTCTACTTCGACTGGTTCGAATACGCCGGGCGCGACACGGCCTTCGCCGCGCCGCTGCCCGCAGGGCATTACCGCAACCCGATCCTGGCCGGTTTCCATGCCGACCCGAGCATCGTGGGCGCGAACGGGCGGTTCTATCTGGTCAATTCCAGCTTCACCTATTTCCCCGGCATTCCGGTGTTCGAGAGCGTCGATCTGGTGCACTGGACGCAGATCGGCAACGTGATCGACCGCCCGACGCAACTGGACTTCGACGGCCTGGGCGTGTCGCGCGGCATCTTCGCGCCGGCCATCGCCCACCACGACGGGATGTTCTACGTGGTCACCACGGCCGTGGACAGCGGCGGCAACTTCATCGCCACCGCGCGCGATCCCGCCGGCCCCTGGTCGGACCCGCACTGGTTGCCGGGCATCGGCGGCATCGACCCATCGCTGTTCTTCGACGCCGACGGCCGCGTCTACCTGCTCAACAACGACGTGCCGCCCGGCCCGGTGCGCTACGAAGGCCACCGCGCGATCTGGATGCAGCAACTCGACCTGGCGACCTTCACCCCGGTGGGGCCGCGCAAGGTGCTGATCGACGGCGGGGTGGAACCGGCGAAGCAGCCGATCTGGATCGAGGGGCCGCACCTGTATCGCCGCGATGGCTGGTACTACCTCTCCGACGCCGAGGGCGGCACCGGGCCGCAGCATTCGCAGGTGGTCCTGCGCAGCCGCGACGTCTGGGGGCCGTACATCCCATATGCAGGCAATCCGATCCTCACCCAGCGCGACCTGCCCGACGACCGGCCGCTGCCGATCGCCAACGCCGGGCATGCGGACTTGGTGGAAGGGCCGGACGGCACCTGGTGGGCGGTGTTCCTGGCCAGCCGCACCTACGACGTGCGCCACTACAACACCGGGCGCGAGACCTACCTGCTGCCGGTGCAGTGGCGCGACGGCTGGCCGCTGATCCTGCCGGCGGGGCAGGCCATCCCCTATGCGGTCAAGGCGCCGTCGTGGATGCAGGACGCGGCGGCGCAGGCACCGTCCACCGGCAACTTCGTCGAGCGCGACGCCTTCGACGCGCCGACGCTCGGTCGCGGCTGGTTGCGCGTGCGCGTGCCCAAGCAGGAGTGGGCGGACCTGCGCACGCGGCCGGGAAGTCTGGCCGTGCATCCGTTGCCGGAGAACCTGGATACCCTGCGCAATCCCGCGTTCCTCGGGCGCCGCCAGCAGCATCTGCGGTTCGAGGCCAGCACCGTCCTGACGCGGCCGGCCGCAGGCGTGGCGGCGGGCCTGGCGGCGTTCCAGAACGAGGAGTACTGGTACTTCCTTGGCGTGCGCAGCCTGGGCGGCGATCGCGTGGCCGTGTTCCTCGAAGCGCGCGAGGGCAAGGGTGTGAGCAGGACGCTCGCGACCCGCGAACTGCATTCGTCCAGCGCGCTGCGTCTGAGGATCGCGGGTGACGAAGGAACCTATGCGTTCGCGTTCGACGCCGGCCAGGGCCAGGGCTGGCAGACCCTCGCCGACGATGTCGACGGGACCGTGTTGAGTACGGATCGTGCAGGCGGCTTCGTGGGCGCCCTGCTCGGTCCTTTCGCGCGCGACGAGCGTGCCTCGAGGAGCAAATGATGATGCGCAGGTCTTCCCTTCCCAGTGGCCGCCATGGCCGTCTGTTCCGCGCGCTGGTCCTGGGGGCCGCCACGACGCTGGCCGGCGTCGGTCACGCGGCGGACACCCAGCCCTGGCAGGACACCTCCGCCAGCTTCGAGGCCCGCGCGGCGGCGCTGGTCGCGCAGATGACCCTGGAGGAGAAAGCGGCGCAGATGCAGAACGCCGCGCCGGCGATCGAACGCCTGGGCGTGCCGGCCTACGACTGGTGGAACGAAGCGCTGCACGGCGTGGCGCGGGCCGGGCAGGCCACCGTGTTTCCGCAGGCGATCGGGCTGGCCGCCACGTTCGACGTGCCGTTGATGGGGCAGGTGGCCACCACCATCAGCGACGAGGCGCGCGCCAAGCATCACCAGTTCCTGCGCGACGGTGCGCATGGGCGCTATCAGGGGCTGACCTTCTGGTCGCCGAACGTCAACATCTTCCGCGACCCGCGCTGGGGGCGCGGCCAGGAAACCTACGGCGAGGATCCCTACCTCACCGGGCGCATGGGCGTGGCCTTCGTGCAGGGACTGCAGGGCGACGATCCGGTGTACCGCAAGCTCGATGCCACCGCCAAGCATTTCGCCGTGCACAGCGGCCCGGAAGCCGATCGCCACCACTTCGACGCCCGCCCCAGCAAGCGCGACCTGTACGACACCTACCTGCCGGCGTTCGAGGCGCTGGTGAAGGAGGGCAAGGTGGATGCGGTGATGGGCGCCTACAACCGGGTGTACGGCGAGTCCGCCAGCGCCAGCCGGTTCCTGTTGCGCGACGTGCTGCGCCGCGACTGGGGCTTCAAGGGCTACGTGGTGTCGGACTGCTGGGCCATCGTCGATATCTGGAAGCACCACCACCTGGTGCCCAGCCGCGAGGCCGCCGCGGCGCTGGCGGTGAAGAACGGCACCGAGCTGGAGTGCGGCCAGGAGTACGCCACGCTGCCGGCGGCGGTGCGCCAGGGCCTGATCGGCGAAGCGGAGATCGACGACGCGGTGACGCGCCTGTTCACCGCGCGGATGCGGCTGGGCATGTTCGATCCGCCCGAACGCGTGCGCTGGGCGCGGATCTCCGCCGCGGTGAACCAGGCGCCGGCGCACGACGCGCTGGCCTTGCAGGCCGCGCAGGAATCGCTGGTGCTGCTGAAGAACGATGGCGTGCTGCCGCTGTCGCGCGACCTCAAGCGCATCGCCGTGGTCGGCCCGACCGCCGACGACACCATGGCCCTGCTCGGCAACTACTTCGGCACGCCGGCGGCGCCGGTGACGATCCTGCAGGGCATCCGCGACGCGGCCAAGGGCATCGAGGTGCGCTATGCGCGCGGCGTGGATCTGGTCGAAGGGCGCGACGATCCGAACGCCACACCGCTGATCGAGGCGGCGTATCTGCGGCCTTCGGCGGACTCGCCGGAACGCGGCCTGCGCGGCGAATACTTCCGCACGCCCGATCTGGCGGGGACGCCGGCCCTGGTCCGCACCGACGCCCAGATCGGCTTCCGTTGGGACCGCGGCTCGCCGACCGACAACCTGCTGGCCCGCGGCGAAGCGGCGCCGGGGCAGGGCATTCCCAACGATCATTTCAGCATCCGCTGGAGCGGCCAGCTGCTGCCGCCGGTCTCCGGCCGCTACCGGATCGAGGCGGCCGCCGACGACGGCTTCCGCCTCTACGTGGACGGCAAGCGGGTGCTGGACCACTGGACCGACAGCGACCGCATGCGCGCCGACGGCGTGGACCTGGACCTGCAGGCGGGCCGCGCCTACGACCTGCGGCTGGAGTACTACGACGCCGAGCGCGACGCCGGCGTGCGCCTGGGCTGGCGCATGCCCGGGGCGAAGCCGCCGTTCGAGGCGGCGCTCGAGGCCGCGCGCAGCGCGGATGTGGTGGTGTTCGTCGGCGGGCTGACCGGCGACGTCGAGGGCGAAGAGATGAAGGTGGACTATCCGGGCTTCGCCGGCGGCGACCGTACCGACCTGCGCCTGCCCGCGCCGCAGCGCGCCCTGCTGGAAGCGCTGCACGCGACCGGCAAGCCGGTGGTGCTGGTGCTGACCGGCGGCTCGGCGCTGGCGGTGGAGTGGGCGCAGGCGCATCTGTCGGCGATCCTGATGAGCTGGTATCCCGGGCAACGCGGCGGCACCGCCGTGGGCCAGGCGCTGTTCGGCGACGTCAATCCCGCAGGGCGCTTGCCGGTGACGTTCTACCGGGCGGACCAGGCGCTGCCCGCGTTCGACGACTACGCGATGGAAGGCCGCACCTACCGCTACTTCCGCGGCACCCCGCTGTATCCGTTCGGCCACGGGTTGTCGTACACCCGTTTCGACTACGGCAAGCTGCGCCTGGATGCGCCGCGCATCGCCGACGACGGACGCCTCACGGTGCAGGTGGAAGTGGCCAATACCGGCACGCGCGCGGGCGACGAAGTCGCGCAGTTGTACGTGCGGCGCCTGGCGGCGGCGTCCGGCGATGCGCAGCAGAGCTTGCGTGGTTTCCAGCGCGTTCGCCTGGCCCCGGGCGAACGGCGGACGCTGGCGTTCGAGCTGGATGCGCGACAGGCGCTGCGTCAGTACGACGCCGCGCGCGGCAGCTATGTCGTGCCGGCAGGGAGCTACGAGGTACGGATCGGCGGTTCCAGCGCCGACGCCCGCGTGCGCGCCCGCTTCACCGTGGAGGCGCACCGTGACTGATCCCGGCCGCGTCGAGACCGCCGCGCACACGCTGTCGGTGCGGGAGAAGCTGGGCTACAGCCTGGGCGACCTGGCGGCGAACCTGATCTTCCAGACGCTGATCACCTACCTGGCCTTCTTCTACACCGATGTGTACCGATTGCCGCCCGCCACGGCGGCGGCGATCATCTTCGTGATCGGCCTGCTGGGCGCGTTCGTGTTCACCCCGCTGATCGGCATTGCCGCCGACCGCACGGCGAGCCGCTGGGGCAAGTTCCGGCCCTGGATCCTGTGGACGGCGATCCCGTTCGGCGTGCTGTCGCTGCTCGCCTTCAGCACCCCCGACCTGGGCGCGCGCGGCAAGGTGATGTATGCCCTGACCACCTACGGCCTGCTGATGCTGGTGTACGCGGCCAACAACCTGCCGTACTCGGCGCTCAGCGGCGTGCTGACCGGCAACATGGCCCAGCGCAACAGCCTGTCGGCGTATCGCTTCGTGGCGGTGATGATCGCGCAGTTCATCATCCAGGTGCTGCTGTTGCCGCTGGTGCTGATCCTGGGCGACGGCGACAACGTGCGCGGCTTCGAGCGCTTGATGACGGTCTTCGCGGTGGTGGGGACGCTGTTCTTCCTGATCACCTTCGCCACCACCCGCGAGCGCATCGTCCCGGCCAGGGAACAGAGCGCCGGCGTGCTGCAGGATCTGACCGACCTGCTGCACAACCGGCCGTGGAAGGTGATGCTGGCGCTGACGGTGCTGGTGTTCGTCAACCTGGCGCTGAAGGGCGGCACCTACATCTACTACTTCCAGTACTACCTGAGCGAGACCGCGCTAGCGGGCTTTCTCGACGCCTCCGGCTTCAACCGGTTCATCGGCGGCGCGAACGCGCTGCTCAGCGGTTGGGGCCTGTCCGGTTTCACCTGGCCGCAGGACCCGGCGACCTCGGCGTTCAGCCTGTTCAACGCCTGCGGCATCCTGTGCATGATCCTGGGTATCGGCGTCTCCCGGCGCCTGGCCGACCGCTTCGGCAAGCGCGATGCGTTCGGCGGCGCGTTGCTGGTCTCCACCGTGTTCCTGCTGCTGTTCTATGTGTTTCCGCCGACCGCGGTCGGCGTGGCCTTCGGCGCCTTCATGCTGCACGGGTTCTGCTATGGCATCACCATCCCCTTGCTGTGGGCGATGATCGCCGACGTCGCCGACTACTCCGAATGGAAGAACCATCGCCGTGCCACCGCGATCATCTTCTCGGCGATGCTGTGCGGGCTGAAGATCGGGCTCAGCATCGGCGGCGCGCTGGTCGCCGGCATCCTCGCGCACCACGGCTACCAGGCCGGCGCGCAACAGCAGCCGCAGGCCGTGGTGGACGGCATCCGCCTGACGGTGAGCGTGTATAGCGCCATCCCGTTCCTGGTCGCGGTGGCGCTGCTGTTCCTCTACCGGATCGACAAGCGCATGGAACGCCGCATCGAACACGACCTGCAACTGCGGCGGCAGGGCAGCGACCTCGGCCACCTCGCGGCGCACGCCATCGCGCAACCGCTGGTGACCCACATCTACACGGCCGATCCGTCGGCCCACGTGTTCGAGGGGCGCCTGTACATCTATCCCTCGCACGACATCGACAGCGGCGCGCCGTTCGACGACGACGGCGGTCACTTCGGCATGGAGGACTACCACGTGCTGCGCATGGATTCGCCCGATGGCGCGGCCACCGACTGCGGCGTGGCCCTGCATGTGCGCGACGTGCCCTGGGCCAGCCGGCAGATGTGGGCGCCGGATGCGGCCCATCGCGACGGCCGCTATTACCTCTATTTCCCGGCCAAGGACGCGCACGGCGTGTTCCGCATCGGCGTGGCGGTGGCCGATCGCCCGGAAGGCCCGTTCGCCGCCGAGCCCGAGCCGATCGCCGGAACCTACTCGATCGACCCGGCCGTCTTCGAGGACGACGACGGCGCGCACTACCTGTGCTTCGGCGGCATCTGGGGCGGCCAGTTGCAGAACTACCGCGACGACCGCTTTGATGCGGCGCACGCCGAGCCCGAGGGCGATGCGCCGGCATTGGGGCCGCGGATCGCCCGGCTGGACCCGGGCATGACCCGGCTGGCGGAGCGCACGCGGGAAATCGTCATCCTCGACGAGCACGGGCAACCGCTGCGTGCCGACGACCACGCGCGCCGCTTCTTCGAAGGGCCATGGCTGCACAAGGATCAGGGCCGGTATTACCTGTCGTACTCCACCGGCGATACCCACCTGCTGTGCTACGCCATCGGCGACAGCCCGTATGGACCGTTCACCTATCGCGGCGTGCTGCTGAAGCCGGTGGTGGGCTGGACCACGCACCACTCCATCTGCGCGTTCCAGGGGCGCTGGTATCTGTTCTATCACGACGCCCTGTTGTCCGGCGGCGTGACCCACCTGCGCTCGGTCAAGTGCACGCCGCTGCACATCGAGCCGGATGGCGGCATCCGCACGGTCGACCCCTATGGCGGCTGACGGACCATGCGTCGGGACTGAAGTCCCTCCCACAGTGCACGCGGCGGGCTCGCCGTAAGCTCCTGTGGGAGCGACTTCAGTCGCGACGAGTGAAGCCATCCAATGACCGAGTGCTACAGCAGTCGGGACTGAAGTCCCTCCCACAGGTTCACCAGTCAGCCGTCCTGCACGTTGTAGGAGCGGCTTCAGCCGCGACAGGCGGTACCGGGAAGGCTTGTCGCGGCTGTAGCCGCTCCTACAGAACTGTCTCGACTGGCGATTCGGGACGTTCTCAAGTCGCTGAAGGCAGCGGTGAAGATCCTGTCTCGCATCACCAGCCCATCCTGGCGCCGCTCTTGTGGCCCAGCGCAGCGACACGCATCGCGTACGTCACAGCGATACCGCTACACCGCCCGCGGCAACAGCTCCAACCCGCGGATCTCGCGGATGCCCAATCCCGGCGCCTCGCCGATGCGGATCTGCGCCTCGTCGAACTGCACCCCGCCCTCCACCGGATCGAACGCCCCCAACGATGGTCCATCCAGATCCACCTTGGTGATGACGTCCGCGCGCGCGACCGCCAGGTGCGCCGCTGCCGCCACGCCGATGCTCGATTCGAGCATGCAGCCGATCATGCACGGCACCCCGTACACCGCCGCGATGTCGGCGATGCGCAGTGCATTGGACAGGCCGCCGGCCTTGATCAGCTTGATGTTGACGATGTCCGCCGCGCGCCGCTGCAGCAGCGCGATCGCCTGCGCCGGCGAGAACACGCTTTCGTCGGCCATCACCGGGGTCTGCACCCGCTCGGTCACGTACTGCAGGCCGTCCACGTCGCCGGCCTTGACCGGCTGTTCCAGCAGCTCCAGCGTCACCCCGGCGCGCTCCAGTGCGTGCATGGCCTGCACCGCCTGCTTCGGGGTCCAGCCCTGGTTGGCGTCCAGCCGCAGCTGCGCGCGATCGCCCACCGCGGCATGGATCGCCTTGACCCGCGCGATGTCCTCGGCGAGATCGGTGCCGATCTTGATCTTCAGCGCCACGAAGCCGCGCGCCAGCGCCGACAGCGCGTCGGCCACCATCGTGTCCACGGCATTCACGCTGATGGTGAGGTCGGTGGTCAGGTGCGGCGTGCCGCCGCCGAGCAGCCGGTACAGCGGTGCGCCGTGCTGCTGTGCCCACAGGTCGTGCACGGCGATCTCCAGCGCCGCCTTGGCGCTGCTGTTGTGCTCCAGTGCGCCCTGGATCAGCCCGCGCAGGCGTTGCAGGTCGGCGATGTCCTCGCCGATCAGCCGCGGCGCCAGGCAGCGCTCGATCGCCGCGATGATCGATCCGTGGGTGTCGCCGGTGATCGGCGGGGTGGCCGGGGCGCTGCCATGGCCGATCCGGCCATCGTCGGTGTGGACCATGACCACCACGTCCTCGATCGCCTGCACCGTGCGCAGCGCGGTCTTGAACGGGGTCTTCAGCGGCACGCGCAGCATGCCCAGGCGGATCTCGGTGATCTTCATTCGGTCGTGGGTGCGCGCAGGCGCTGGATGCGGGTGATGCGGTCGATGAATGGTGTGCCGTCGCCGAGCCGCAGCGGTTCCAGCGGGGTCACCGACACGCCGTTGAGGCGCACGCGCTGCACCTGGCCGGCGGCGTCGCGGTAGCTGGCGCCGGCCACGTCGTGGATCACCCAGGTCAGGCCGTCATCGTGGCCGATCACCAGCATCACGTGGCCGGGGATGTAGACCAGATCGCCGACATCCAGCTTGTCGACGATCGCGACGCGCTTGGCGTGATCGTCTTCCGGACCGAGCGCGATGCGCGCGAGTGTC
>JBEVKG010000163.1:0-28142 GCA_040509765.1 Xanthomonas sp.
CTCGCGCGCCAGCGTGGACTGCGCGCGCCCGGTCATCGCGATCACCGCGTTGCCCTGGCGCTTGAGCACCGGCAGCAGCATCAGGATCTCGTCGGACTCGCCGGAGTAGGACAGCGCCAGCACCACGTCGGCGTCGGTGATCATGCCCAGGTCGCCGTGACCGGCTTCGCCCGGGTGCACGAAGAACGCCGGGGTACCGGTGGAGGCGAGGGTGGCGGCGATCTTGCGCGCGACGTGGCCGGACTTGCCCATGCCGGTGGCGACCACGCGCCCGCGCGAGCCCAGGATCAGCCGGCAGGCGGCGGCGAAGTCGGCGCCGATGCGGGCGCCGACCGCCGCCAGCGCGGCCTGCTCGATCTCGACCACGCGACGGCCGCTGGCGACCAGGCCGGCGTCGTCGGGCGTCTTGGGAGACAGGGGCGATACATCCATGCGGGGGCCGGTCGGAGGGTAGAATGGCCGATCATTTTATTAGGAAAGCCCGGTGGACGCCGAAACCATCCGTAAACTCATCGAGGCCGGCCTGCCGGACGCGCAGGTGCAGGTGCAGGGCGACGACGGCGTGCACTTCGAGGCCACCGTGGTCAGCGCCGCCTTCGCCGGCAAGCTGCCGCTGGCGCGTCACCGCATGGTCTACGCCACCCTGGGCGAGCTGATGGGCGGCGCGATCCACGCGCTGGCGCTGACCACCCTGACCCCCGAGCAGGCCGAGCGCGCGGCCGGCTGAGCCGCTGCGCACGTTTTCCACTTTTTCTTTCCCCCACGAGACCCATGGCCAAAATCGTAGTGACCGGCGGCAACGCGCTGCACGGTGAAGTGAACATTTCCGGCGCCAAGAACGCCGTGCTGCCGATCCTCTGCGCGACCCTGCTGGCCGACGCGCCGGTGGAGATCACCAACGTGCCGCAACTGCACGACGTGATCACCACGGTGAAGCTGCTCGGCGAGCTGGGCGCGGAAGTCACCATCGACGAAGGCACGCTGTCGCGCGGCAGCGCGATCACCGTCGACCCGCGCAAGGTCCACCAGCACGTGGCTCCGTACGAGCTGGTGCGCACCATGCGCGCCTCGATCCTGGTGCTGGGTCCGCTGCTGGCCAAGTTCGGCGCGGCCGAAGTGTCGCTGCCGGGCGGCTGCGCGATCGGCTCGCGGCCGGTCGACCAGCACATCAAGGGCCTGCAGGCGCTGGGCGCGGAGATCAGCGTCGAGAACGGCTACATCAAGGCCAGCAGCAACGGCCGGCTCAAGGGCGGACGCTACGTGTTCGACATGGTCAGCGTCACCGGCACCGAGAACGTGCTGATGGCCGCGGCCCTGGCGGACGGCACCACCGTGCTGGAGAACGCAGCGATGGAGCCGGAGGTCAGCGACCTGGCCGACTGCCTGATCGCGCTGGGCGCCAGGATCGAAGGCGCGGGGACCTCGCGCATCGTCGTGCATGGCGTGGAGCGCCTGTCCGGCGGCCGCCATGCGGTGCTCCCGGACCGCATCGAGACCGGCACCTTCCTGGTCGCCGCGGCGATGACCGGCGGCAGCGTCACCGTGCGCCGCGCGCGCGCCGACACGCTCGACGCGGTGCTGGACAAGCTCACCGAGGCCGGCGCCAGCATCGAGACCGGCGAGGACTGGATCCGCCTGGACATGCACGGCAAGCGCCCGCGCGCGGTCAGCCTGACCACCGCACCGTATCCGGCGTTCCCCACCGACATGCAGGCGCAGTTCATGGCGCTCAACTGCGTGGCCGACGGCGTCGGCGTGATCAACGAAACGATCTTCGAGAACCGTTTCATGCACGTCAACGAACTGCTGCGCCTGGGCGCGGACATCCAGATCGAAGGGCATACCGCGATCGTGCGCGGCACCGAGCGGCTCAGCGGCGCGCCGGTGATGGCCACCGACCTGCGCGCCTCGGCCTCGCTGATCCTGGCCGGCCTGGTCGCCGACGGCGACACCACCATCGACCGCATCTACCACCTGGACCGGGGGTACGAGAACATCGAGGAGAAGCTGGGGGCGCTGGGCGCGTCCATCCGGCGCGTCGCATGATCCTCAGCGGCCGTTTCAGCCGCCGGCGCAAGGTGTTGCTGGCGATCGTCGTGGTGCTGCTGGTCTGGGTCGGCTATGCCTGGTACACCGGCATCGCCATCACCCAGGGCATCGAGGAGCGCGACATGGACTGGAACGGCGACGGCCAGGTCACCCGCGACGAGATCTGGCAGTCGTTCTACGCGGTGGGCGTGAGCCGCACCCAGAACGGTCCGCGCGAGTGCAGCACGTTCTACTGGCGCAGCACTGGCGCGCAGATCCGCGTGGATTGCCGCACCACCTTCAAGGCCGCGCCGGCGGAGAAGAAGTAACGTCGGGCAGGGCGCCGCCTGGGCGGCGCCCGCCTCTGCGGTGCAGCAAGGAATGGCACTTCCTGTCGCCATGTTGCAGGTTCATGGCCAGGCGCTGACTCGCGCCTCTGGGGCTTCCGCAAATCGCTGGCGGGTTTCCGCAGGGCGATTCGCATACTCGCGTCGGGGCTGAAGCCCCTCCCACATGGGAAGTACCACGGGCGGGGAGCTGCTGTTGCGATTCCCGAATCCCAAATCTCGAATCCCGGCTCATCGCGTCGCGGCTGAAGCCGCTCCTACATGGGAAAACCCCGGCGGGGAGCCGCCGTCGCGATTCCCCAATCCCGGCTCCCCAATCCCAGCCCCCACACGGGAGCGATCACGCGCGGGGAACCGCTTTCACGATTCCCCATTCCCGCGGCGAAGCCGCTGTCACGATTCCCCAATCCCGATTCCCCAATCCCGGCTCTTCAGCGCAACGACTTGATCGTCAGATCCAGCGCGTCCTGGCCGTTCTCGCGCTGCAGGATGCGCACCGGCACCGGCATGTCCGGCACGATCCAGGCCACGATTTCCTTGGAGCCGTCGGTACGGCTGACCTTGGTCGCCTGTTCGGTCTTGCCGTTGACGGTGACCGCTTCCTTGCCGGCGACGCGATAGGTCATCGGCTTGGCGCGGCCCTCGTCGACCATGCGGTAGCTCGGGGTCTTGCCCGCGTTGACGTCGCGCGCGATCGCCAGGTTGATCAGCAGCGCGTCCATGTCGCCCGGCTGCAGCTTCACCGGGCCGCGGCGGTCGGCCTTGAGGTCGCCGCCCCAGGTCGCCTGGCCGGTGCTCCAGTCGTAGTTGGCGGTCACCGCCTTCTTCTTGATCAGGAACACCGAGCGGTCGTCGCTGCTGAGCGGACGCAGCTGCCCGCCCTTTTCCTCGAACACGGTGCTCTGGCTGAGGTCGGCGACCTGGTTCTTGATCGCCAGGCTGTAGCGCCAGCGGTCGCCGCCTTCCTTGGCCAGGGTCATCACGCCGTTGGCCTGCATGCCCATGTAGCTGGCCTGGTAGTCCGCGGTGAACGGTTCCAGGGCCAGGGCGGGCAGGCTGGCCGTGGCCAGCAGGGCAGCGGCGAGGACGGTCAGCGGGCGGGCGATGCGGGTCATGGTCAGGCTCCTTGGTATTCGGTCAGGCGCAGGTCGATGCGGTCTTCGCCGTCTTCGCGCTGCAGGATGCGCACCGGCGTCGGCACGCCGTTGGCGATCCACAGGATGGTCTCATTGCGGCCGCCGTTGGTGCGCGAAACCCGCAATGCGTCGTAGCTGATGTCGCCGACCTGCACGGTCTCGGTGTGGTCGGCGGCGCGGTAGACATGTTCGCGGACCCGGCCGACGTCGACGAAGCGGTAGGTCATGGTCTTGCCGGGCTGCGCATCGCGCATCAGCGAGAGGTTGAGCAGCAGCGCGCTCTGGTCGCCGGGCTGCAGCGGGATCGGCGCCTGCCGATCCTTCTTCAGGTCGCCGTCCCAGCGCGCCACGCCCTGCTTCCAGTCGTACACGCCGGTGACCTTCTTGCCGAAGAACACCGCCTTCTTGACCGTGCTCTGGCTCTGCGGGACATAGCGGCCGTCCTGCACGGTGAACACCGTGCTCTGCTCGATGTTCAGGCCGAGGATGCTGGCGAAGCCGCTGCGGCCGTGCACGCCCAGGTCGACCCGCCATTGGTCGCCGCCGGTATGCACCACGTCCATGCGCGCGTCGCCGGCCGGCTTGCCCTTGTACAGCGCGTCGTAGGTGGCCACGAACGGCTGCAGCGGTGGTGGCGTCCAGGCGTCGGCGGGCAGCGCTGGCGACGCGGCAGCGGCTTGCGCCGGCGCGCCGGTGGCGGGGGGGGGCGGGGCCGGGGCGGTCTGCGGCGCCGGCTGCGCGGCGGGCGCCGGCGCGACCTGCGCAGCGACGATGGGCGCCAGCAGGCCGAGGCCGGACGCGACGAGGAGGGCGAACGGACGCGGAGCGAGCTTCATGGGATCGGCTGGCGAGAGCGGGAGGGAGGGGGGAGGAGCCGCGGAAGCTGCGGCAGCGCATTCAGGGAAGCAGCACGTTCTCGCAATCTAGGCGTAGCGGACTAAACCGGCACTGACCGTCCAGCAAGACCTTGCCGTCCCGTTCAGCCAGGCGGCCCGCCGCGGCCAGCTGCAACACCGCGCACAGCAGTCGGTGCTCGCGCGGCAGCAGGCGCTGTGCCAGAGCGTCGGGCGCGTCGCCGGCCTGCACCGGCACCCGCACCTGCGCGATCACCGCGCCGGCGTCCAGTTCCGGCACCACGAAATGCACGCTGGCGCCGTGCTCGGCGTCGCCGGCCGCCAGTGCCTGGGCATGCGTGTGCAGGCCACGGTACTTGGGCAGCAGCGAGGGGTGGATGTTGAGCAGGCGCCCGCCGAAGCGCTGCACGATGCCGGCGCCGAGGATGCGCATGTAGCCGGCACAGACCACCCAGTCCGGTTGCGCGGCGGCGACCGCGTCGCCCAGCGCCTGGTCGAACGCGGCGCGGTCGGGGAAGCCCTTGGGCCGTGCCGACCAGCGCCGCTCCGGCGCCACCATCGCCAGCGCCGGCGCCTCGGGACGATCGCTGAACACGCCGACCACCTCGGCATCGAGGGTGCCGGCGGCGATCGCGGTGAGGATGGCCTGCAGGTTGGACCCGCGGCCGGAGGCGAGCACAGCGAGGCGAAGCGTCATCGGGCGTGGTTCCGGAACACTGCGCCCACCGCGGGGCGCTGCAGGGTCAGCAGGGTGGCGATGCCCAGCGCCGTGCCCAGCGGGAAGCCCAGGCAGGTGATCGCGGCGCCGGCGTAGCACAGCCCCAGTTGGCGGCGCTGGCGCAAGGCGCGCGCAACCAGCACCTTGAGCACCAGCGCGAGCAGGCCGAAGCCGAGCAGGATCGACAGCATCACGATCGCGATGACGCCGCCCTGCGCCTGGTCCGGGCTCTGGCCGACGGCGTTGAGCTGCGCTTCCTCGTGCACGCCGTAGGCCAGCACGGCGCCCACCAGCAGCACCATGAAGACCTGCAGCCCCGCCATCACCGCATACAGCGTCGCCAGGGTGTTCAGGTCGGAGGTGGCGCGGGCCGCGTCGGCGGCATCATGGCCGGGGACGGGCAGGGGCGGCGGCAGCGACATCGTCGGTCTCAGCGCGGGGGGGAAGGAGGCGGGGGCGCGGCGCGCCGCCATGGCCAGGCGCTGGCGCAGCCCAGCGTGGCCAGCAGCATGTCCATGTGCGCGTCCCAGGGATCGCCCTGCTGGCCGTTGTAGGACTCGGCCTGCTGCGGCGACAGCAGCAGCGCGATCAGCCATTCCAGCCATTCGTAGACCAGGCTGGCGCACATGATCGCCATCGTCGCCAGGACGAAGGCCTGGCGCGCCGACAGCGCCGGCCAGCGCTGTCGCGCGTGGTCGCGCAGCGCCGGCGCGAAGCACAGCCCGAACAGCAGGTGGATCAGCCGGTCGGTGTGGTTGCGCTGCCAGCCGAAGGCCGCGCTCGGCGACCACCCGCCGGTCATCGCGCCCAGCCACTGGTCGTAGGGCACATTGGAATAGAGCCAGTGCGCGGCGACGTTGTGCACGCTGATGAAGGTGCAGATGGCGGCGAAGTGGCCGGTGCGCAGCGGCCAGCGCCGGTCGTGCCAGACCAGCCAGGCCAGGCCCAGCACCGCCAGGGAGCTGTGCATGGCCTGTTCCGCCGGCCATGGCGGCCGGACCCAGCTGGCGGCGAACACCGTCAGTGCCAGCGCCAGCCAGGCGCGCTTGGCCGCCGCCATGCGGCTCAGCCGATGTGGACGCGTTCGCCGGCGTCCGCGGCCGCCACCACCGCGCCGATCTGCCAGTGCGCCAGGCCCAGGGTGTCCAGGCTGCGCTCCAGCGCGGCCGCCTGCTCCGGCGCGGCGACCAGCACGAAGCCGATGCCGCAGTTGAAGGTGCGCCACATCTCGCTGTCGGCCACCGCGCCTTCGCGCTGCAGCCACTCGAACACCGGCGGCAGGGTCCAGGCGCTGGCGCGGATGTCCAGGCCCAGGCCGTCCGGGATCACCCGGATGATGTTCTCGGTCAGGCCGCCGCCGGTGATGTGCGCCATGGCGTGGATGCCTTCGCCCTGGTCGCGCAGCAGCGACAGGATCGGCTTGACGTACAGCGCGGTCGGCGCCATCAGCGCGTCGGCCAGGGCCACGCCGCCGACCTGCAGGTCGGCCGGGCGCCCGGCGCGGTCGTAGATGCGGCGGATCAGCGAGTAGCCGTTGGAATGCGGGCCGGAGGAGGCGATGCCGATCAGCACGTCGCCCTGGCGCACCCTGGCGCCGTCGAGCAGCTGCGACTTCTCCACCGCGCCGACGGTGAAGCCGGCCAGGTCGTATTCGCCCGGCGGGTACATGTCGGGCATTTCCGCGGTCTCGCCGCCGATCAGCGCGCAGCCGGCCAGTTCGCAGCCGCGGGCGATGCCGCCGACCACCGCCACGGTGGTCTCCACGTCGAGCTTGCCGGTGGCGAAGTAGTCCAGGAAGAACAGCGGCTCGGCGCCCTGCACCAGCACGTCGTTGACGCACATGCCGACCAGGTCGATGCCGATGGTGTCGTGGCGGCCGAGCTGCTGGGCCAGCTTCAGCTTGGTGCCGACGCCGTCGGTGCCGGACACCAGCACCGGCTCGCGGTACTTGCCGGACAGGTCGAACAGCGCGCCGAAGCCGCCCAGCCCGCCCATCACCTCGGGGCGGAAACTGCGCTTGACCAGGGGCTTGATGCGTTCGACGACGGCATTGCCGGCATCGATGTCGACACCGGCGTCGCGGTAGGTCAACGGGGCGGCGGCGGGGAGCTGGGGAGTGGTCACGGGCGGCGGGGTCGGCGGAAAGACGGCGATTTTAACAGGCCGCATTGGCGCTAGGCCCGCATTCGGGCAACAATTCGCCCCGGATACGCCGAGTATTGGACCCTTCATGCGCCGCAGCCTTGCCTTCCTCCTGTCTTTCGCCCTGTGCCTGCCTGCCGTGAGCGCCCTGGCCCAGGCCGATCTGCGTACCGAGGGCGACGTGGCCGGCGCCACCGGCCCCTACGATGCCGAAGTGCCGGTCAACAGCCAGAGCGAGGCCGACCGCAACGGTGCCCTGGCGCGCGCGCTCGGCGTGGTGCTGGGCAAGATCTCCGGCGACAAGGGGGTGATGTCGCGGCCCGGGGTGAGTCAGGCGCTGCGCAACGCCAAGAACCTGGTCGATACCTTCGACTACCGCCAGGACCAGGGCACCTCGCCGAGCGGCGCGCCCACCTTCCGCACCATCCTGGTGGCGCGCTTCCGCCCGCAGGACGTGGATGGCCTGGCCGCGGCGCTGGGCCTGCCGGTGTGGCCGCAGCCGCGGCCCAAGCCGGTGGTGTGGCTGGCCATCGACGACGGCAGCGGCCCGCGCCTGGTCGGCGTGCAGCAGTCCAACGCCGCACGTAGCCTGCTCGACCGCGCGATCGAGCGCGGCTTCCGCCTCGGCCTGCCCACCGGCAACGCCGCCGAGCAGGCGCTGGCCGGCGCGATCTGGCGCCAGGACACCGCCGCCGTGGCCAGCGCCTCGTCGCGCTACAGCCCGCCGATGCAGCTGATCGGCAAGCTGTACCGCGGCAAGGCCGGCGGCTGGACCGCGGACTGGACCTTCGTGGACGGCGGCAAGGTGCTGTCGACCTGGTCGGCCAGCGACGCCGACGCGCGCCGCGCCATGGCCAGCGGCGCCGACGGTGCCGCCGATGCCCTGGTCAAGCGCTACGCCAAGGCGGTCAGCGCCGGTCCGGCCGGGATCTACCGGGTGGTGATCACCGGCATCCGCAGCGCCGACGACTACCTGCGCGCCTCCGCCGCGCTGCAGAACGCGTCGGTGGTGCGGCGCATCGTGCCGGTCCGCGCCGACGGCGATCGCCTGGAGCTGGATCTGGACCTGCTCAGCGGCGTGTCCGGACTGAACCGCATGCTCGGCCCGGACGGCGCGCTGCAGCCGGTGGTCGCGCCGGTCGAGGGTCCGGTGATCCTCAACAGCGAGCCGACGGAGTACCGCCTGAAATGACGTTGTCGCCCGAAGCCGAGATCGCGCTGTTCCTGCGCCGCCTGAAATGGACGGCGGTGATCGTCGGCGTGCTGTGGGTGGTGTGGCTGCTGGCGCCGATCCTGACTCCGTTCGTGCTGGCGTTGCTGCTCGGCTGGCTCGGCGATCCGCTGGTGGATCGCCTGGAGCGCGCCGGGCGGTCGCGCAACATGGCGGTGACCCTGGTGTTCGTGCTGATGGTGCTGCTGCTGGTGCTGGCGCTGGTGATCCTGGTGCCGATGCTGGAGCGGCAGATCGTCACCTTCATCGACGTGCTGCCGCAGGCGCGCGACTGGTTCATCGGCACCGCGATCCCCTGGGCCGAACGCAAGACCGGGCTGGAGCTGATGGGCTGGCTGGACCCGGAACGGCTGATCGACTGGATCCGCGGGCATTGGCAGCAGGCCGGCGGCGTCGCCGCGACCTTCTTCGGCTACCTGTCGCGCTCGGGCTTCGCCATGGTGACCTGGGTGGTCAACCTGGTGCTGCTGCCGATCCTGACCTTCTATTTCCTGCGCGACTGGGACCTGCTGGTCGCGCGCGTGGCCGTCACCATCCCGCGCAACCACGTCGCCACGGTGACGCGGCTGGCGCGCGAGTCCAACGAGGTCCTGGGCGCGTTCATCCGTGGCCAGTTCCTGGTGATGCTGGCGCTGGGGGTGATCTACGCCGGCGGCCTGACCCTGGTCGGGCTCAAGCTCGGCCTGTTGATCGGCATCGTCGCCGGCCTGATCAGCTTCATTCCCTACCTGGGCGCGACCACCGGCATCCTGCTGGCGGTGCTGGCCGCGCTGGTGCAGGCCAAGGGCTTCGACCTGCAGCTGCTGATCCTGGTCGGCGTGGTGTTCACCGTCGGCCAGTTGCTGGAGAGCTACGTGCTGACCCCGCGCATCGTCGGCGACAAGATCGGCCTGCATCCGGTGGCGGTGATCTTCGCGGTGATGGCCGGCGGCCAGCTGTTCGGCTTCCTCGGCATGCTGCTGGCGCTGCCGGTGGCGGCGGTGGCCAACGTGCTGCTGCACTACCTGCACGAGCAGTACCGGCAGAGCGACCTGTACGCGGGCGAGAAGTCGGCGATCCTGCTCGATGCCGGCGCCGCCGAGCGCAGCGGTGTCATCGAACTGCCGCCGCGCAGCCCCGATCAACCGTGAGCGTGCCGCAACTGCCGCTGGCCCTGCGCTATCCGCCGGAGCAGCGTCTGGACCGCTATCTGGGCGCGCCGGACGGGCTGCTGGCGCAGCTGCAGGCGGTCGCCGACGGCGCCGCCGATGACTGGGTTTACCTGTCCGGCCCCGCCGGCACCGGCAAGACCCACCTGGCCCTGGCGCTGTGCGCGGCCACCGAACAGGCCGGGCGCAGCGCCGCCTACCTGCCGCTGCAGGCCGCCGCCGGCCGCCTGCGCGATGCGCTGGAGGCGCTGGAGGGCCGCCACCTGGTTGCGCTCGACGGCCTGGACGCGATCGCCGGGCAGCGCGAGGACGAGGTGGCGCTGTTCGATTTCCACAACCGTGCGCGCAGCGCCGGAGTGACCCTGTTGTACACCGCGCAGGCCATGCCCGACGGGCTCGCGCTGTGCCTGCCGGATCTGCGCTCGCGGCTGTCGCAGTGCACCCGCATCGCGCTGGCGCCGCTGGACGACGCCGGCCGCGCGGCGGTGCTGCGCGAGCGCGCGCAACGTCGCGGCCTGGTGCTGGAAGACGCGGCGATCGACTGGCTGCTGACCCATGCCGGACGCGACCTGGCCGGCCTGATCGGCCTGCTGGAGCGCCTGGACCGCGAATCGCTGGCGGCGCAGCGGCGGGTGACGGTGCCGTTCTTGCGCAGGGTGTTGGAGGGGCGGGGAATCGGGAGTGGGGAATCGGGAATGGGGAAAAACTGAGATCCCCGCAACCCAAGTCGAACTCGAACTGCGGAATTCGAGAAAAACAGCGCTCCGCGCTGCGTGACCAGGCACGGCGCCGCTGATCTCCCCCAACGTTTCACCGGCGTCTGCGCAGCTGTTCCGCGTGTCGCACTCGGCATCGAAGTTTTCCGAAGATGCCCGCGTGCCCTCGCAGCGCAGGCAAGCTGCGGGACCTCAGCTTTTCCCGATTTCCGATTCCCGATTCCCCATTCCCAGCACCTCATCCAGTTCCGCCAACCGCTGCGGCGTGCCCACATCCGTCCAGCGCCCGCGATGGTGCAGGCCGTGCAGGCGGCCGTGCTCGGCCTGCGCGCGCAGCAGCGGCACCACCGAGAAGCGTGGCGGCGCGCCGGGCGCGGTCGGCACCGGGGCGGCAATGGTCTGCCAGTCGTGCAGCAGGGCCGGGCGATACATGCCGATGCCGGCGTAGGTCAGCAGCGGTTCGCCCGCGTTGTGCACGCGCCCGTCTGCGTGCAGGGCGAAATCGCCGTGTGCGGCATAGGCCGGCGGGTCCACCAGCACCAGTTGCGCCAGGCCGGGCGGCTCGGGCGCCAGCCGGGCGAAATCGAAGTCGGTCCAGATGTCGCCGTTGACCAGCAGGAACGGCGCCTCGCCGAGCAGCGGCAACGCGTGCAGCATGCCGCCGCCGGTTTCCAGCGGCGTGGCGCCCTCGTAGGAATAGGCGATGCGCAGCCCGAACGCGCTGCCGTCGCCGAGCGTCCGCGGGAACTGCTCGGCCAGCCACGAGGTGTTGATCACCACCTCGCGCACGCCCAGCGCGGCGAGCCTGCGCAGGTGCCAGACGATCAGCGGCGTGCCGCTCACCGCCAGCAGCGGCTTGGGCGTGTGTGCGGTGAGCGGACGCATGCGCTCGCCGAGGCCG
Source organism: Xanthomonas sp. (assembly GCA_040509765.1). GTDB lineage: Bacteria > Pseudomonadota > Gammaproteobacteria > Xanthomonadales > Xanthomonadaceae > Xanthomonas_A. The sequence goes on from JBEVKG010000163.1 coordinate 11,222, forward strand.
GCGGCGAAGATCAGCGCCTTCATGCGCCGGCCGCCGCGCGCTGCGCCAGGGCCGGCTTGATCCGCGTCTGCAGCAGTTGCGCCAGCGGCTGCAGGGTGGGGTGACGCGGCAACGCCTCGTCGAGGTAGGCGATGAAGCGCGGCACGTTGTCCAGGTACCAGGCCTTGCCGTCGCGGTAGTTCAGCCGCGCGAAGATGCCCAGGTTCTTCAGGTGGCGCTGCACGCCCATCCACTCGGCGTCGCGCAGGAACTGCGCCAGCGGCGGCAGCGCGATCCCGGCCTGCAGGGCGCGTGCGTGGTAGCCGGTCAGCCAGGCGTCCACCTGCGCCAGCGGCCAGCTGACCGTGGTGTCCTTGAACAGGCTGACCGGGTCGTAGGCCACCGGCCCGGTCACGCAGTCCTGGAAATCCAGCACGGCCGGGCCGTCGGCCGCCGGCATCAGGTTGCGCGGCATGAAGTCGCGATGCACCAGCACCTGCGGCTGCGCCAGCGCGTTGTCCATGAGCTGGCGCTGCACGCCGTGCAGGGCCGCGCGTTCGTCGTCATCCAGGCTGATCCCCAGGTGGCGTTGCAGGAACCAGTCCTCGAACAGTCCGGCATCGCGCTGCAGCAGCGCCTCGCCGAACACGCCCATGCCCGGCGGCGGCGCGATCGCCTGCAGGCGCAGCAACTGGCCGAGCGCGGCGTCGAAGTGCGCGTCCGCCGTGCGCGCGTCCAGGCTTTGCGCCAGGGTCGGTTGGCCCAGGTCTTCCAGCAGCAGGAAGCCTGCGTCCGCGTCCTGCGCAAGGATCGCCGGCACCCGCACGCCGCCGCCGTGCAGCAGGGCGTGCATGCGCAGCCAGGGCCGCACGTCCTCCAGGTCCGGCGGCGAATCCATCACGATGCGGCTGGCGCCGCGGCCGTGGCTGCGCCAGTAGCTGCGCTGGCCGGCGTCCACCGAGGCGCGCTGCAGCGTCGCCTGCGCGTCGTCCAGCGCCGTGCGCGCCCAGGTCAGGCGGTGCGCGGTGCGTGCCGCAAGGACATCGGAAACGGAAGGGCTGGCGCTCATCGGCAGGCTGCGGCGGAAACGAGCCGCACAGCGTAAACGGGCGCCGCCGCCGTGGCGAGCGGCGCCACGCGGCTCAACGCTTGCTGGAGAACAGCCGCAACAGCGCGAGCAGGGCGATGGCGCCGAGCAGCGCGCCGAGGAAGCCGGCCGGCTCGCCGCGGCTGTACCAGCCCATGTAATGGCCGAACCAGCCGGCCAGCAAGGCGCCGGCGATGCCCAGCAGCACGGTGAACAGGCAGCCGGAGCGCCCGCTGCTGGGGCCGAGGAAACGCGCCAGCAGGCCGACCACGAAGCCCACCAGGATGATGTAGAGCCAGCTGTCGCTGCCGAACAGAGTGTGCATGGAGAGCGTTCCGAGCGCGAAGGGGAGAGCAGCGTCGGATCGTGCCAGATCGACCGTGCTGGCGTCGATGCTTGCGTGCGCCGGCGCGGGCGGCATGGGCCAAAGGCCGTCCGCCGGTGCCGTGCGGCGATGACGCTATCGGAAAGGCGCCGCGTCGGCGCAGACGCCTCTCCCACCCCACATCGGGGACATCAGATACGCAGGAAACCGGCCTGGCCAATCGCCAATCGCCAATCCCTGCTTTCCCACAGCCGAATGGCTGGTTCTCCCGGGACCATCAACAGCAACCATGCCCACCATGCTGCTCGCCGCCGGCCACCGCCGCGCTGCCGGTGGTCTCGCCGCGCAGGCTGGCGGCATGATGGGCCGCGATCACCCGCGACACGCAGCCGGTGACCCGCTTGCCCATCGGGATGTGCAGGAACTCGTTGGGGCCGTGCGCGTTGGAATGCGGACCGAGCACGCCGGTGATCATGAACTGCGCGCCGGGGAACTTCTCGCCGAGCATGCCCATGAACGGGATCGAGCCGCCTTCGCCCATGTACATCGCCGGCTTGCCGAACGCGGCCTGCGAGGCCGCTTCGATCGCGTCGGTCAGCCACGGCGACTGCGCCGGCGCGTTCCAGCCGGAGGAGGACTTCTCCAGCGCCAGCGACACCTCGGCGCCATACGGCGGGTCGCGCAGCAGCACGTCCTTCAGCAATTCGCCGGCGCGCTTGCCGTCCAGCGTCGGCGGCAGCCGCAGCGACAGCTTCACCGCGGTCTCCGGGCGCAGCACGTTGCCGGCCGAGGCCAGCGGCGGCAGCCCGTCGGCGCCGGTCACCGACAGCGCGGGGCGCCAGGTGCGGTTGAGGACCAGCTCGGACAGGTCCTCGTGCATCGGCCGCATCCCGGGCAGGAACGGGAACTTGCTGTAGACCTCGTCGCCCAGCACCTCGGCGACCTTGCGCGCCTGCGCCAGCCGCTCCTCGGGAACGTCGGCGTACAGGCCCTCGACCTTGATCTTGCCGGTGGCCTCGTCCTCCAGTCGCGACAGCAGCTCGCGCAGCACGCGGAAGCTCGACGGCACCACGCCGGAGGCGTCGCCCGAATGCACGCCTTCGCTGAGCACCTTGACGCTGAAGTTGCCGCCGGCCAGGCCGCGCAGCGAGGTCGTGCACCACAGCTGCTCGTAGTTGCCGCAGCCCGAATCCAGGCACACCACCAGCGACGGCTTGCCGATCCGGGCCGCCAGGTGGTCGACGTAGGCGGGCAGGTCGTAGCTGCCCGATTCCTCGCAGGCCTCGATCAACACCACGCAGCGTGCGTGCGGGATGCCCTGGTCCTGCAGCGCCTGGATCGCCGCCAGCGAGCCGAACAGCGCGTAGCCGTCGTCGGCGCCGCCGCGGCCGTACAGACGGTCGCCCTTGAGCACCGGCGTCCACGGGCCGAGGTCGGCGTCCCAGCCGGTCATTTCCGGCTGCTTGTCCAAATGCCCGTACAGCAGGACGGTGTCCTCGCCGGTGGCGTCGCTGCTGGCCGGCACCTCCAGGTAGATCAACGGCGTGCGGCCTTCCAGTTGCACCACCTCCACCTGCAGGCCGGGGATCGCCTGCGCCCGCGCCCAGCGCTCCATCAGCGCCACCGCATCGGCCATATGGCCGTGTGCGACCCAATCGGCGTCGAACATCGGCGATTTGTTGGGGATGCGGATGTAATCGACCAGTTGCGGGACGATGTCGTCATCCCACTTTTCGCTGAGGAAACGGTCGATCTTGGCACTGTCCATGAAAAAGCTCCGAAGTGATTGCACACGTGTGCAGCCATTCTACGCCCCGGTGCCCGTGTAGGGTTTTTCCTACACGGCGACGCGCCGTTTACCTGCTGTTTGTGACGCGCTCCGACGATAGGCTGTACCCATGTGGCGAGCGATGCTGACCACGCCGGCAGGAAAGGCCGGCGAAGTCCCCATCCAAGTCACAAGGAGCGTTGCCATGCAGTCTTTTATCGTGGTCCTGAAGTCGCTGGTCGTTGCCCTGATGCTGTCCGGTTCCGCGCTCGCCGCGGACAAGGTCAACATCAACTCCGCTGGAGCGGAGGAAATCGACCAGGTGTTGATGAATGTGGGAGCCGCCAAGGCTCAGGCGATCGTCGACTACCGGCAGGCGCACGGACCTTTCAAGAGCGCCGAGGAACTGGCACTGGTGAAGGGCATCGGACTCAAGACGGTCGAGCGGAATCGCGACCGGATCGACGTGGGCGCCACGAAGGCACCCGCGCCGACAGCCGCCAAGCAGGCAGCTGCCAAGCCGGTGGAAAGGCGTTAAAGGGATTTGCAACGAAAGGATAGGGCCGGCGCTGGACGCGCGGCCGCAGCCTCACTGAGCAGGATGCGAAGGGGGAAGGCAGGAAGCCGACAGGGAGGTACATCGTCGCCCGGCGTTGCACAGTGACGTGCAGCCGGGCGATGTTTTTTTTGGGGCCATGGCGCGTCTTGCCTGGCACCTGCGGGCCAGCCCGGTACAAGCGCCGTTGCCGCGATCGTGCAGAATGCGCGCATGGACTGGTACACGCTGCCCGCGCGGGTGATTCCCGCCAATGAGTATCGCCGCGAACGCTGGCGCAACGGCCTGGGCTGGACCCGGGAGATCCTGCGTGTTCCGGCCGTCGGCGAAGACTGGCTGCTGCGCCTGTCCATCGCCGAGATCGAGCAGGACGCCGCGTTTTCCGCCTTCCCTGGCATCGATCGCGAACTGGTCCTGTTGCGCGGCAACGGCGTGCGCCTGCGTTTCGACGATGGCGAGGCGCAGGTGTTGCAACAGCCATACGCGCGCCTGCGGTTCGCCGGCGAGCGGCCGCTGCGCGGCGAGTTGCTGGACGGCCCGACCCACGATTTCAACCTCATGTGGCGCCGCGACCGGCTGCGCAGCCAACTGCTGCACCGGCCGCTGGTCGGGCCGATGCTGTTCTTCGCCGAGCCCGGCGTCGCCTGGGCCGTTCATCTTCTGGCAGGGCAAGCGCAGTTCGATGCCGCCAGCGGACTGCCGCCGTTGGCCGCCGGCGACAGCGCCTGGCTGACCGCCGATGCCAGGCGCCGCTTCGCTTTGAGTGGGGGCGGGGAGTTGCTGGCGATGCGCATCGAGGCCGCGCCGACCACCGCGGACTGAGCGCGCGGGCCCGCACGCACGGGTCTTGCAGCGTCGGCGCCGACCGCGTCCAATGCGCGGACGCGGCCATCCGGGCCGTACAGCGGAAGCCGACAGGTGGTCTCGGACAACAGGTGGTTGGCGAAAATTCTGGTGGCGGACGCGGACGCGACCTTGCGCGACCGGATTCGCGATTACCTGGCCTGTTTCAACCTGCAGACGTACGACGCCGACAGCGCGCCGCAACTGCAGGCGCAACTGGCGGCCGGGCATTACGACGCGGTGCTGCTCGACGCCCGCCTGGATGGCGCCGAGGGCCTGCGTCTGTGCCGGCAACTGCGCGACCGCGGCGACATCGCCATCGTGATGATGGCCGACCGCGCCGAACCGGTGGACCGGGTGATCGGGCTGGATCTGGGCGCGGACGATTTCCTGGTGCGGCCGCCCGACCTGCGCGAACTGGTGGCGCGGCTCAACGCAGTGCTGCGCCGGGTGCGTGCGACGCAGCCGCCGCCGGCCGCGCATGGTGGCTGGCAGGTCGATGCCGCGCGTCATCAGGCGGTGGCACCGGACGGGCGGACGATCCCGCTGTCGCCCGGCGAACTGCGGCTGATGGCGGTGTTCCTCGAACAGCCCGGCGAAGTGCTCAGCCGCGAGGTGCTGCGCACGGCACTGGGCGACGGCGAGGCCAGCGTGCCGCCGAGCAGCCGCGGCATCGATCTGCAGGTCTCGCGGCTGCGCCAGAAGCTCGGCGACGACCCGCTGGTGCCGCAATGGATCCGCACCGTGCGCGGCAAGGGCTATGTGTTCGAGCTGCAGCGCATGGGACTGCCGGCCGCGCGCTGACGGTGTGATGGCGTGATGGTGGGGCGCTGTCATGCCCCTCGCGGTGGAAGCCGTACCTGGGCACGCGGCCACGCGCGGAACGCAAGGCGCCGCGTGTGCCCTCCGCCGAATGTCCTGGCGCTACCCGGGAGCGCGTCTTCCAGAGCGTCGCTTCAACGCGGCAGCGCCTGGCGAGCGCTGCTCAGTTTGTGTCGGTCCGTTCGCGCCTGCCGGTGCGCATCGCCATCGCCAGGCGCATGTGCGAGGCCGCGGGGACACGGATCGCATAGCGCAGCATTGCCGGAAACGTCCTCGCCGCGTGGTAACTCACCTTGCGCAAGCGCCTTGTCCTGCGCCGAGCACGCATTCCCCGCTTGTCGCGCGATGTCGCCGCCGCCGCAGTGGACGAGTGGCGGCAGCGACATGCCTGCTGCGTCGTCCCGCACGCCGGCGCGCGGTGTCGCGCGCTGCCCTGGCGTGTTGCCCTGACGTGTCTCCGCAATCGCGGATCCTGGAACAGCGCTCTGCGGTCAGGCCTCGGCCAGCGCAGCGAAGGCGCGGCTGCTCCGTTCCTGCGCAGCGCCGTCGTGGCGCACCAGGAAGCGCGCCGCCAGCCCTTCGCGCTCGGCGCAGGCCAGGCCAGCGTCGGCACCCAGCACGCTGAGCGCGGTGGCCCAGGCATCGGCACGCATGGCATCGGCGGCGATCACGGTGACCGCGGCCAGCGTCGCCGCGATCGGCCGGCCGCTGCACGGGTCCAGCAGGTGTCCGTAGCGCTGGCCGTCCTGCTCGAAGTGCTGCCAGCGGTCGCCGGAGGTGGCCACCGCCAGGCCGTCGACCGCGAGCGTGCATGGCGGTGCATCGCTCTGCGCCTGCTCGTCCGGGGCGGCCTCGATCAGCACCCGCCATGCCTGCCCATCCGGCTTGCGGCCATAGCCGTAGAGATCGCCGCCGACCTCGACCAGTGCGCTTGCCACGCCCTGCGCCTGCAGCGCCCGGACCGCGAGGTCGACGCCGTAGCCCTTGGCGATCGCCGACAGATCCAGCTGCAGCCCGCCAGGCTGCTGCCAGCGGCCTTCGTCATCCACGCTCAGCCGGCGCCAGCCGCCCGCGGCGCGTCTCTGTTCCAGTACCGCGGCGTCGGGCACGCGCCGATCCCCGGCGGTGGCGCCGAACCCCCACAGGCCGACCAAGGCGCCGATCGTGGGATCGAAGGCGCCGCCGCTGCGCTGCGCCACGTCCAGCGCGCAGCGCAGCACCGTGTCCAGTGCGGCAGGCAGCGCGTGCCGCGTGCCGGCGTCGGGGCGGTTGTAGCGGCTGAGGTCCGATTGCGCGTCCCAGGTGCTCATCTGCGCGACGACCAGATCGAGCTGTGCCTGGATCGCGTCGCGCAGTGCGTGCAGGTCGCTGCCGTGGGGGGGCAGCAGCCTGGCGCTCCAGCGCGTGCCCATGCTGCGGCCGTGCAGCGTGGCGATGCCGGCACTGGAGCGGGAGGCGGTGGATGAGGCGGGGCGACTCACGCGTCGGCCAGGCGCGGCGGTGCAGCGCCTGGGTGCAGGCGCACTGCGCTGCGCGAACGTGCGCCGGCGGTGTGTTCGGGATGCCGGTCGCCGCGCGCGCTCATGTCTCCGACCAGTCGCGCAGCAGGTTGTGGTAGACGTTGCTCAGGCGCAGCAGCGCCGCCGCGTCCGCATCGCTGGCGGTCAGTGCCTGGATGGCGGTGTCCAGGTCGAACAGCGTCTGCCGCCGGCCGGCGTCGCGCACCAGGCTCTGCACCCAGAAGAACGAGGCCAGCCGCGCGCCGCGGGTCACCGGCGCCACCCGGTGCAGGCTGCTGGACGGATACAGGATCAGATCGCCCGCGGGTAGCTTGACCTCGTGCTCGCCGTAGGTGTCGTGGATCAGCAGTTCGCCGCCGTCGTACTCTTCCGGCGCGCTCAGGAACAGGGTGCAGGACAGGTCGCTGCGCACGGTCAGCGCCGGCTGCGTGGCGGTGGCGGCCTGGGTCATCACCGCGCCATCGACGTGCAGGCCGTAGCTGCCGCCGCCGGCATAGCGGTTGAAGCGTGGCGGGATGGTGCGCAGCGGCAGCGCCGCGGCGAAGTACAGCGGGCTGCGCGCCAGCGCGCTCAGCACCGCCTGGCCGAGGTCCTGCTTCAGCGGCGACGCGTCGGCGAGCTGCAGGTTGCGCTTGACCTGCGCGCCCTGGGCGCCGACGGTTTCGCGGCCGTCCACCCAGTCGGCCGACGCCAGCGCCTGGCGGAACCGTGCGACCTCATCGGCGGTGAGGATGTCGGGAATGTGCAGCAGCATGGGGCGCTCCGGCGGTGGACGCCCAGGATAGGGCGTCCACCGCGCATTGGCAGGCGCGGTCGCTCAGAACCGGACCTCGGCGGTCAGCAGCACCGAGCGCGGCGCGCCGGGCGTGTAGCGGAAGCCGCTCTTGTTGATGGCGGCGACGTAGTCCTTGTCGAACAGGTTGTAGGCGTTCAGGCGCAGCGAAAGGTGGTCGTTGACCGGGTAGCTCAGCACCGCGTCCCACACCGCGTACGACTTCACGAACGCCGGCGTGCCGACCGCGCTGTCGCGACCGCGCTGCATCTCGCCCGAATAGCGGACGCCGCCGCCGACGGTCAGCCCGAACGGCAGGGTGTAGGTGCTCCAGGCGGTGAACGCGCTGTCCGGGGTGTAGGCCAGGTCCTGGCTGCCGTCCTGCGAAACCGTCGTGCCCTGCCGCACCCGCGCATCCAGCTTGGTGTAGCCGCTGGACAGCGACCAGCGCTCGGTCAGCTTGCCGACCGCCGACAGTTCGATGCCCTGCACGCGCTTGGCGCCGCTCTGGTAGTACAGCCCGTCGCTGCCCTGCACGATCTCGTTGTTCACGTCGGTGCGGAACAGCGCCAGCGTCGCGAACAGCGCATCGTCGAGGAAGTTCCACTTGGTGCCCACCTCGGCGGTCTTGGCCTTCTGCGGATCGAAGCGCGGATTGTTGGCATTGTTGGCCGAGGCGCTGAGCTCCAGCGTGCTGCCGCCGGGCGGCTGCTGCGACGTGGCGAAGTTCGCGTATACGCTCACGTCCTCGTTGGCCTTGTAGACCGCGCCGAGTTTCCAGCTGAACAGCGTGTCGGCGATATCGGTATCCAGGCCGACCACGGTGGTGCAGGGCGCGGCGGTGGAGGTGGCGGAGTTGCACACCAGGCTGTCGAAGTCGGTCTTGTAGCGGTCCGCGCGGATCCCGGCGGTGACCAGGAAGCTGTCGCCGAACTTCAGCGTGTCGAAGGCATAGGCCGAGTAGGTGGTGGTGGTGCCATGGCTGCGCGCGCCATTGCGTGCGGTACGCAGCGGCGTGGTGTTCCAGTCCGGGGCATACAGATTGGCCGGATTGGCCGCCAGCCAGGCGGCGCGGTCGACGAGGTTGTGGCCCCAGCTGCGCAGTTCCTCGCGCGACGCTTCCACGCCGGTGCTGAGATTGTGCTGCACCGCGCCGGTGGCGAAGTCCACGCGCAGATTCAACTGATCGGCGAGGATGGTGTACTGCTGGTCCTTGAAGGTCGGCAGGCTGCGCAGCACCGTCCAGGTCGACGGATCCGCCGGATTCGGCGTGCGCAGGTTGGCGGCGTTGGGCATGAACGCGAACAGCAGGTAGTCCTGCTCGTTGCGACCCCAGCGCGCGGTATTGGTCAGCTTGACCGTGTCGGAGACGTCGTGCTCGATGCGGAAGGTCGCCATCTTGGCGGTCACGTCGTCGTGGTCGGCGCGGGTGCCGTAGAAGTTGGCGCTGTCCACGCGCGCGGCGCTGCCGAGCCACGGCCGCGCGGGATCGGGCGAGCTGTAGCCGGGCAGGCCGATGGTCGGCACGCCGCCGTCGGGCACGTTGTCCTGCTTCACGTACAGCAGGTCGAGCAGGTAGCGCGTGTCGGTCCCCAGGCCGAACGCCAGCGACGAGGCCAGGCCCCAGCGCTTGTTGGCGACGTGGTCGCGGCCGATGGCGTCGCTGTCCTGGCCCATCACGTTCAACCGCAGCGCACTGCTGGCGCCCAGGTGCTGGTTCCAGTCCGCGGTCGCGCGGCGCTGGCCATGATCGCCGCCGGACAGCGTGGCGCTGCTGGCGTCGTCCAGGTGCGCCTGCTTGCTCACCAGGTTGATCGCGCCGGTCGGCGCGCTGCGGCCGTTGTCGGTGCCGGCCGGGCCTTTCTCGACCTCGATCTGCTCGATGTTGAACACATCGCGCGAGATCGAGCCGAGGTCGCGCAGCCCGTCGACGAAGATGCTGCTGGAGCTGTCGAAGCCGCGCATGTAGATCGCATCGCCGGTGCTGGTGTTGCCGTTCTCGCCGACATAGAACGTGCCCACGCCCGGGCTGTTGCGCAGCGCTTCGGTGAGGGTGGTGGCGCCCTGTTCGTTGAACAGGTCCTTGCCGATGATGTTGAGGGTCTGCGGGGTGTCGATCAGCGGCTGGGTGAACTTCGGCGAATCCGGCACTTCCACCAGGTAGCGCTTGGCGCGCTGGGCCTGCACGTCGACCTGATCAAGAGTGGTGGGCTGGTCGGCCGCCGCCGCATGCGCGGAGGAGAGCAGGCTCAGCCCGCCGAGCAGCATGGCGGTGGTGAGGGTCGGTGCCGCGGCCTGGCGGGTCACGGTGTGTTTGCGGCGCTTGATCGGAGAGGTCATGGACGGTTCGGTTTGCAGGATGGGCGACGACCCGACCGCGTACGCCAGCGTCCCCCAGTGGGAGCGGACGCGGCGCCGAGGTCGGGCGGCTGGTGAAAGGGTGTCTGCCGCTGATGTCCCGCCGGCAGGACGTTCATTTTCCATGCAAATGCGAATTGTTTGCAATACCCTTGTCGTTTTCGCGTCAGTGGTATCCCCGCCGTATCACCGTCGGTGCCTGAAAAGGTGTGCGCTATCGGTTGGGTTTGACGCATGCCGGTTCGCACTCGGACGGCGGATGGAGCGTTGCCGGAAGCCCTGGTCGGCCTCGGTGCCTGTGGCGACGTTTGCCCTACGCTCGACAGCGGGGGCGGGCCACGTCGCGTACCCGGCGGGAGCGCGCGTCATCGCGAGGATGGCCGCCGATGCCGCCGGCATCAGAGAACGCCGGCGTGTCGGAATGAAACTCGCGCCGGCGACGCGGAGTGGCCGGAAGATGCCGGGATGACGCGGCCTCGGAGTGCGCCATCGGGTCGATCACCACGACCCCAAAGCGGTCTCGAGGAGAGAAGCGCTAGTCGAGTTTCCCCTCGGACCAGCAGATCTCCCAGGTGTTCGGATCGCCGGATCCGCTACACCCATAGCGAATGGAAATCGTGGGCAGGATCCCGTCCAGGCTGCCGTAAATGTTGGTCAGAAACCCGGGTTCGACTTCCATCGGTTTGATGTGCGCGCTGTCCAGCACCTTGGTCCAGGTGCCGGTGAATGCGTCCTCTCCTTCTGCGCGGTAAACGCAGACGCCTTTCGCCGTCCCCCACTCGGGATAGGCGGGACCATAGCTGGAGTCCAGGTGGGCCTCGCAGACGCTGGCCATGTAATAAAAATAATGCCCATTGTAGCTTCCCGGCGCAAAGCCGATCGCGGGCTTGGCATGCGAGATGCCGCTTTGCCCGTTCAAGGTGAGGCCGTTCTGGCTGAGCTTGCGCTTTTCGCCGAAGTTGATGGCGTCGGGCGACTCCCGGTAGAAATAGTTGATGTCGCCGTTGCCATCCACATAGGTGTAAACGGTTCTGATGCCGGATGCGCCGTCCGCGCTCCAGGCAACGGATTGTCCTGTGCCATAGGTGCCGGGATCGCCGTCGTGGATCACGGGCGCGTCGTGCTTTTTCCAGTTGATTCCATCGTTCGAAAAGGCCACGGCAATGCGATTGTCGATGCCGTTGCTGCCAGGTCGCTCTGTGGTGTAGTACATCACGTAGCTATAGTCTTGGCCCTGGTACTTCCAATGTCCTCGGGTCACCGTGGGGTCGCAGGTGTGGACGCCTTCCCAGGTGAGAGGGCGTGCGCCGCGCAAGAATTGATTGGCTTGAAGGACGACGGCCGGAGCGCTCCAACTGCCCGTTCCCGTGCGCTCGCGGTACTTGACGACGTCGTGGCCATTCAGGTGGCCGCACCACCACACTTTTTCTTTTCCATCCAGATCGATGAGCGAGCTTGGGGAGTAGTCCCATCCGGGCTGGTCGAATAGCAGTTCGCCGTCGGAAAACGTAGCGGCGTTGGCCACGGGATGAGTGGCCGCAAATACCAGGCTCATGGAGAGGAGGAGAGGAGTGCGCATTCGCTGGACCATCGCTGAATTCGAATCAGTATAGGTGATTCGTTGAAAGCGAAGGCGGGCAAAAGATCCAGCTCGATACGCGAATGTCTTGCGATTGTCGCGGTTCGCGAACGCCACAAAAACAAGCGCATGGCGGCCGCGCATGCGCTTTTGGTGGGGATGAGCGAATTGCCTGCCCCATGCTGGTGGATCACGGGGCCGCGATGCTTGCAGCCCCGAGCGAAGTCAGGCCGCCGCGGCCTGGGCGACGCGCGGGCCTTCGCGCAGGGCGCGGCCGATCAGCCCGACCAGCAGGTCCAGTTCCTCGCTGTCCATCGCGAAGTGCGGGGTGAAGCGCAGCGAGTTCTCGCCGCCGTGGATCACGTTGACGCCGTGCTGGCGCAGCCACTCCTCGGTGGAGCCGGCGCCGTAGCACTTGTACTGCGGGGCCAGCGCGCAGGAGAACAGCAGGCCGGTGCCCTGTACCTGGGTGATGGCGCCGCCGAGCTCGGCCTTGAGCTTCTCCAGCTTCTGCACCGCCTCGGCGCCGCGCTCGCGGATGTTGGCGCGCACCTGCGGGGTCAGCTGTGCCAGGGTCGCGGTGGCCACGTCCAGCGCGCGCGGGTTGCTGGTCATGGTGTTGCCGTAGGTGCCCTTGCGATACACCTGCGCCGCATGCTCGGTCACCGCCAGCACCGACAGCGGGTACTGCGCGGCGTTGAGCGCCTTCGAATAGGTTTCCAGGTCCGGCACGTCGAGTTGCTCGAAGCCGGGATAGTCCACCACCGACAGCACGCCGTGCGCGCGCAGGCCGGCCTGGATCGAGTCGACCAGCAGCAGGCTGCCGTGGTTGCGGGTCAGCTCGCGTGCGGCGGCGTAGAACGCCGGCGGCAGCGCGCGGCCGGGGTCGCCTTCGCCCATCACCGGCTCCAGAAACACCGCCTCGATGAACCAGCCGTGCTGCTGGGCGTCGGCGAAGGCGCGGCGCAGCGCCTCCACGTCGTAGGGCGCGATGGCGATCAGCGCATCGTCGCCGCGGTAGCTGGCCAGGTGCTGCAGATAGGTCTTGCGGCTGGAGTCGGAATACATGCCGGGCCGGTCGGTGCGGCCGTGGAAGCTACCCTTGACCACCAGCCGCTTGATCTTGGCGCCGGCGTGGCGCGCGCCCGGATCGGTCTGCAGCTTGGCGTTGATGTCGACGATGCGGGCGGCCAGGCCCACCGCTTCGGAACCGGAGTTGAGGCACATGAAGCGGGCATACGGACAGCCGCCGCGGCGGTGGCCGATCTCTGCGCGCAGGGCGCGCTCAAAGCGCAATTGCGACAGGTTGGGGGTCATCACGTTGGCCATCACCTGCGGCCGCGCCATCGCCTCCAGCACCGCCTCCGGGGTGTGGCCGAAGCCGAGCATGCCGTAGCCGCCGGCGTCGTACAGCACGCCGCCCTTGAGCGTGACCACCCACGGGCCGCGCGCGCTCAGCGCCACGTAGGGGGTCACCGCGTCGTCGGCGTAGAAATTGACGAACCCGGCCTGCAGGCGGCGGATCTGCTCGGCCTCGTCGAGGTCGAGCAGGTCGGCGAACTCGGCGGCGATGCGCGCATGTTCCGCACCCGCCGCGTCGATCGCCGCGCGCAACGCAGGATGCGAGGCCGCCAGGCGCTCGATGCTGGCGTCGTCCAGGCCGTGGGTCAGGCGGTCGCCGGCATGGGCACGGAGCGGGGCGAGGGGGCCGAGTACGGTCATGGGGGATCTCCTGAAGGCGGGCTGTCTGGCGACGTTCCTCTCTATTATCGGGACAGGATCGTCGAATGGCAGCGTGAATCTGTGCAGGAATTGACGCAATTTCGTCGATTCGACGAAAATCCATGGCCATGAAGATCACCGCTTCCGACGACGCCCTGCTGTCGCTGCTGCGCGAGGACGCGCGCGCCTCCACCGCCCAGATCGCCCGCCGCCTCGGCCTGTCGCGCACCACCGTGCAGAGCCGGATCGAGCGCCTGGAGCGGGAGGGCGTGATCTGCGGCTACACCGTGCGCACCCGCGACGACTACGAACAGGGCCATATCCGCGCGCACATCCTCATTACCGTGCTGCCGAAAAAGATGACCTCGGTGGTCAAGGCGCTGCGCGAGATCGACGCGTTGCGCGTGCTGCATTCGGTCAGCGGCTCCTTCGACCTGATCGCGCTCGGCGTGGTGCCGGGCGTCAACGACATGGACGAACTGACCGACCGCATCGGTGCGCTGGACGGGGTGGAGCGCACGACCTCGTCGATCATTCTGTCCACCAAGTTCGAGCGCTGAAGAGCCGGGATTGGGGATTCGGGATTGGAAGGCAGAAGCGGGATCACGCTCTTGCCAATCCCCAGGCGCTTCACAACGGCCGCAGGCCGGTCATCCCCGATCCCGGCGCCGCTACAATATTCGGCCCCGCTCCCGATCTCCCCCGGCGCCTTGAAAAAGTCCGATTTCCACTACGACCTGCCTGAAGACCTGATCGCGCAGGCGCCGCTGGCCGAGCGATCTGCCAGCCGGTTGCTGCTGGTGCCGCCGGCGCCGGCGCCCTTCGCCGATCGCCAGGTGCGCGATCTGCCGGAACTGCTGCGTGCCGGCGATCTGCTGATCTTCAACGACACGCGGGTGATCCCGGCGCGGCTGTTCGGGCAGAAAAGCACCGGCGGGCGGGTCGAGATCCTGATCGAGCGGCTGCTCGGCGGCCAGCGCGCGCGGGCGCAACTGGGCGTGAGCAAGTCGCCCAAGGCCGGTGCGCGCATCGCCCTGGACGCCGGCGGCGAGGCCGAGGTGCTGGGCCGCGACGGCGAGTTCTACCAGTTGCAGTTCCATGTGGACGGCGCACTGGAGCACTGGCTGCAGCAGGCCGGGCGGCTGCCGTTGCCGCCGTACATCCGCCGCGAGCCGGGCCTGGACGACCGCGAGCGCTACCAGACCGTGTTCGCGCGCGAGGCCGGTGCGGTCGCCGCGCCGACCGCCGGGCTGCATTTCGACGCGCCACTGCTGCAGGCGCTGCAGCAGCGCGGGGTCGAGGTCGGGCACGTGACCCTGCATGTGGGCGCCGGCACCTTCCAGCCGGTGCGGGTGGAAGCGCTGGAGCAGCACCAGATGCACCGCGAGTGGCTCAACGTCGGTGCCAGCCTGGTCGAGCAGGTACGGCGCACGCGTGCGGCCGGCGGCCGCGTGATCGCGGTCGGGACCACGGTGGTGCGCGCGCTGGAGAGCGCGTCCAAGGACGGCGAACTGCATCCGTTCGCCGGCGAGACGCAGATCTTCATCCTGCCCGGCTACCGCATCCGCAGCGTCGACGCGATGGTGACCAACTTCCATCTGCCCGAGAGCACGCTGCTGATGATGGTCTCGGCCTTCGCCGGCCGCGAGCGCATCTTCGCTGCCTATCGCCATGCCATCGCCCAGCGCTACCGCTTCTTCAGCTACGGCGACGCGATGCTGCTGTGGAGCAGCGAGACGCCGGCAGCGCGCGTCGGATAATGCGTCGCGTCGCCGCGCCCGCACACGAGTGCGCTGCGACGCCTCGTGCCCTGGATCTGCGCATGCCAGGCATCGTGCATGCGCACAGGATTTGCGTCATCGCATCGCGCCATCGGTGCCCACTCTCTATTGCCTTGCCGATGCTGCCGCATCGATGCGACACATGCGCGGACTGTGATGCACGGCGTGCAGCGTCTGCCTGAGTAGACGATGCCGCGCATGCGGTAGGGAAGGTGCGTATGCCTTTCGTCCTTGATGGGTGGAACCTCTGTTCCGGTGCCCCGATGAGCGGGGCATCCCCCAGTCAAAGGATGAGTCCATGAAGAAGACATCGACCGAACTGTTGCTGGCCGCGCTGCTGGCGAGTCTGGCCGTCGCCTCCGCGCACGCGCAGCCGCAAGCGGCCGGCGGCGGCAAGTTCCCGGCCAAACGCATGCTGCAGGAAGCGACCATGCCGCGCACCGATACGCAGGGGCGACGCCTGTACGCGATCGATCTCAACCCGTTCGTGCTGCAGGAGACCACGCGCCTGTACGCCAGGTCCCGTCCCTCGGACTACCGCACGCTGGATCCGGCGATCCGCGCGCATGAGAACAGCACCGGCATGGTCCACTTCGCCGACCAGATCGCGCAGTTGCCGGGAGTGAAGATCGAACGGGTGCTGTCCACGGTCTCCAGCACCGTCTATGCCTGGATGCCGGAGCGCACCGCGGCGCAACTGCTCAAGGCCGACTGGGTGGTGTCGGTGCGCGGGGTCGAGGCGGCGCATGCGACGTTCTCGGCCGCGGGCGACATCGTCAATGGTGGCGAGATCACGTCGTGGGCATTGCCGTATACGCAGACCAACGATGGGGTCACCACCTCCAACCCCGCCTATCTGCTCGATGCGGTGCTCGACAATCCGCCGCATTCCGAACTCAACGTGGTGTATCGACAGGATTTCCCGGCGTTGTCGCCCAACCCGCTGCACAGCACTGCGACGGCCGGCCTGATCGGTGCCAGGCAGAATGGGCAACTGGTGCGTGGCGTCAATCCTGGCCAGCCGATCAAGGCGTTCGGCCTTGCCGATCTGAACGAAAGCACCGTCGCCACGGCGCTGGATGCGGCAGTGCGCTACGCCGAAGCGTCTGGCGAATTCGCCGTCTTGAACATGTCGTTCAATCAGAGCCCGGGCGGAACCTACAACCCGTTCAACGCCAGCAATCGCTGGGGCCGCCGCATGCGCGCGGCGAGCAATCGCTTCTTCATCACACAGTCGGCGGGCAATGCCTACACCGTTGGGCTCTCGCCGCTGGAGCAGGACGCGTGCAAGGTGGCGTTCGGCTATGTCGATCCGCAGACCCAGCAAGGGTCTGCACGCGACATGGACGGCATCGTCGTAGTCGGCGGACTGCAGCGCGACGGCGCGCGCTTCGGCGGTGCCCAGAACAGCGATCGGTGGGGCGGCTATGCCAAGGGATCGACGGTCGGGCCCTGCATCGAGGCGTGGGCACCGGCGCACGAAATCACCAACCTCATCTACGACGGCGGCACCGAAGCGGTCTCAGGCACCTCGTTCGCCGCGCCGATCGTCGCCGCGATCGCCTCGCGCTACGGCAATACCCAGACCCGGCCGATCGAGCGCGAGGCCTACATCAAGGCCGGCTTGAGCAACACCGGCTACAGCGAGGCGGGCCTGCCGCTGCGCAAGGTGCAGTACGTGGCGCCGTCCTCGCTCAACCTGATCAAGCGCCTGCCGATCATCGGCGCGACCTCGCCGACCAATTCGGACAACCTGGCCTCGCTGTACGACGGCCGCTTCTTCAGCGACACGGATTACTGGAACGCCCG
>JBEVKG010000164.1:0-19888 GCA_040509765.1 Xanthomonas sp.
CCAGGTCGGCGCCGACATCGGCGCCCTTGGTGAAGATGCCGCCGCCCAGGCGCGCGAAGATCGAGATCAGCGAACTGCCGAAGGCCAGGCCGACCAGCGCATGCAGGCTGTCACCCACGCTGTGACCCAGCCATTGCAGCAGGCCGTAGTAGCCGGCCACGCCGATCAGGCCCAGCCCGACCACCAGCATGCCAGTGATCGCGCCACCACGGAACGCCACCGCCATCGCCGGCGCCAGCCCGCGCCGCGCCGCCTCGGCGGTGCGTACGTTGGCCCGCACCGACAGGTTCATGCCGATGTAGCCGGCGGCCCCCGACAGCACCGCGCCGATCGCGAAGCCGCCGGCGGTGTACCAGTTCAGGAACACCCCGACCAACACCAGCAGGACCGCCCCGGCGATGGCGATGGTCAGGTACTGGCGGTTGAGGTAGGCGCGGGCGCCTTCCTGGATCGCATCGGCGATCTGCCGCATGCGTTCGTTGCCGGCGGGCTGCGCCAGGATCCAGCGCGTGGAGACGATGCCGTAGAGCACCGCCAGAGCCGCGCACGCCAGTGCCACGGTGACTGCATATCGTTCCAGCATGACCCCTCCCAAGGATGTGGATGGCGCCCAAGCGCTGGACATACCGTGGGATCACACCGGAGCTGAAGCATGCAACGACTCCGCGGCCACAACGTGCGCCACTGGTGCGTATCGCAATGTCGACTGGCCTGAACGTGGGCGAGTATGCGCCTGGCCCGGTGATGCCGCCAGCGATCGGCACCGCGTCGCACTTTTGGCGTCCGGTTCAGTCTGCGCGTGGCAGCGTGGCGCATCGCTTCCCAGGAGCCCTCCGATGCAATCGACCATTTCCCCGCGGCTGCGCGCCCGCGCCTCGATCCTGGCCCTCGGCCTGTGCGCGCTGGCGCCGCTGGCCGCCGCGGCCGCCGACCCGACTCCGGAACTGCAGCGTCCGGCCAGCGCGCCGCAGGCGGTGGGCGTGGTGCATACCATTCGCCAGATCCCCGAGGCCTGCGTGCGCTTCGAGGGCGAGTACACCGGCGATGCGGCGCAGCCCTACCGCTTCTCTGCGGTGCGCAGCAGTCCCACCTGCCAGCCGCGCGCCAAGCTGGTCGAGTTCGACCAGGCCAAGCCCAGCGAGGCCACCGGCTGGAAGTTCAACGATCTGATCCGCGTGCCCAGCGCGGCGTGTCCGTCGCAGCAGGCGGTGGTGCGGGTGTGGCGCAAGCCGGTCGCGCTGAACACCGAGCGCGATGGCCAAGGGCAGTCGCGGATCTATCTGGAAGAAGCCAAGCAGCAGGCCGCCGCCGGCAAGGTCGCGCAGGTGCCGCAGTTCACCGCGCAGATGCAAGTGGAAGGCGCCGCCTGCCGCTGAGTCGGCGCGCGTGGCGGCATGCTTGCGGGGCGCCATCCGCTGCGTGCCTGCTCACGCGCCGCCGCCGATGCCATGCATGGACATCGGCGGGTGCGGCGCGTCCTTGCCTGGCGCGATGCGCACGCTCGCAAGGTTCATCGCGTCCAGCGCCGCTGGCGGCTGGCTCGGACCGTGGCGCCCCGCCACCGATGCGCGCTGCCGGTGTTGCCATTGTTCCGGTTCGGCGCATGGGCGCCTTCGAGCCGGTGCAGGCCTATCGCGCCGCGTCCGGCCCTGGTTGCCGCCGCCGCCACCATTCGTCGGCAACCTCGCCCATGCGCTTGGGCGCAGCGTCCTTGATCCACGCCATGACCCCGCGATCGAACGTGCACTCGGCGCGGCATGCGCCGTTGAGGAAGCGGTGCACCGCCTGCGTCTTCCGATAGGTCCTGTCGACCGGCGCCGCGCGCGTGAGCGGGCCGTCGTGCCAGTCGAAGCTCATCTCGTTCCTTGCCGATCGCGCGCCGGTCGCGGTCTTGTATTTTGTCGCGCTCCTGGCAATAGTGCTGCACGCGCGAAAAGGTCCGAGCATCCATGCGATTTCAATCGATTGTCGGCGGCGTGTTGTTGCTGACGGCGGCGACGGCCGCCAGTACCGCCGCGATGCCGTCCGCCACGGCCTTGCCGGCCGTGCCGGATGCGCCCGCGCCGGAAGCGGCGGCGCGCGTCCAGGCCGCCAACGACCAGTCCGTCCAGGACGCCATGCATGGCCGCTATCTGGATGCCTCGTTCGGCCTGCTGGCGCATCTCGGCGTGGCCTCGGCGGGCGATATCCAGGATGCGGACGTGTTCGACCAATGGGCGCAGGTGATGTCGTGCATGACCGGCATGCCGACGTTCAATCCGGCCAAGGCGGCGGACTTCCACGTGCCGGAGCAACAACTCGCCGACCTGCGCGACGCGCACGGCGTTGCCGCGCTTGCGGAGATCGTGCGCCGCGCGCGCCGCACCAGCATCGTGATCCTCGACGAGAACCATCTCGATCCGCGCGGCCGCGCGTTCGGGCTGGAGGTCGCGCGCGCCTTGCGCCCGCTCGGCTACACCGTGCTGGCGGCCGAGGCGTTGAAGCGCGATGCCGACGATGCGGTCTCGCGCGACAAGATGGCGGCGCTCTCGAAGGACGGCTACCCACGGCAGACCAGCGGCTACTACCTGCACGATCCGGTCTTCGCCGATTTCCTGCGCCAGTCGCTCGCGCTGGGCTACCGTCTGGTGTCGTACGAAACCACGCGCACGGACTACGCCGCCGATCCCGGCCAGGCCCAGGCGCAGCGGGAGCAGGACCAGGCCGACAACCTCATCCGGCGCGCGCTCGAGCACGCGCCCGCCAGCAAGATCCTGATCTATGCCGGCGAACACCATGCCGCCGAGCGGCCGATCGCCGCAGAGGGCGGAAAGGTCGAGATGATGGCGCAGCGGCTCAAGCGCGCCACGGGCATCGATCCGCTGACGATCGACCAGGCGGGCCTGTCGCCGATCCCGATGAATCGGCCCGACGCCGACCTGTACGCCATCGCCGAACCCAAGACGCACGGCCGGTCCGTGGTCCTGATGCGGCACGGCAAGCCGCTGACGGTGGGTCTGCTCGCCGGTTCGGTGGATCTGCAGGTCGTGCACCCACGCACGACGCTCGTCGCCGGGCGTCCGCACTGGCTGGCGGGCATGGGCCGCACGCCGAGTCCGATCCCGCAGGCGCTGTTGCCGACCGCCGGCACCCGCCTGGTCCAGGCCTTCGTCGCGCGCGAGGGCGACGACGCGATCGCGCTGGACCAGGTGCTGGTCGTGCCGGGAACCGCCGCTCCGGCGTTGATGCTGCCGTCGCTGCCGGTTCGCTACGCCGTGCAGGAACGCGACGCGCACTGAGGCCGACGACGCGCTTGGACTGGGTCCATTCCATCCGCGTCAACCGGCGCTGGGCAGTCGCGAGGACGCGCGGTGCGGGTGCCGGAGACGACAAGCCCGATGAAGCGAACCGGCTGCGTTCGCTGCGGCGTTCGCCAACGCGTTCGCGGGCGGTGATGCCATCCTCCATGCACCACGCGCGCACCGGCGCGAGCCGATGCGCCGCCATGGCCGGCGCGCGCCGGGCGGGTCAGCCCTCCCAGGCCGGCAGCTTCTTCTTCACCGCCACGTTCTTCAGCGCCACGTACTTGGGCAGGCCATCGCTGCCGTAGGGCAGTGGCGCCTCGCCGCGGATCAGCGGCTGCAGATAGCGGCGTGCCTTCTCGGTGATGCCGAAACCGTCCTTGCGCAGGAAACCGGCGGGCATCTTCTTCTCGTGGTTGGCGACCTTGCCCAGCGGCGCGGCCTCGATCTTCCAGCGGTACGGCGCGTCGCTGCTGCGCACGATCGCCGGCATCACCGCGTTCATGCCCTTCAGCGCGAACTGCACCGCCGCCTTGCCGACCGCCTGCGCCTGCTCCCAGTCGGTGCGCGAGGCGATGTGGCGGGCCGAGCGCTGCAGGTAGTCGGGCAGGGTCCAGTGCACCTTGTAGCCCAGTTCGGCCTTGACCTTGCCGGCCAGGTACGCGGCCACGCCACCGAGCTGGCTGTGGCCGAACGCATCGGTACCGCCACCGGCATCGGCGACGAAGCGTCCATCGGCGGTCTGGATGCCTTCGCTGGCCACCACCACGCACCAGCCGACCTTGTCCACCACCTTGCGCACCTGCGCCAGGAACGCGGCTTCGTCGTAGGCGCGTTCGGGGAACAGGATGATCTGCGGCGCCTCGTCCGGCGATTGCGCGGCCAGTCCGGCGGCGGCGGCCAGCCAGCCGGCATGGCGGCCCATGGCTTCATAGACGAACACCTTGGTCGAGGTTTCGGCCATCGCCGCCACGTCCAGCGCGCATTCGCGCACCGACACGGCGGTGTACTTGGCAGCCGAGCCGAAGCCCGGGCAGGTGTCGGTGACCGCCAGGTCGTTGTCGATGGTCTTGGGCACGCCGATGCAATGCAGCGGGTAGCCGAACGCCTGCGCCAGCTGCGAGACCTTCCAGGCGGTGTCGGCCGAATCGTTGCCGCCGTTGTAGAGGAAGTAGCGCACGTCGTGCGCCTGCAGCACCTGCAGCAGGCGTTCGTACTTGGCGCGGTCGGCCTCCAGCGACTTGAGCTTGTAGCGGCACGAGCCGAACGCGCCGCCGGGGGTATGGGCCAGCGCGGCGATCGCCGCCGCCGACTCCTTGGAGGTGTCGATCAGGTCCTCGCGCAGCGCGCCGAGGATGCCGTTGCGCGCGGCCAGCACCTTGACCTTGCGCGCCCGCGCTTCGCCGATGACGGCGGCGGCGCTGGCGTTGATGACGGCGGTGACGCCGCCGGACTGGGCGTACAGCAGGGTGCCTTGGGCCATGGTCGGGGTTCGCTCCTGGGGTGGGGACATTGCCGGGACATTGCCTGGATGCGGTAAGCTGGGGATCTTGCGGTGCAGCGCAGGCGTGGCCCCCGAGTCTAACGCCGCCGGCCGCGCACGGTACTTTCCTCGAGGAGTCAGGTTGATGCGATTGGTTCTGTTGGGACCGCCCGGATCGGGCAAGGGCACGCAGGCGGCCCGCCTGAAGGACAAGCTGCAGATCCCGCACATCTCCACCGGCGATCTGCTGCGCGCCGAAGTCGCCGCCGGCACTCCGCTGGGCGTGCAGGCCAAGGAAGTGATGGCGCGCGGCGACCTGGTCTCCGACGACATCCTGCTGGGCATGCTCGAATCGCGCCTCGGCCGTGACGACGTGCGCAACGGCTTCATCCTCGACGGCTACCCGCGCAACCTGGCCCAGGCCGGCGCGCTGGACGACCTGCTGGCCAAGCTCGGCCAGCCGCTGGACGCGGTGGTGCAGCTGGACGTGGCCAACGAGCTGCTGGTCGAGCGCATCGCCGGCCGCGCCAAGGCCGAAGGCCGCGAGGACGACAACCCCGAGTCGGTGCGCAAGCGCCTGCAGGTCTACACCGATTCGACCGCGCCGGTGATCGGCTTCTATGACAAGCGCGGCACGCTGGCGCGCGTGGACGGCGTCGGCTCGCAGGACGACGTGCTCGCCCGCATCCTGGCAGCGATCGGCCGCTGAGGCGGCCCGCACGCCGGCGCCCGCAGCGGGCGCCGGACGTGCAGACGGCGCGGCATCCCCGACGGTTGCGCGTCTCCAGTCACGACACGAAGCGCCCCGTAGGAGCGGCTGCAGCCGCGACGCGCCTTCCCGATCAAGCCCGTCGCGGCTGAAGCCGCTCCGACGACGGTGAGGACGCGTCCCGTATGCCCTTGAGGGCCGGGATCGGGAAACAAGGTGCCAGCGAACGGGCTTGCTCAGGGCCCCACGACATGAGCTCCCTTGGGGATGGTCTCTTGGGGAGTAGAACCACAGGGGGTCGAGGCTGGCCCGTTCATTCTCGGCGTCGGCTCCCGACTTGCCTATCGGGGACTTTCCCCGACCGATGTGGGGGATTCCCTACTTGACGGCGCGGCGACAGGATTGCCCCGGATCGGCCCCGCGCCGCGCCGGCCACGGTCGACGGCCGGTGCCTCGCAGGTTTGCGTGCGTCGGGGGATCGGCGACAATCCGGCCATGAGCAAGATCCATATTCTCGGCATCGCCGGTACGTTCATGGGCGGTGTCGCCGCGCTGGCGCGCGAACTCGGCCATGCGGTCGAGGGCAGCGACCAGGCGATCTACCCGCCGATGTCCACGCAACTCGAGCGCCTGGGCATCGCGCTGAAGCAAGGCTACCTGCCCGAGCACATCGCCGCGGACTGCGATCAGGTGATCGTCGGCAACGCGCTGTCGCGCGGCAACGCCGCGGTGGAGGCGGTGCTCGACGCCGGGCGCGCCTACACCTCCGGGGCGCAGTGGCTGAGCGAGCAGGTGCTGCCGGGGCGCGACACCCTGGCGGTGGCCGGCACCCACGGCAAGACCACCACCACCAGCATCCTGACCTGGCTGCTGCAGGCGGCCGGACGCGAACCGGGTTTCCTGATCGGCGGGGTGGCCGAGGACTTCGGCGTGTCCGCACGGCTGGGACGTGCGGCTGCCGAACCCTCATCCGGCGCTGCGCGCCACCTTCTCCCGGTGGGAGAAGGGGAGCAGGGGCCGGACCTGGCGGAGCGGCCGCTGTTTGTCGTCGAGGCCGACGAGTACGACACCGCGTTCTTCGACAAGCGCAGCAAGTTCGTCCATTACCGGCCGCTGGTGGCGATCCTCAACAACCTCGAGTACGACCACGCCGACATCTTCCCCGACGTCGCCGCGATCCAGCGCCAGTTCCATCATCTGGTGCGGACCGTGCCGCGTCGCGGCCGGCTGATTGTCAACGGCGAGGACGCGCATCTGCGCGAGGTGCTGGCGATGGGCTGCTGGACCCCGGTGGAGCGCTTCGGCTTCGATCCGGCGTTCGACTGGAGCGCGCGCCTGCTCGCCGCCGACGGCAGCCGTTTCGCGGTGTTGCACCAGGGTCGCGAACTGGGCGAGGTGGAGTGGCCGCTGCTCGGTCGCCACAACGTGATGAACGCACTCGCCGCCCTGGCCGCGGCGCATGCGGTGGGCGTGGCGCCGGCGCAGGTGATGCCGGCGCTGGCGCGCTTCCGCAGCGTCAAGCGGCGTCTGGAAGTGCTCGGCCAGGCGCAGGGCATCACCGTGTACGACGACTTCGCCCACCATCCCACCGCCATCCGCACCACCCTCGAAGGCCTGCGCGCCAGGGTCGGCGCGGCGCGCATCGTGGTGGCGATGGAGCCGCGTAGCAATTCGATGCGGCTGGGCGCGCATGCGCAGGCGCTGGCGCCGTCGCTGGACGCCGCCGACGCGGTGGTGTTCCTGCAGCGGCCGGAGCTGGCCTGGGACGCCGGCAAGGTCATCGCCGCAGTGCGCGGCGACGCCTGCGCGGCGGCGGACGTGGACGCCTTGCTGGCGGCGCTGCAGACGCAGGTGCGCGGCGGCGACCATGTGGTGTTCATGTCCAACGGCGGCTTCGACGGCGCGCCGCGGCGTTTCCTGGCGGCGCTGCAATGAGCGTTGCCGGGCACCGCGGAGCCGGCGCGTGAGTGCGCAGCGAACCACGCTGCCGCTGTTCCCGCTGCACGCGGTGTTGCTGCCTGGCGCCGCGATCAAGCTGCGGGTGTTCGAGCGCCGCTATCTGGACCTGGTCCGCGAATGCGGGCGGACCGACAGCGGCTTCGGCGTCTGCCTGATCCTGGACGGCAGCGAGACCGGCGCCCCGGCGGTACCGGCGGCGTTCGGCACCGAGGCGCGCATCGTCGATTTCGATGTCGGCGCCGATGGCGTGCTGGTGCTGAGCCTGCGCGGCGCGCGGCGCTTCCACGTATTGCGCAGCCGGGTCCGCGACAACGGCCTGGTGGTCGGCGACGTGGAATGGCGCGAAGCCGATGGCGACGACGAACTGCGTCCGCAGCACGCGCTGCTGGCGACCTTGCTCGACAGCATCCTCGACCAGGCCGCCGCGGTGTATCCGGTCGATGGTCCGCGCCAGCTCGACCAGGCCGCCTGGGTCGGCTGGCGCATGGCCGAACTGCTGCCGCTGGACGAACGCCAGCGCCTGTCGCTGCTGCAGGAAGACGACCCGCACGCGCGGCTGGATCAGTTGCTGGCCTGGATTCCCTGAGCGAGGCGGGCGAGGGCGGCAGCGCCGTCCGGGTCCGCGCGCAGCCTGCGGCTGCAACATCGGCGCGGTCGAGCGCCACGATCGTCGTCGCGCGCTGCCCTCGATTGACCACGCCGCCGGCGGCCCACGTGGGGCCCGCGGCGGGCATTCAGCGCGCCGCTAGCAGGCACAGGCGACGCTTGGCAGCGCTCGGCGGCCGCGCTCGGCTGCCGGCAACGGCATACCGCCATGGCGGCCTGACGTCCCATCCACGCACGATCGAGGACTTCACATGAGGCGTTCCTTCCTGCTGTTGTTGCTGTCCGCCGGCGGCTGTCTGAGCCTGCCGGCCATCGCCGCCGAGACCGCGGCCACCGCCCCTGGCGCCGCCGGCCAGGCCGACTGCGCGCGCGGCGCCATCGCCCTGGTCACCGGCAACGCCGATCAACTGTCGCCGAAGACCTGCCTGACGCCGGCGATGAAGCCGTTCGCCCTGCAGCGCGGCCAACTGTTCGCGATCACTCTGTCCGAGAACGGGTCGACCGGCAGCGCCTGGGCATTGCGCCGCTTGCCCGCGTCGCTGTCGCTGCTCGACATCGAGCATGCACCAGGTACCGCCTGCGCAGCGGGTCGAATGGGCTGCCCCAGCACGGTCACCTACACCTTCAAGGCCACCGAGCAGGGCAGCGGCACGATCGATCTGCTTTACTCCCGGCATTGGGAAGATCGGTCCACCGATTCCCGTTCGATCCGGGTCGAGGTGAAATAGCCGCCATCGCCACCCGCCGGCGCCTGCAGGACAGCGCTGCGTCGGCCTGGCGCTGATCGGTCCGAAAGCTGGGGGCCGCCGCCGCCGCTCAGGGCGACGGCGGCGCTTCGCCGTCGCTGCGCACCAGCAGCACCGGGATCTCGCTGCGGCGGTGGACGTCCTTGCGCGTGGGCAGCGCGTGCAGCGCCTCGGTCACCGCGGTAAGCGCCGGATCGGCGCCGCGCAGCGGTCGCCACAGCCCGATCAGGTTGAAGTGGCGTTCGTAGCGCAGGCTCTGCGCACTGCCCAGCCACAGCGGCACATTGCCTGGCTGCAGGCGTGCCGGTGCCGGCCACAGGCGCAGCGCGTACAGTTCGTCCGGATTGGGGCCGGGGCGCAGCATCAACAGCGATTCCACCCGCGTGTCCAGCGTCGCCGGCAGCACCGGCACCTGTGCCGGCGTGGCCTTGTAATCGAGCAACTGCAGCGCCTGCTGCCAGCCGGCCTGCGGCTGCACGCGCCAGCCGGCCGCTTCGAGCTGGCGTTGCAGCGGCGCCAGCGGCCCGGCCACCTGGATGTCCAGCGGCCAGCGCTGGTCGTCGTCGAATTCGTTGCGCCGCGACGGCAGCATCCGCCAGTCGTGCTGCCACCAGGCCGCGTCCGCCAGTTGGGTCAGCTGCGGCGGCGGCGGTTCGAACTTGGCCAGCTTGCGTTCCAGCTGGCGCGGCGCATACCACAGCGCGGCGATGGCAAAGCCGCCGTAGAACAGCCAGGCCAGCGGCTTCATCCAGAACCCGCGGTTGAAGCGGCGGCGGTAGGCGATGCCCAGCACCAGCAGCCAGAAGATGCCGAACAGCATGCCGCCGACCACGTCGCTGAGCCAGTGCGCGCCCAGGTACAGGCGGGCGAAGCCGATCAGGGTCACCACCGCACCCGACAGCAGGTAGGGCCACACCCGCGAGCGCCCCGGCAGTTCGCGCGCGATCAGCACCGCGAAGAAACCGAAGCTGATGGTGGCCATGGTCACCGCCACCGAGGGGAAGCCGAAACCGCTGCTGGCCGCCGGCGGGCGCACCACGTGCACGGTGGTGCCGAGCAGCTTGGTCAGGGCCAGGCCGAACGCCAGCGCCGCCAGCCAGTGCGCCGCGGCCATCCAGCGCCGGCGCCAGGCCAGGTAGAGCAGGCCCAGCGCGGTGGGCGGCAGCAGCACCTGCCAGTCGCCCAGCGAGGCCAGTGCGGTCATCGGGTAGTCGGCCAGCGGATTGCGCAAGGCCAGCATCAGGTCGTGCACCGCCAGGTCCAGCCGCAGCGGCTCGCCGTGCGCCACCACCACCATCAGCAGCGCGAACCAGCCCCAGCCCAGCGCCAGCAGCATCACCGCCAGCATCGCCAGCGGCACCGACTCGCGCCGCTGCGGATCGAACACCGCGATCGAGTAGCGGCCCAGCACCGGGTGCCGGCGCGACCAATCCAGGCCGCGCGCCAGCAGTGCGTCCATGTGCCCGGCCGACCAGCGATAGCCGTACAGCACGATCGCCCATACCAGGCCCAGCGCCAGCGCCAGCAGGCCCAGCACCAGGAACAGGCGCCCGGCGACCGCGGCCACCGCGTCGTAAGCCTGGCCCAACAGCCAGCCCGGTCCCAGGAACAGCAGCGACCAGGTCACCGCGGCCACGCTGCTGGGCAGCAGGTAGCGCCGCAGCGGCATCTTCATCATGCCCGCCACCGCCGGCACGAACGGCCGGATGGCGCCGACGTAGCGCGCCACCAGGATGCTCTTGAAGGCGTTGCGGCGGAACATCGCCTCGCCGCGGTCGAGCAGCTGCGGGTAGCGCTTGAACGGCCAGTAGTTGCGCAACTGGTGGCCCCAGCGGTAGCCGACCCAATAGCTGACCGCATCGCCGATCAGCGCGCCGAGCGCGGCGCTGACCACCGCGTACGGGCCGGAGATCTGGCCCAGGCCGATCAGCACGCCGATCGCGAACAGCAACGGCAGCGCCGGCACCAGGGTGCCGAGAATGATGACCGCATCGCAGAACGCGATGGCGAAGATGACCGCGCCGGCCAGGATGGGGTGTGCTGCGATCCACTCCAGCGTGGCATCGGTCCATGAGGCATTCATCGGGCAAGTATAGAGGGAGCGTGATGACGGTCCGTTAGCGCTGGCGATGCCGAGTCGGGCGAGCGCCCTTGCAGCACCGGGCTGCCCGGCGCCTGGTTCGCCGCGGGCGCATTGTGGGATCGATCCCACAATGCGCCGGTCCAATCCGAGCCGCGGAGCGCGGGGCTGTGCGTGGATCCGCCGCAGTGCGGCGCGACGCACCGATCCAGCGGTGCGGCCTGCCGTGGCGTGGGGCGCGACGCGCAGCTGACCAGCGCCGACCGTGCGCCTGCCTGGCGGTGGCGGTGTGTGCGGACCGGTCAAACCGCGTCGCACGCTCTACACTGGCCGGATGCCTGCCGCCGCTCCCCGCACCGTCCAGATCCTCAAGGCCGACAGCTTCGGCCGCATCCTGCTGCTGGGCGAGGGCGACGCGCGCTTCGTTCGCCGCGATCTCACCGCCTCGCCGTGGTGGCTGCGGCTGCCGGCGTGGTGGCTGGCGCGGCGCGAGGCGCGCGCCTTGCGGCAGCTGGACGGCATGGCGGCGACGCCGCAACTGCGCGGCTGGGACGGCACCTTCCTGGATCGCAGCTACCTGGACGGCGCGGCGATGTACCAGCGGCCGCCGCGCGGCGACCTGGCCTATTTCCGTGCCGCGCGGCGTCTGCTGCAGCAGGTGCACCGGCGCGGGGTGGCGCACAACGACCTGGCCAAGGAAGCGAACTGGCTGGTGCTGGCCGACGGCAGCCCGGCGCTTATCGATTTCCAGCTCGCCGTGCGCGGCGCCCCGCGCTCGCGCTGGATGCGCCTGCTGGCGCGCGAGGACCTGCGTCACCTGCTCAAGCACAAGCGCATGTACTGCGCGCACGCCCTGACCCCGGTCGAGCGGCGCCTGCTCAAGCGCCATTCCTGGGTGCGCGCACTGTGGTTCGCCAGCGGCAAGCCGGTGTACCGCTTCGTCACCCGGCGCCTGCTCAAGTGGGAAGACAACGAGGGACAGGGGCCGAAGCCCTGAAGGCCGGGAGTGGGGAATGGAGAATGGGGAATGGAAAAAGCGGGCCGCGTGCGCGTCTGGGCTGCCGGGCACGCGGCGAGAAGGCGCTAAGCTTTTCCCATTCCCGATTCCCCATTCTCCATTCCCACTCCAATGACCCTCAAAGGTAAAACCCTCTTAATCACCGGCGCCTCGCGCGGCATCGGGCTGGCGATCGCGCTGCGTGCGGCGCGCGACGGTGCCAACGTGGCGATCGCGGCGAAGTCGGCGGTGCCCAATCCCAAGCTGCCCGGCACCATCCACAGCGCGGCCGCGGCGGTGGAGGCGGCCGGTGGGCGCGCGCTGGCGCTGAAGTGCGACATCCGCGAAGAGGAGCAGGTGCGCGCGGCGGTGGCGGCGACGGTCGCGGCGTTCGGCGGCATCGACATCCTGGTCAACAACGCCAGCGCGATCTGGCTGCGCGGGGCGCTGGACACGCCGATGAAGCGCTTCGACCTGATGCAGCAGGTCAACGCGCGCGGCAGCTTCCTGTGCGCGCAGGCCTGCCTGCCGCATCTGCTGCGCAGCGCCAATCCGCACATCCTGACCCTGGCGCCGCCGCCGTCGCTGGACCCGAAATGGTGGGCGCCGCATACCGGCTACACCCTGGCGAAGATGGGCATGAGCTTCGTCACCCTGGGCCTGGCCGGCGAGTTCGGCCCGCAGGGCGTGGCGGTCAATGCGCTGTGGCCGCGCACGCTGATCGCCACCGAGGCGCTGAACATGATCCCCGGTGTCGATGCCGGCAACGGCCGCCGCGCGGAGATCATGGCCGACGCCGCGCACGCCGTGCTGACCCGGCCGGCCGCCGGGTTCCATGGCCAGTTCCTGATCGACGACGCGGTGCTGGCCGAGGCGGGCGTGCACGATCTGTCCGGCTATGCGCTGGACCCGTCGCAGCCGCTGCTGCCGGACCTGTTCCTGGACTGAGCCAGGCCTGGCCGGGTCCGACGGACCGCGAGGCGGCTGCGCGCGTCGGGCGCGCGCGGCGGCGCTCGGACGCGAGCGAGGCGCGCCGCCTGCGCACGGCGACGCACCGCAAAAAACGCTCTGTTCCATCCAATCGCCGTTGGCGCCGCAATGACGGAACGCGGCGCGGCTATGCTGCCGGGGTCTTCATGCCACCGCCGCCCATGCCCGCTCCCGTTGCCGTCGCCCTGCCGCGTCTTGCCGAGTCCCGCCATGCCGTCCATGCCGATCTCAGCGACAACGAGCGGCACATGCTCGATCGCCTGCGCCTGGCCGGGACCGCCACCCGTGCCGATCTCAGCCGCAGCACCGGGCTCACCGTGCAGTCGGCGG
Source organism: Xanthomonas sp. (assembly GCA_040509765.1). Taxonomy (GTDB): domain Bacteria; phylum Pseudomonadota; class Gammaproteobacteria; order Xanthomonadales; family Xanthomonadaceae; genus Xanthomonas_A. The sequence continues at coordinate 13,182 of JBEVKG010000164.1, forward strand.
TACGCCTGGTCGACGCGCTGGCCGAACGCGGCCTGGTCGCGATCGGCGCCTCGCTGGCGCACGCGGGCCGCGGCAAGCCCGGCGCGGGCATCGCGCTCAATCCCGGCTACGGCCATACCGTCGGCTACGCGATCGCGACCGATGCGCTGTCGCTGGCGCTGCTGGATTTCAGCGGGCAGATCCGCGCCACCGCCGAACATGCGCTGCGCTCGACCGAGCCGGCCGCGCTGCTGGCGCAACTGCGCGAGGCCGACGCCGCGCTGACGGCTTCTGCCGGCGCCGGGCTCGGTCCGCGCCTGGGCGCTGGCGTGGCGATGACCGGTTTCTTCGTCGAGGACGGCGTGCACATGAACCCGCCCGAGCCGCTGCGCGCGCTGGGCGAGCTGTCGATCGGCGACTGGCTGGCCGAGGCGCTGCAGCTGCCGGTGTGGGTGGACAACGACGGTACGGTGGCGGCGGCGGGCGAGAGCCTGCTCGGCATCGGCCGCCAGTACCGCGACTTCGCCTATCTGCATTTCAACTACGGCCTGGGCGGCGGCGTGGTGATCGACGGCGCCTGCCTGCGCGGCGCGCACGGCAATGCCGGCGAGTTCGCCGGCATGCTGCCGCAGCAGGGGCTGGAGCGCGGCACGCTGGAGCTGTTGCGGCAACTGCTGGCCGAGGACGGCATCGCGCTGCCCGACATCCGTGCGCTGCTGGCGGCCTACGATCCGGCGTGGCCGGCGATCGAGCGCTGGATCGCGCGGGTGGCGCCGGGCCTGTCGCTGATCGTGTCGGCGATCGTGGCGATCTTCGATCCGCAGGCGGTGGTGTTCGGCGGGCGCATGCCGCGCGAACTGGCGACGCGGCTGATTCCGCACGTGCGCATCGACAACCAGCCGCGCCGCGGCCAGGCGCGGCCGTTGCCGCTGCTGCTGCCGGCCGCCGCCACCGCCGACGCCAGCGCGGTGGGCGCGGCGGCGCTGCCGCTGAAGGCCTGCTATTTCCGCTGAACCGGTCCCGCCGCGGCGTCGCCATGCCTGCACGCCGGCGGCGCTACCCTATGTGCCCTTTACGCGCGCCATCGCGGCACGCGCGCCCCCATCCCCCACCATCCGAGGTGTCACGATGAAATACCTGCACGCCATGATCCGCGTCCACGACCTGGAGAAGACCAGCGCGTTCTTCACCGAAGGCCTGGGCCTGCACGAAACCCGCCGCATCGAGAACGAAGCCGGCAAGTTCACCCTGGTGTACTTCGGCGCCCCGGAGAACCCGGAGGCCGAGGTCGAGCTGACCTACAACTGGGGCTCGGACGAGGACTACGGCAGCGCCCGCAACTTCGGCCACCTGGCTTTCGAGGTCGACGACATCTACGCCCTGTGCGCGCACCTGCAGTCGCTCGGCGTGACCATCAACCGTCCGCCGCGCGACGGGCGCATGGCCTTCGTGCGCAGCCCCGACCTGATCTCGGTCGAACTGCTGCAGAAGGGCGAGGCGCTGGCGCCGGCCGAACCGTGGGCGTCGATGCCCAACACCGGCGTGTGGTGAGGACTCAGGGCGCGTTGTCGGGCAACGCCTGGCCGCAGCCCCGGCAATAGCCGGCGTTGCGGTCGTGGCCGTGCAGGCCGCAGCGCGCGCAGGTGCGTTGATCCGGCGCGCGGCTGCGGTCGGCGTCGCGCAGGCTGTTGGCCAGTTCGGCGGTGTAGATGCCGGTGGGCACGGCGATGATGCTGTAGCCGATCAGGATCAGCACCGAGGTGATGGCGCGGCCCAGCGGCGTGAGCGGGGCGATGTCGCCGAAGCCGACCGTGGCCATCGTCACCACCGCCCAGTACATGGCGGTGGGGATGCTGGTGAAGCCGTTGGCCGGGCCTTCGACCACGTACATCAACGCGCCGAAGATCACCACCAGGGTGATCACCGTGAACAGGAACACGAACACCTTGCGCCGGCTGCGCCACAACGCGTCGACCAGCAGGCTGCTTTCCTCGACGTAGCGGGTCAGCTTGAGGATGCGGAACAGCCGCAGCACCCGCAGCACGCGCACCACCAGCAGCGTCTGCGCACCGGGCAGCAGAAACGAGATGTAGGTGGGCAGGGTCGACAACAGGTCGATCACGCCCCAGAAGCTCAGCGCGTAGCGCAGCGGCCGTTTCACCGTGGCCAGGCGCAACGCGTACTCGGCGGTGAACAGCACGGTGAAGCCCCACTCCAGCACGTACAGGGTGTCGGCGTGACGGGCGTGCAGCGCCGGCACGCTGTCGACCAGGATCACCGCGACGCTGGCCAGGATCGCCGCGACCAGCAACAGGTCGAAGTTGCGCGAAGGCTTGGTGTCGTGCCGATAGATGATGTCGAACCAGCGGCGCCGCCAGCCGTGCTCGGTCGCCGGGGCGAGCTGGGAATCGAGGAAAAATCGCATGCGCCCATGCTACCCGAGCCGCATTGCAGCGGTGGACGCGCACGCACGGCGCGGCAGTCGGCGGCGTGCGGAAAGGGCTTCGCGGCGGCGTCCGGGCCGGCTTGAGCTGCCACGGCGGACGGCGTGCCACCCGGTCGCTCCAGGCGGCCGTCGGCGGTCCCGGGCAAGCGCTGCCGGCGGTCTCTATAATCGGCGCTTTCCCCGCAGGACTGCCTCGATGACCGCTTCTTCCGCCGCGGAGCTGATCGCCCTCGGTCAACGCTACGCCCTGCCGATCTACCGTCCGCGCCAGTTGGTGCTGGAGCGCGGCCAGGGCGCGCGGGTGTGGGACAGCGAGGGACGCGACTACATCGACCTGTCCGCCGGCATCGCCGTGTGCGGGCTCGGCCACAACGATCCGGACCTGCATGCGGCGCTGCTCGAACAGGCCGGCAAGCTGTGGCACACCAGCAACGTGTTCTACAGCGAGCCGCCGCTGCGCCTGGTCGAGGAACTGGTGGTGGCCTCGCGCTTCGCGGACAAGGCGTTCCTGTGCAATTCCGGCAGCGAGGCCAACGAGGCGGCGATCAAGCTGGTGCGCAAGTGGGCCGCCGCCCAGGGGCGTCCGCCGCAGCGGCGGGTGATCGTCACCTTCCGCGGCAGCTTCCACGGCCGCACCCTGGCCGCGGTGACCGCCACCGCGCAGCCCAAGTACCAGGAGGGCTACGAGCCGCTGCCCGGCGGCTTCCGCTACGTCGACTTCAACGACATCGTGCAACTGGAAACGGCGATGGCGGCCGGCGACGTGGCCGCGGTGATGCTGGAGCCGGTGCAGGGCGAGGGCGGGGTGATGCCGGCGGCGCCCGGCTTCCTGGCGCAGGTGCGGGCGCTGTGCGACCACCACGGCGCGCTGCTGGTGCTGGACGAGATCCAGTGCGGCATGGGCCGCACCGGCACCCTGTTCGCGCACTGGCAGGATCAGGTGACGCCGGACATCGTGACCCTGGCCAAGGCGCTGGGCGGCGGTTTCCCGATCGGTGCGCTGCTGGCCGGGCCGAAGGTCGCCGAGACCATGCAGTTCGGCGCGCATGGCACCACCTTCGGCGGCAACCCGCTGGCCGCGGCGGTGGCGCGGGTGGCGCTGCGCAAGCTGGCCTCGACGGCGATCGCCGCCAACGTGTCGCGGCAGTCGGCGGCGCTGCGCAAGGGACTGGCGGCCCTCAACGACGAATTCGCGCTGTTCGCCCAGGTCCGCGGCCGCGGCCTGATGCTCGGTGCGGTGCTGGCGCCGGCGCACGCCGGACAGGCCGGTGCGATCCTCGACCACGCCGCCGCGCATGGCCTGCTGACCTTGCAGGCCGGCCCGGACGTGCTGCGCTTCGTGCCTGCGCTCAACCTCACCGATGCCGAACTGAGCGAAGGCCTGGCGCGGTTGCGCAGCGCGCTGCGCGCCTACCTCGCCGCACGCTGAAGCAGCGGTTCACCCCAGCCCGTGCCGCGCCAGCGCGCGGCGCAGGGCACGCGCGCCGCTGGCGGTTTCCGCGGCCATGCCGAGCGCGCGGGCGCCGCGCACGTTGACGAACAGGTCGTCGATGAACAGCGCCTGCCGTGGGCCGACGCCGAAGTGCGCCAGCGCCTGTCGGTAGACCGCCGCGTCCGGCTTGCGCCCGCCCAGGCGGCCGCTGCACAGCACGCGCCCGTGCAGCAGCGGAAACAGCGCCGGCACGATCTGCGGCATCGCCTGCGCCATCAGCGCGCCATTGTTGGTCAGCACGCCGATGGCCACGCGATCGGCCAGCGCCAGCACCTGCGCGATCACGCCGGCATCGGCGCGGCTGGCGGCCACCCGCGCGGCGATCCACGCGGCCGCGTCCACCGGAGCGCCCAGGCCCGCGCTCAGCCGCTGCAGGTAGGCGGCGGTGTCCAGTTCGCCGCCGTCGTAGGCGGTCTCCAGCCCGGAACCGAACAGCACCTCGCGTACCCGTGCCGCCTCGCAGCGGCAGTGCGCGGCCAGCGCGGCGATGCGTGCGGCACGCGTGTAGCGCGCCAGCACGCCGTCGAAGTCGAGCAGCAGCAGCGCCGGCTGCGCGCGGATCAATGCGGACATGGGCATGCCTGTGGGGGTGACGGAAAGCGCAGTCGGCGCGGCGCGGAAGCAGCACCGATCAGGCAGCGTCTCGTGGACGTCGCCGCGCTCCGCAGCATGTCCCAATGATGCGATGCGCCATCGCTTGTCGTTGACAAGCCGTCGCGGGCCGGCCGACAGTCGGGGCATGCCGCCGCGCGCGCGACCTGCCGTGGCGCGGTGCCGTCTCTCTTTCTGAGGAATTCGCCTTGAACACCACGTTTCCGTCCCTGCTGCTCGTCCTTTCCGGTCTCGCGTTCGCGCCGGCCGCCTGGGCCAAGACCTGCGCGGTGACCATTACCGGCACCGACCAGATGTCCTTCGACCAGACCCAGATCAAGGTCGCGGCCGATTGCACCGAGGTGGCGGTGACGCTCAAGCACAGCGGCAAGCTCGCCGCCGCGGTGATGGGCCACAACTGGGTGCTGACCAAGACCCCGGATTTCCAGGCCGTTGCCAATGCCGGCACCAGTTCCAGCCTGGCCGACAACTACCTGCCCAAGAACGATCCGCGGATCATCGCCCACACCAAGGTGATCGGCGCGGGCCAGTCGGACACGGTCAAGTTCTCCACCGCAAAGCTGAGCAAGGGCGGCGACTACACGTTCTTCTGTTCGTTCCCGGGGCACTGGGCGATGATGAAGGGCAAGTTCGTGTTCGGTTGATCCTGCATGGCGGCGCGGCGCCGGCCACCGGCGCGGCGCGCTGCCGTCACACCGCGGTCGCAGCGCCGGCATTTCAGCCGGCGGCGACCACCGCGAACGCCTCGCGCGCCGCGGCCAGGGTCGCCTCCAGCACGTCCTGGTCGTGCGCGCTGGAGACGAAGCCCGCCTCGTACGCCGAGGGCGCCAGGAACACACCGCGCGCCAGCATCGCGTGGAAGAAGCGGTTGAACGCGGCGGTGTCGCAGGCGGTGGCCTGCGCATAGGTCTCCACCTTCTCGGTGGTGAAGAACAGCCCGAACATCGCCCCGACCTGGTTGGTGGTGACCGCCACGCCGGCCGCCGCCGCCGCCGCTTCCAGACCGGCGCACAGCTGCGCGGTGGCCGTATCCAGGCGCTGGTGGAAGCCCGGTGCCTGGATCAGCTCCAGCATCGCCAGCCCCGCGGCCATCGCCACCGGATTGCCGCTGAGCGTGCCGGCCTGGTAGATCGGCCCGGACGGCGCCACCTGCCGCATCAGCTCGGCACGCCCGCCATAGGCGCCCACCGGCATGCCACCGCCGATGATCTTGCCGAAGGTGGTCAGGTCCGGCGTCACCCCGTAATGCGCCTGCGCACCGCCCAGGGCGACACGGAAACCGGTCATCACCTCGTCGAAGATCAGCAGCGCGCCATGCTGCGTGCACAGGTCGCGCAGGTGCTGCAGATAGCCAGGGCGCGGCGGAATGCAATTGGCGTTGCCGACGACCGGTTCGATGATGACCGCGGCGATCTCATGGCCGATCTCCTCGAACAGCGCAGTGGCGCCCTCGACATCGTTGTAGGCCAGGGTGGCGGTGAGTTCGCTCAGGCCTGCCGGCACGCCCGGCGAGGTCGGCACGCCCAGGGTCAGCATGCCGCTGCCGGCCTTGACCAGGAACGAGTCGCCGTGGCCGTGGTAGCAGCCTTCGAACTTGACGATGCGGTTGCGCCCGGTGGCGCCGCGCGCCAATCGCACCGCCGACAGCGTGGCCTCGGTGCCGGAGTTGACCATGCGCACCATCTCGCAGGACGGCACCAGCCGGGTGATGGTCTGCGCCATCGTCACCTCGGCCGGACACGGCGCGCCGAACGACAGCCCGTCGCCGATCGCGCGCTGCACCGCTTCGCGCACCCCCGGGTGGTTGTGACCGGCGATCATCGGCCCCCACGAGCCCACGTAGTCGATGTAGCGGTTGCCGTCGACGTCGTACAGGTACGCGCCGTCGGCGCGCTGCACGAAGAACGGCTCGCCGCCCACCGACTTGAAGGCGCGCACCGGCGAATTGACGCCGCCGGGAATCAGCGATTGCGCTTGGGCGAACAGGGCGTGCGAGCGGGAATGGGTCATGAGCGGAAATCCTTGGCGATGCTGGCCAGGCCGACCGGCCGGGCGCGGAGCGAGGCCGTCTATTGTCGCGGCTGCCGCCGGCATCCGCCATGTCGTCGATCCTGCCGTAGCCGGCGCCGCGCCGTGATTTGCTGTCTACGCTCAAGCCCCTCTCCCATTGGGAGAGGG
>JBEVKG010000165.1:0-9742 GCA_040509765.1 Xanthomonas sp.
TGGGGCTGGGTTGCTGCGCACAGGCGGCCAGCGGCACGGTCAGCGCCAGCAGGCCCAACAGATGGTGGCGGATACGGTGAGTCATCGGACGCGAGCCTCCGGTTCGGGAAGGGGAAGAACGAGGGGACGAAGCAACGGGGACCACGCGCCGGGATGCAGCACGGACGCCTGCCGGCGCGCGGGGTCAGGGCTGCGAATGCGGCGGCGGGTTGACCGCGGCGTCGGCAGGCAATCGGGGTTCGAACGGATAGAACGCGGCCGGGTCCGCGCCGCTGTGCGGGAAGCTGGCGGTGAATGCGCTGCCGGAATCGGTGGCCGGCAGGGTCGAGCGCGGCCACGGCCGGGCCTGCAGCGGCGTCGCCGGATGCCCGAACGGATCGCTGGCGCGCTGCGCGACCATCGTGGGGGCCACGACCGGCGCCACGAACGGGGTCTGCGCGGGCGCCCTGGCTGCCGGCTTGGCGGCGGGCGATGGCGCCGCTGCGGCATAGGTGCGCTCGGCCGGGACGCTGCGGGGACGCGCGGCCTGTTCGCTGCGCGTGGCCTGGCGTCGCGCCGCCGCTTCCTGGCGACGGTTGGCGGCGATCGCCACCGCCGGCGCCGCGGCGACGGCTGCGGCGAGATCGCCCTGCGGATCGGCCGGTGCCGGCACCGGCGTCGGCACCTGCGGCGTGGTGGCAGCCGGCGTCGGGGTCGGCGCGGTGGCATCGGCGACCTGCGCCGGCGGCAGCGCCTCGGGGGTCTGCGGCAGGCGCTGGGTCACGAACAGGGCCAACAGGGCGACCGAGGCGGCCAGGGCCGCACTGCCGCCCCAGCGCCAGCTGCGGCGCTTGCCGGCCGCGCTGGCCGCCTCGGCACGCGCGGCCTGCTGCGCTTCGGCGGCCACCGCCTGGCGCACGCGGGCACTGAAATCGGCCGGCGCCGGCACGCTGACGCGGCCGCGCAGGATGTCGCCGCACAACTGCCAGCGCTCGTGGCAGCCGGACAGTTCCTCGTCGTGCTGCAGCCGGCGCAGCACGAAGCGCGCTTCGTCGGCCGGCAGTTCGCCGTCGATCAGCGCGGACAGTTGCTGCCGGTAGTGCAGCTCGAACTTGTCCGGCGCTGCGCTGTCGGGCGCCGGCACTGGCTTGGGAAAGGGCGTGCTATCGGTCATACGCGGTGTCGCTCACGGGTGGCGCTGTCGGTATCCAGCAGGGGACGGAGTTCGGCGTCGATGGCCTCGCGGGCGCGGAAGATCCGCGACCGCACGGTGCCGATCGGGCAGCCCATCTTCTGCGCGATGTCCTCGTAGCTCATGCCCTCCACCTCGCGCAGGGTGATGGCGGTGCGCAATTCTTCCGGCAGGGCGTCGACGGCCTTCATCACCGTGCGTTCCAGCTCCTGGCGCATCAACTCGCGCTCGGGCGTGTCGGTGTCGCGCAGCCGGGTACCGCTGTCGAACTGCTCGGCATCGAGCACGTCGACATCGTCGGTGGGGGGCCTGCGGTTGTGCGCGACCAGGTAGTTCTTGGCGGTGTTCACGGCGATCCGGTGCAACCAGGTGGAGAACTGGGCGTCGCCCCGGAAGCTCCCCATCGCGCGGTAGGCGCGGATGAAGGTGTCCTGGGCCACGTCCTGACATTCGCTCCAGTCGGCGATGTAGCGCCCGATCAGCCCGACGATCCGATGCTGGTACTTGCGCACCAGCACATCGAATGCCGCGCTTTCGCCGCGCTGCACACGCCGGACCAGTTCCAGGTCCAGCTCCTGAGGTGTTTCGACATCGGCCATAGCGGGCCGCACTCCTGTCAGCCCAACCTACGTCGGACCCTCTGACCGCCAATTCGGAAAAAAGTTCAGCGCCCCTCAGCGGATCGCCGCCCCACGACGTTAACCGGCGTTCCGTTAGGCTGGCGCAAGGCCAGCGGTGTTGGAACACGCCTCAATTCCCCTGGATTGGGATTTGACGCGACGGAAACAACCTCTGGATGATAACGATCTTCTCCATACACAAGCGGATGGTCCTCCCCATGCTTTCAGGCTTCGACGGGCTCCGATTCAGTCACTGGCAAGCGGACATCCGCGGCGACGGGGTCGTCGTGCTCAGCCTCGACCGCCAGGACGCGCCCGTTAACGCGCTGTCGCAGGACGTGCTGCTGGAGCTGGGCGACCTGCTCGAGCGCATCGCCATCGATCCGCCCAAGGGCGTGGTGATCCGCTCGGCCAAGGACAACGGCTTCATCGCTGGCGCGGACCTCAAGGAATTCCAGGAGTTCGACCGCCGCGGCACCGTCAACGACGCGATCCGCCGCGGCCAGGCGACCTTCCAGAAGCTGGCCGAGCTGCCCTGCCCCACGGTCGCGGCGATCCATGGCTTCTGCATGGGCGGCGGCACCGAGATCGCGCTGGCCTGCCGTTACCGCGTCGCCTCCAGCGATGCGGGCACCCGCATCGGCCTGCCCGAGACCAAGCTCGGCATCTTCCCCGGCTGGGGCGGCAGCGCGCGCCTGCCGCGGCTGATCGGCGCGCCGGCGGCGATGGACCTGATGCTCACCGGGCGCACCGTGTCGGCCTCGGCGGCGCGGGCGATGGGCCTGGTCGACAAGGTCGCCGCACCGGCCGTGCTGACCGACACCGCGGTGGCGCTGGCGCTGTCCGGCAGCGCCCGTCCCTTCAAGCAGCGCGCCACTGCCTGGGCGACCAACACCTGGCCGGCGCGCAAGCTGCTGGCGCCGCAGATGCGCAAGCAGGTGGCGCGCAAGGCGCGCAAGGAACACTACCCGGCGCCGTATGCGCTGATCGGGGTCTGGGAACGCAGCGGCGGCAGCGGCATCCAGGCGCGCCTGGACGCCGAACGCAAGGCCGTGGTCAAGCTGGCCAGCACGCCGACCGCGCGCAACCTGATCCGCATCTTCTTCCTCACCGAACGGCTCAAGGCGCTGGGCGGCAAGGACCACGGCATCCGCCACGTGCACGTGGTCGGCGCCGGCGTGATGGGCGGCGACATCGCGGCCTGGTCGGCCTACAAGGGCTTCGAGGTGACCCTGCAGGACCGCGAGCAGCGCTTCATCGACGGTGCGCTGAGCCGCGCCGGCGAGCTGTTCGCCAAGCGGGTAAAGGACGACAGCAAGCGCCCGGCGGTGGCGGCACGGCTGAAGGGCGACCTGGCCGGCGAGGGCGTGCCAAGCGCCGACCTGGTGATCGAGGCGATCATCGAGAACCCGCAGGCCAAGCGCGAGCTGTACCAGGCGCTGGAACCGCGCATGCAGCCGACCGCACTGCTCAGCACCAACACGTCCTCGATCCCGCTGACCGAACTGCGCGAGCACATCCAGCGCCCGGCACAGTTCGGCGGCCTGCACTACTTCAATCCGGTGGCGCAGATGCCGCTGGTGGAAATCGTCTGCCACGACGGCCTGGCGCCGGAGAACCAGAAGCGGCTGGCTGCGTTCTGCAAGGCGATCGACAAGCTGCCGGTGCCGGTCGCCGGCACCCCCGGCTTCCTGGTCAACCGCGTGCTGTTCCCGTACATGCTGGAAGCGGCCACCGCCTACGCCGAAGGCATTCCCGGCCCGGCGATCGACAAGGCCGCGGTCAGGTTCGGCATGCCGATGGGCCCGATCGAACTGATCGACACGGTGGGCCTGGACGTGGCCGCCGGCGTCGGCGCCGAGCTGGCGCCGTTCCTCGGCCTGCCGATCCCGGCGGCGCTGCAGACGGTGGAGCCGGGCAAGCGCGGCAAGAAGGATGGGCAGGGTCTGTACACCTGGGAGAACGGCCGCGCCAAGAAGCCCGAACTGGCCAAGGACTATCGCGCGCCGGACGACCTGGAAGACCGCCTGATCCTGCCGCTGCTCAACGAGGCGGTCGCGTGCCTGCACGAAGGCGTGGTCGCCGATGCCGACCTGCTGGATGCCGGCGTGATCTTCGGCACCGGCTTCGCCCCGTTCCGCGGCGGCCCGATCCAGCACATCCGCGCCGCCGGCGCCGACGTGTTGCTGGCGCGCCTGCGCGCCCTGCAAGCCCGCTACGGCGAGCGCTTCGCGCCGCGCCCGGGCTGGGATGCGCCGGCGTTGCGCGAGCCGGTGGTCTGAGCCGCCCAGGCGATTACATGTAGGAGCGGTTTCAACCGCGACAGGCGATATTGGGAAAGCTCGTCGCGGCTGAAGCCGCTCCTACGAAAGCGGCTCATGGCGCCGGGTGAAGCGCAGCCATCGAGGCGGACGCCGCTGTAGGACTTGTAGGAGCTGCTTCAGCCGCGACCGGCATTCCCGGTAAACGCCAGCGACCAACTCCCAACGAAAGACGCACGCTGCGCCTGCACGAACGTCATCGCGCAGCAGCGCCAATTACGGATGCGAATGCCCGTGCGCATGCCCATGTGCGCGATGCCCATGCGCATGTGCATGATCGCCATGACCATGCCCGTGATGATCGTGACCGCCGCCCGCGCCTGCCGCGGCCGGCGCGCCGCACGGCGCGGCGCCGCAATGGCCGGCTTCCATCTGCAGGGTGATGTGGTCGATGCCGAACTGCGCATGCAGGCCGTCGCACAGGGCGGCGCGCAGCGCATCGGCATCGGCGCCCTCGGCGACCACCACGTGCGCGGTCAGCGCCGGCGTGCTGGAGGCCAGCGCCCACACGTGCAGGTCGTGCACGCTGGCCACGCCGGGCGCGGCCTGCAGGTAACCGCGCACCGCAACCAGGTCCACGCCCTTGGGCACGCCTTCCAGCAGCACGTTGATCGCTTCGCGCAGCAGCACCCAGGTCCGCGGCAGCACCCACAGGCCGATCAGCACCGCCAGGATCGGGTCGATCAGCTTCCAACCGGTGAGACGGATCGCCAGCGCGCCGACGATCACCGCGACCGAGCCGAGCATGTCGCTCCACACTTCCAGGTAGGCACCCTTCATGTTGAGGCTCTCGCCGCTGCCGGCCTTGAGCAGGCGCATCGAGATCAGGTTGATCAGCAGGCCGAATGCGGCGATGCCGAGCATGCCGACGGTGGCGATGTCCTGCGGCTGGCGGAACCGCTGCACCGCCTCCCACAGGATGTACGCCGCCACCGCGAACAGCAGCGCGCCGTTGACCAGCGCGCCCAGCGCCTCCAGCCGCGCGTAGCCGTAGCTGCGCTTGGCATCGGGCGGGCGCCGGCTCAGCCGCACCGCGACCAAGGCGATCATCAGCGCCAGCGTGTCGGTGGCCATGTGCGCGGCGTCGGACAGCAGCGCCAGGCTGTTGGTGACGAAGGCGCCGGCCACCTCCACCACCAGGAACAGCGCGGTGAGGCCGAGCGCCCACCACAGCGGCTGCTCGTGACGGATTTCGGTGGGGGCGTGGCTGTGATCGTGTCCCATGGGGCGACCGGTCGGCGATGCGGAGGAAGATGGCCGCTACCTTAGGCCGCCGCCTGCGCGGAGACTATTACACCGAACGGCAGCGGCGCCGCGCGTTCGCGTGCGGCCTGCCGCCACCGGGCTCGGTGAGCGCGTGACACGACACCCAAGCTAAACAGGCACGCTCGCGTCACAACCCACCAGAACCACCCGACCCACCAGGGAACCGGAAACCCCGTCGCGCGCGAAGCGTCACCATGCAACTCCCGGCATTGCTGCCGGGACCCGCCGCGGATTCAGCGGGCAGGCGCGGGCGCCGACGCGCTGGCGCGCTGCAACTGCTGCGCCTTGGCCAGGTGCTCGGCCACATGCGCGCGCGTGGTGCGCAGATGCGCGGCGACGTCCGGCGTCCTGGCCGCAGGAATCAGCGTGCTGTCGAGCATCTGCAGGGCGGCCTGGTGATCGTTGACCATCGCCGTCACGTAGGCCTGCTCGAAACGCTCGCCGTCCAATGCCTGCAGCGTGCCGGCTTCGGCCTTGGCCTTCTGCATCTGCTGCTGCGCGGGCGCGGCCTTGGCATCGGGTCCCCACGGCGCGATCCTGGCGTTGTTGTCGGCGTGTTCCTTGACCATCTGCATGGCGTAATCGCGCACCGGCCCCTTGACCTGCTTCTGCAAGGCCAGATTGCCGGCGCCGATCTCGGCGGTGTTGATCGCCGACAACACGCCCAGCGCCTGCTTTTCGTTGAGCGCGGACGCGCGCGCGCCTTGCATGCTTGACGACGCGGGCGAGGCCGTCGTCGATGGGGTTTGCTGCTGCATCGCGCCGGGGTCGTGACCGCCAGCCTGGCCGGACGTATCGGTCTGCGCATGCGCCAGGCCGATGCCGAGGATCGACAGCAGCGCCAGGGAGAGTGCGGAACGGTAGGGACGCATGACGGTATCCTTTGCATGACAAGTGCCGCCATGCTCCGCGCCGTCTCGTGAGTGCAGGGTTGAACGCGGGTGCAGGCGATGCGAAATGCCGAGTTCGCGGCATCGCCGATGGCATGGCGGCGTCGGCGCCTACGGCAACCAGCGCAGCAGCAGCACGCTGAGGCTGGCCAGTGCCAGCAGCGACAGCGTCCCAGCCGCCAGCACGCGCCCACCGGACGCGAGCACGGTGCGCAGATTCACCGACAGGCCCAGTGCCGCCATCGCCACCAGGGTGAACAGCAGCGACAGCGCTTGCGCCGCCTCGATCGCCGCCGCCGGCAGCACGCCCAGCGCGCGCAGGCCCATCATGCCGACGAAGCCGAACACGAACCACGGCACCAGCGCGTGCGGCGGACGCCGCTGCGCCGGCGATCCGCCGCCGATCAACCCCAGCAGCAGCATCACCGGCCCCAGCATCAGCACCCGCATCAACTTGACCAGCGCGCCCACCTGCGCGCTCACCGCGCCCACCGGCACGGTCGCCGCCAGCACCTGCGGCACCGCGTACACGGTCAGACCGGCAAGGATGCCGTAGTGACGCTGGTCCAGGCCCAGCAACGGCACCGCCAGCGGCAGCAGCACCACCACCAGCACGCCAAGCGCAGCGGTGAAGGCGATCGCCGCAGCGACATCGTCGGAATCGGCATCGATCACCGGCGCCGCCGCCACGATCGCCGAATTGCCGCAGATCGCGTTGCCGCAGGCGACCAGGGTGGCCAGGCGCACCGGCAGCCCCAGCGCGCGGCCGATGCCGTAGCCGAGTGCGATCGCCAGCAGCACCACCGCGGCGATGGCGCCCAGCAACAGGCCGCCAGCCGCGCCGAGGGCACCGATGCCGACCGAGGCGCCGAGCAGCACGATCGCCAGTTCCAGTGGCAGCTTGGCGGCAAAGGCGATGCCCGCATGGCTGGACGGCGGCAGCCGCCAGGCCGTGCGCAGCAGCGTGCCGAGCACGATCGCGAACACCAGCGCATCGATCCAGCGCCGGCCCAGCCACTGCAGTTGCGCGCGCTCGGCCAGCCAGGCCAGCGCCGCCACCCCGACGGCCAGGGCCAGCCCGGGCAGCAAGGTCGAGGGTCTGTGCAGTTGCGTCCACATGGCAGCGATCCGGATCGAAGTGGCGGCAGGTTGCGCCCGCGAACCGTTTCGATCCATCGCATAATTGTGCACACTTCATTCGATCCATCCGAATGGTTGTCGCATGACCCTGGAACAACTCGCGCTGTTCGTGGCGGTGGCCGAGCGCCAGCACCTGACCCTGGGCGCACAGGCCGCGCATCGCACGCCCTCGGCGGCCAGTGCCGCGATCAAGGCGCTGGAACGCCAATACGGGGTGGCACTGTTCGACCGGGTCGGCCGCGGCCTGGCACTGACCGCGGCCGGTGCGGCGTTCTGCGAAGACGCCAAGGCGATCCTGGCGCGCAGCCGCGCCGCCGAACTGGCCCTGAGCGAATGGCGCGGCGTGCTGCGCGGCACCCTCGACCTGCACGCCAGCCAGACCGTGGCCAGCTACTGGTTGCCGACCCGGCTGATGGCGTTCCATGCGCGCTATCCGCAGATCGAGATCCGCCTCGGCGTGGGCAACACCGACAGCGTGGCACGCGCGGTGCGCGAGGGACGCGCCGAACTGGGCTTCGTCGAGGGCCGCGTGCAGGCCCCGGAACTGCTGAGTTCGCCGCTGGGCCAGGACCGGCTGCGCGTGGTGGCCGCGCCGGAGCACCCATTGGCCGGGCGCCGCCGGCCAGGGCTGGCGCGGCTGGTCGCCGACAGCACCTGGATCATGCGCGAACCCGGCTCGGGCACGCGCTCGGCGTTCGAGGCGGCGCTGCGCAGTGCCGGCATCGCCCCGGAACGCCTGCGCGTGGCCCTGTCCCTGCCCTCCAACGAAGCGGTGCTGTCGGCGGTGCAGGCCGGGCACAGCCTGGCGGCGATCTCGCAACTGGCCGCGGCGCCGTGGCTGGAGAGCGGCCGCCTGCAGCGCCTCGATGTGGCGCTGGGCGAACGCAGCTTCCATGCGCTGCACCATCGCGAACGCAGCCTGGGCGCGGCGGCCGCCGCCCTGCT
Organism: Xanthomonas sp.; assembly: GCA_040509765.1. GTDB lineage: Bacteria > Pseudomonadota > Gammaproteobacteria > Xanthomonadales > Xanthomonadaceae > Xanthomonas_A. Next base: position 8,354 of record JBEVKG010000165.1, read on the forward strand.
GGGCTTGCAGGGCCCGTCCGCCGCGGCCTGAGCCTCGGGCGGACCGGCAGCGCGACGCTGCACGCGACATCCATTCCAAAACGAGATAGCCCTCGGCAAATGCTTCATTGGAATGGAATGCCTGGCGCTTCTATCCTCGCTCCCGGTCTCTCGCGCGCCAAGACGGCGGAAAGGGAATGTCCACGGCGCCGCCGCCGGACATGCCACGCACGCCCTGCCGCGCCGACAGAGACGCCATCGAGGACAGCGATCGGGACAGCCTGCAGACATGCGCGGCCGCCCTGCCGATGCCCCCAGGACCGGACCCGTCCGGCCCACGCCAACTTGCTCGGTCACTTTTTGTCCTGGGAGGGAACAAAAATGCCTTTGGAACAGTCCCGTCGCCCGGTCGGCCGGCGCGCGCACCGCCCTGCCGCCCGCACGCTGCTGGGCGCGGCCATCGTCCTGGCCCTGTCCGGCAGCTTCGCCGCACACGCGCAGAGCGCCGCCGCCGATCCGGCGGCCGCCCCTGCGCCCCCCGCCACGCCCGACGCCAAGAACGGCCAGCAACCGGTCACCCTGGACAACGTGATGGTGGTCGGCCAGCGCGCCAGCCTGGAACAGGCGGTGCAGGCCAAGCAGCTCGACGACCATGTGGTCGAGGTGATCTCCGCCGACAACATGGGGCAGATGCCCAACGTCACCGTGGCCGAGGCGCTGGTGCGCCTGCCCGGCGTCAACGGCACCCGCGACCGCGGCAACGAGAGCCTGGCCACGGTGCGCGGCCTCGGCCCGCGCATGACCATGGGCACGGTCAACGGCCGCGAGATCGCCTCCTCCGAACCCAACCGCGCGGTGCGCTGGGAGGTGTTCCCCACCGAGATCGTCTCCACCGTCAAGGTCTACAAGACCCCGTCGGCGGACCTGATCGCCGGCGGCATCGCCGCCACCGTGGACATCTCCACCATCAACCCGCTCGATCACACCGGCCCGACCTTCGTCGCCACCGCCGGCCCGGTCTACTACGACGAGGCCAAGGACGCGCGCGACTACTCGCCGTGGGGCCAGCGCCTGGGCGCGAGCTGGATCCACCGCATCAACGACAACCTGGCGGTCGCGCTCGGCGCCACCTACCAGAAGCAGAAGAACGCCGGCGTCTCGATCGGCACCTGGGGCTACACCGACGCCAGCAACGCGCGCGACGTCGATGGCGACGGCAAGGTCGACTACACCCCCTGGGGCGCGGCCGACCAGCTCAAGCTGACCGAACAGACCCGCACCGGCGCGATGGGCACCGTGCAGTGGCGCTCGGGCAACCTGGAACTCAAGCTCGACGGCCTGTACTCGCGCATCCGCATCGACGAGGACCAGCGCCAGAACTGGTTCAACAACCTCGGCTCCAGCATCTAC
>JBEVKG010000166.1:0-11319 GCA_040509765.1 Xanthomonas sp.
CACGGCGGCGCGTCCGGCAGTCTCTACGGTCTCTACGATGCGCGCCTGCCGTCCCCGAACCTGGTCGAGGGCATGGGCCTGCGCAGCGTGGCGACCAAGGCACAGGACGGGCTGCAACATCCCGGCGCCGACGCGCTCGAGGTGATTCGCTCGATCGCCACCGGCTCCGGTGGCGATACCTACATCTACATGACCGACATCCATCGCGGCTTCCCGTACCGCTGGACGCAGGGCGACTGCGCGCAGTCGGTGGCGCACTACCTGGACGAGATCGCGCGCCAGGTCGAACAGGTCAAGGCGCTGCCTGCGAAGTACCGCCGGCACGTGGTGTTCGTGCCGTTCAACGAGCCCGAAGGCAACATGTTCGCCAAGGCCGCCGCACCGGGACAGGCGGGTCCGGACAGCTGCAACGGCCTGGATTGGCGCAGCGACCCGAGCGCCTATTTCGACGCCTGGGACCGCGCATGGCGGCGCATCCGCGCCATCCTCCCGGAGGCGCGCATCGCCGGCCCCAACACCAGCATCCTGTTCGATCAGGACAAGGGCTTCCTGCACCATGCGCTGCGCGCGGGAACCCTGCCGGACGTGGTCACCTGGCACGAACTGACCAACCCCGCGTCGCTGTCGCGCAGCGTGGCCCGCTTCCGCAGCTGGGAGCAGGACCTCTTCGCCGGCACTGCGCTGGCCGGCCGGCACCTGCCGATCAACATCGACGAGTACGCGTTCAATTACCACACCTCGGTGCCGGGACAGATCGTGCAGTGGGCGGCGGCCATCGAAGCGGCGAAGGTCGATGCGGATCTGGCGTACTGGAACATCGACAGCAATCTGAGCGACTCGGCCGTCCAGGCCAATCGCGGCAACGGCCAGTGGTGGAGTGGTGGCTGCTGAACGCCTACGCCGCGATGCGCGGCATGCGCACCGTGGCGGTGACGCCACCGCATCCTGGGCAGGACGACAGCCTGCAGGCGGTGGCCGCGTTCGACCCGCGACAGACACAGGCGCGTGTGCTGTTCGGTGGCGGCAGCGGACCCGCCACGCTGTCGCTGACCCACCTGCCACGCGCCGGCTTCGGCGCGCATGCCCGCGTGGTCGTACGCGAAATCCCCTGGACAGGCCAGCTCGGCGACGCCGCCGCGCCGCGTCTGCTCGCGGATGTGCAGGTGCCGGTCGTCGCGGACCGCATCGATCTGCACTTCGGCCGCGGCGCATTGCCGGCGCTGGCCGCCGAATCGGCCTACAGCCTGGTGGTCATGCCCGGCACGCACGGCGGCCCGGCACGCGCGCCCGCGCTGCGCTGGCAGCGCCACTACGAGGCGGAGGACGCCGCGCATCACGGCAGCGGCTACGTACGGCGCGGCCCGGAAGGCTCGCCGCAGGCGCTCGATCGCTTCTTCACCTCCGGCCGCTACGCCGTCGGCGGATTCGCCAGCGAGAACGATCTGCGCCTGGACTTCGCCATCGCGGTGCCGCAGGACGGCCAATACGATCTGCGCATCCTCGCCAACGGTTTCAATCAGGATCCGCTGGTGGCGGCGCTCGGTCCGACCAATGTCTTCGTGCGCATCGACGGGGATCCGGCCAGCGAACGCGAGGTGATGCTTCCGCTCGGCTACAAGCCGGTGGTGTGGGACCACGCCGATCTGCGCATCGGGCTGCGCGCAGGTCGCCATGTGCTCAGCATCGCCAGCACAAGTGCCGATGGGCGCCGGCACACGCACGGCAATGCGCTGATCGATCGCATCACCCTGTCGTTACCCGATCCGGCCAGCGACACGCAGGTGTACGAGGCCGAACTGGCCACGCTGGAGGGCGGCGCGCAGGCGCGCTACGACCGCGACGACGTCTCCGGTGCCGGCTCGGTCGTACTGCCGGCCGGCGCCAGCGCCACCTTCTGGGTGTATGCGCCGCAGGAAGGACTGACGCCGCTGTCGGTGGATCTGGCCACGCCCGGCGCGCTGTCGATCGCCGTCAATGGCCATTCGCTGCAATCGCCCGCGCAGGCGGTGTTCCTGATGGGCGGAATCAACAAGATCGTGGTCGGCGGCAGCGCCGAGCGTCCTGTGCTGGACCGACTGCGGGTCGGCCCCGGTGCCGCGCTCGGCCCGCGCTACGAAGCCGAACAGGCGACCATCGCCGGCAGCGCGCAGCGCACCCAGGCCACCCTGGCCAACGGCGGCGAGGCGGTGACCGGCATCGGCGGGGAACCGGGCAACGGCAATACGCTCACCTTCGCCTCGGTCATGGTCGAGCGTGCCGGCGCGTACATGCTCACCCTGCGTTACGCCAACGACGAGCAGTCCAAGGCGAGCCATTACAACCCGGATCCGCTGGCGCGCATCGGGCGCATCCGCGTCAACGGGGCGCCGGCGCTGCTGGCGACCTTCCCGCACAGCTTCCACCGCAACACCTGGTGGGAACTGAGCGTGCCGGTCACGCTGCACGCCGGACGCAATCGCATCCAGCTGTCCGGCGAAGAGGTCCCCGACGCCGATGGCGTTCACTACCTCTCGCAACGCGTGCCCGACATCCTGCTGCGCTCGCGCTATGCACCGGACATCGACTGGATCGCGGTCACGCCACTGCAGGGCGACGCGCCGCCGTTGGCGCCCCGCTAGCGGGTGCGCCGTGGCGCCTGGCGGCGCGCAGGCGCGCGGGCACCGGGCACCACCGCGCCGCACCCCCGGTCAGGCAGCGGCATCGGCCGCCGGCAGGCGCCGGGTCAGCAGTCGCTGCAGCAGGCAGAACAGCAGCAGCAAACCGCCGATCACGATGCGCGTCCACCACGAGCTGAGCGTGCCGTCGAACACGATCAGGGTCTGGATCGCGCCCAGGATCAGCACGCCGAACAGGGTGCCGATCACGTAGCCGCTGCCGCCGGCGAGCAGGGTGCCGCCGATCACCACCGCGGCGATGGCGTCCAGTTCCAGGCCCTGCGCATGCAGGCTGTAGCCGGACAGCATGTAGAACGTGCACACCACCCCGGCCAGCGCCGAGCAGAAGCCGCTGAAGGCGTAGACGCGCACCTGCGTCGCGTCCACCGGCAGGCCCATCAGCCGCGCCGAGGCCTCGCTGCCGCCGAGCGCGTACACGCAGCGGCCGAAGCGGGTGCACTGGGTCAGCCACATGCCCAGCGCCACCATGGCCAGCGCGATCAGCGCGCCGACCGACAGCGACGCGCCGCCGCCGAGCGGCAGCCGCGCCTGCGCGATCGCGGTGTACAGCGGGTCGGTGATCGGAATCGAATCGACGCTGATCAGGTAACTGGCACCGCGCGCCAGGAACATGCCGGCCAGGGTGACCACGAACGGCTGCAGGCGGTAGCGCTGGATCAGCAGGCCCATGCCGGCGCCGAACACGCTGCCGAGCAGCAGCACCAACGGGATCGCCGCCAGCGGCGACCAGCCATGGCGCTCGACCAGCGATGCCGACAGCACCGTGGCGAAGGCCAGCACCGCGCCCACCGACAGGTCGATGCCGCCGCTGAGGATCACCAGGCTCATGCCGACCGCGGCGATGCACAGGAAGGCGTTGTCGATCAGCAGATTGGCCAGCACCTGCGGCGCCAGGAAGCCGTCGTAGAGCGCGCCGCCGGCCGCGAGCATGACCACGAACAGCGCCACGGTGATCGCCAGCGGCAGGCGCGCGCCCCGCAGCATCCCCACCGCCTTGCGCAGACCGGGCACGGTCACGCGCGGGTCCGCCGCGCTCATGGCCGCACCTGCGGCGGCGGCCGCCGGATCCAGCCGCGCAGGTTGGCGCGGAAGGTGGGCGATTGCAGCAGCATCACCGCGAACACCAGCAACGCCTTGATCAGCATGGTGACCTGCGCCGGCACGCCGAAGGCATAGATGGTCGCGGTCAGGGTCTGGATGATCAGCGCGCCGATCACGCTGCCGGCCAGACTGAAGCGGCCGCCATCGAGCAGCGTGCCGCCGAGCGTCACCGCCAGGATCGCGTCCAGCTCCATCAGTTGCCCGGCGTTGTTGGCGTCGGCGCTCTTGACGTTGGAGCTGATCAGCAGTCCGGCCAGGCCGGCGCTGAATGCGCAGAACACATACAGCAGCACGGCGATCAGCCGCGCACGCACACCGGCCACGCGCGCCGCGCGCGGGTTGTGCCCGATCGCGCGCACGAACAGCCCCAGCGCGGTGCGCCCCAGCAGCAGTTGCAAGGCCACGAACACCGCGGCGACCACGAACAGCGCGAACGGCAGGCCGAGCAGGAAGCCGTTGCCGAGATAGAAATACGGCCGGTAGTAGATGGTCAGGATCTGTCCGTCGCCGAGCAGTTGCGCGATGCCGCGCCCGGCCACCATCAGGATCAGCGTGGCGATGATCGGCTGCATGCCGACCTTGACCACCAGCAGTCCGTTCCAGAGCCCGCACAGCGCCGCCACCAGCAGCGGCACCAGCAGCACCGCCCACAGCGGGAAGCGGCTGTGTTCGCCGCCACCGATCATCCAGGCCGCCACCGTCGCGGCGATCGCCACCACTGCGCCGACCGAGATGTCCAGGCCGCGCACCGCGATCACCAGGGTCATGCCCATCGCCACCAGCGCCAGCGGCGCCGCGCGGTTGCCGATGTCGACCAGACTGCCGTACAGATGGCCGTCGCGCCATTGCAGGCTCAGGAAGCCAGGATCGAACAGGCCGTTGCCGAGCAGCAGCGCGGCCAGCGTCGCCAGCGGCCAGAACAGCGGGTGCGCGCGCAGCCGCGCCGGCCAGCGCGACACAGTGGCGTCGGGCGTGGCGGCCGCGCTCATGCCGCGCTCCCGGCGATCAGTTCGAGGATCGCACGCTCGCCACAGCCGCCGGGCAGTTCGCCGACCAGGCGGCGTTCGCGCAGCACCGCGATGCGGTCGGCGATGCGCGCGATCTCGGCGACCTCGGCGGAGATGAACAGCACCGCCATGCCCTCGCCGGCCAAGGCCAGGATCCGGGTCATGATCTCCTGCTTGGCGGCGATGTCGATGCCGCGGGTGGGTTCGTCGAGGATCAGCAGCCGCGGCCGCGTCGCCAGCCAGCGCGCCAGCACCACCTTCTGCTGGTTGCCGCCGGACAGCAGCCCCACCGGCGTCTCCAGGCTGGCGGTCTTGATGCCCAGCACGTCCACGTAACCTTGTGCGATGCGCACCTGCTCGGCCGGCGCCAGGAAGCGGCGCAGGCCCATGCGCGCCTGCAGGGCCAGCACGATGTTCTCGCGCACCGACAGCTCGGCGACGATGCCCTCGGTCTTGCGCTCTTCCGGGCACAGCGCCAGGCCGTGGGCGATCGCGTCCGGCGGGCCGCGCAGCGCCACGGCGCGGCCGTCGATCGAGACGCGGCCGCGGTCGGCCCGGTCCAGCCCGAACAGCAGCCGCGCCAGTTCGGTGCGGCCGGCGCCGAGCAGGCCGGCCAGGCCCAGCACCTGGCCGCGGCGCAGGTGCAGATCGGTCGGCTGCAACTGGCCGCGCCGGCCCAGGCCCTGGGCCTGCAGCAGCGGCGCCGCGTCCTCGGGCGCCGCGGCGCGCACCGTGGCGGCCGCGGCGCTGGCCGGGTCGAGCGCGCGCCCGACCATCGCCGCGACCAGTTGCGGCGCCGGCAGCGCGTCGGGCGTGTCCTCGCCGACCAGGCGACCGTTGCGCAGCACGCTGATGCGGTCGGCCACCGCATACACCTGGTCCAGGAAATGGGTGACGAACAGGATCGCCATGCCGGTATCGCGCAGCGCGCGCATCACCCGGAACAGTTCGGCCACCTCGCCTTCGTCGAGGCTGGAGGTAGGTTCGTCGAGGATCAGCACCCGTGCCGACACGCCGACCGCCCGCGCGATCGCCACCATCTGCTGCACCGCCACCGGATAGGTGCCCAGCGCGCGGCGCACGTCGACGGCGATGCCCAGGCGGTGCAGGCCGGCCTCGGCCTCGCGCTCGACCCGGCGCCAGTCGATGCGCCGCGGCCAGCCGCGCAGCGGGTAGCGGCCGGCGACCAGGTTCTCGGCCACCGACAGGTTCGGGGACAGGTTGACTTCCTGGTACACGGTGCTGATGCCGAGCCGCTGCGCCTGCTGCGGCGAGGTCGGCGCAACGACCGCGCCATCCAGCACGATGCGCCCGGCATCGGCGGCCGTCACCCCGGTGAGCAGCTTGATCAGGGTCGACTTGCCGGCGCCGTTCTGGCCCATCAACGCATGGATCTCACCGCCGCGCAGGCGCAGCGCCACGTCCTCCAGCGCAGCCACGCCGGCGTAGGCCTTGCTCAGTCCCTGCGCCTCCAGCACCAGCGGATGCATGCGCGCGCCCTCAGTACTTGCGCCTGGGCAGTTCGGCCGCGGCCTGGTCCTGGGTGTACACCGACTCCTCCACGACGATGCGCTTGGGCAGCGGCTTGCCGGCCTTGAGGTCGCGGATGGCCTGCACCAGTTGCGGGCCCAGCAGCGGATTGCATTCGACGGTGACGTTGAGCTTGCCCGCCTGCATCGCCTCGAACGCGCCCTTCACCCCGTCCACCGAGATCACCAGGATGTCCTTGCCCGGCGTCAACCCGGCCTCCTCGATCGCCTGGATCGCGCCGATGGCCATGTCGTCGTTGTGCGCATAGAGCACGTCGATGTTGCGCCCTTCCGCCTTGAGAAACGCCTCCATCACTTCCTTGCCCTTGGCGCGGGTGAAGTCGCCGCTCTGCGAGCGCACGATCTGGAAGCGCGGATGCGCCGCGATGATGTCCTTGAAGCCCTTCATGCGGTCGATCGCCGGCGCCGAGCCCACCGTGCCCTGCAGCTCGACGATGCGCACCGGTTTGTCGCCGTCCTTCAGCGGCGAGCGCTCGACCAGCCAGCGCGCCGCCTTGCGCCCTTCCTCGACGAAATCCGAGCCGATCAGGGTGACGTACAGGCTGTCGTCGGACACCTTCACCGCACGGTCGGTCAGCACCACCGGGATCTGCGCGGCCTTGGCCTCGCGCAGCACCGTCTCCCAACCCGACTCCACCACCGGCGAAAACGCGATCACATCCACGCGCTGGGCGATGAACGAGCGCAGCGCCTTGATCTGGTTCTCCTGCTTCTGCTGCGCATCGGAGAACTTCAGCTTCATGCCGGCGTCGGCGACGGCCTGCTTGATCGAGGCGGTGTTGGCGGTGCGCCATTCGCTCTCGGCACCGACCTGGCTGAAGCCGACGGTGAGTTGCCCGGGCGCCTTGCCCGCGTCCTTGCCGCCGCCGGAACAGGCGGCCAGCGCGATGCCCAACAGCGCCGCGATGCCCAGCGCACGCATTCCCGACTTGTGCTTCTGCATAGCCCCTCCTCGTTGATGGCACGCTGGCGGCGGGCGCAGCCGGAGGGCCGCGACGCGCCACCCACCCTCCCAGGCCGGCGTGCGCTGGTTCGATCAGTTCATGGTGCGGACGTATAGGCGGTCTTGACCGTGGTGTAGAACTCCACCGCATACCGGCCCTGCTCGCGCGGGCCGTAGCTGGACGCCTTGCGCCCGCCGAACGGCACGTGCGGATCGACGCCGGCGGTCGGCAGATTGACCATCACCATCCCTGCCTGCGCATGCCGCTTGAAATGCGTGGCGTGCCGCAGCGAGCGCGTGGCGATGCCGGCGCACAGGCCGAACTCGGTGTCGTTGGCCAGGGCCAGTGCGTGTTCGTAGTCGTCGGCCACCAGCAGCGCGGCGACCGGGCCGAACACTTCCTCGCGGGCGATGCGGTGCTGCGGCTGCGCCGCGACCAGCGCCGGGCGCAGGTAGTAGCCGCGATGCGCGCACTCCAGCGCCTCGCCACCGTACAGCAGTTCGGCGCCTTCCTCGTGGGCGATGCGCAGGTAGTCGCGGTCCTGCTCGAACTGGCTGGCGCTGGCGACCGGGCCGATGTCCACGCCCGGCTCCAGCGCGTGACCGATCTTCAGTGCCGCCAGGCGCGTGCGCAGGCGCGCGACGAACGCGTCGTGCACCGCACGCTCGACGATCAGCCGGCTCGACGCGGTGCAGCGCTGGCCGGTGGAGAAATACGCCCCGTTGACCGCGATCTCCGCCGCCAGGTCCAGGTCGGCATCGGCGAGCACCACCAGCGGATTCTTGCCGCCCATTTCCAACTGGATCTTCAGCCCGCGCTCGGCGGCCTGGCGCAGCAGCCGGTGACCGGTGGGCACCGAGCCGGTGAAGCTCAGCGCATCGATGCCGCGCTCGGCGACCAGCGCCTGGCCGACCGTGCTGCCGCTGCCGAGCACCAGGTTGAACGCACCGTTGGGCAGGCCGGCGCGGCTGAGGATCTCGGCCAGCGCCCAGGCGCAGCCGGGCACGATCTCCGCCGGCTTGAACACCACCGTGTTGCCATAGGCCAGCGCCGGCGCGATCTTCCATGCCGGGATCGCCAGCGGGAAGTTCCACGGCGCGATGATGCCGACCGTGCCGACCGGCTCGCGGGTGATCTCGACATTGACCCCGGGCCGGGTCGAGGCCAGCGTCTCGCCGGGAATGCGCAGGGCCTCGCCGGCGAAGAACTTGAAGATCTGCCCGGCGCGCGCCGCCTCGGCGATGCTCTCCGGCAAGGTCTTGCCCTCTTCCGCCGCCAGCAGTGCGCCCAGTTCCTGCTTGCGCGCCAGGATTTCGCTGCCGACCGCATCCAGCGCGTCGGCGCGCTGCTGCGGGGTACTCGCGGCCCAGGCCGGCTGCGCCGCGTTGGCCGCGGCGATCGCCTCGCCTACCGTGGCCGCATCGACGCTGCCGGCTTCGCCGACCGGCGCCGACAGGTCCGACGGATTCTCGTCGGGGGCGATGGCGTCGCCGGCCACCCAGCGGCCGTCGATGTAGCTCTGGAAACGTCGGGTCATGCGTACCTCCGTGCGGTTCTACAGTGCGCGCACGCCGCCCAGGGCGAATCCGCTCTCAACGCGCTGCAGGGGATTGACCAGCGCCGCGCCGAACTCGGCCAGTTCGATCTCGAAGCGGTCGCCGGGTTGCGCCTGCACGCCGTCGGCGAAGCTCAGCGTCGCGGTGCCGAAGAAATGCAGGTGCACGTCGCCGGGCACGCGGTGCGCGGCGTACTTGAAATGGTGGTATTCGAGATTGGCCAGCGAGTGGCACATGTTGGCCTCGCCGGTGACGAAGGGCTTCTCCCAGATCACCGCATCGCCACGGCGGATGCGGCTGTGGCCGCGCAGGTCGCGCGGCAGCGCGCCGCAGCGCAGCTCCGGGCCGACCGCGCAGGCGCGCAGCTTGGAATGGGCCAGGTACAGGTAGTTCTGGCGCTCGGTGACGTGGTCGGAGAATTCGTTGCCCAGCGCAAAGCCGAGCCGGTACGGCACGCCGTCGGCGCCGATCACGTACAGCCCGACCAGTTCCGGCTCCTCGCCGCCGTCCAGGGCGAAGTCCGGCGACGGCAGCGGCGCGCCCGGCGCGACCAGGCTGCTGCCGTCGCCCTTGTAGAACCATTCCGGCTGCGCGCCGGGCTGGCCGTCGCGCGGGATGCCGCCGTCCACGCCGAGCTGGAAGATCTTCATCGAATCGGTGAGCGTGCCCTGCGCCGCCTGCTGCTGCAGGTTCTGGTGCATGGCATCGCGGGTGGCGGCGCTGCCCAGGTGGGTCAGGCCGGTGCCGGTGACGCGGCAATGCGCCGGGTCCGGATGGGTCAGCGGCGGCAGCACCCGCCCGGCGGCCAGCAGTTCGGCATAGTCGAGCACGCGCTCGCCGCGCAGCCGCTGCGCCTGCGCGTCCAGGCTGTCGCCGGCGGCCAGCGCCGCGTTGGCCAGCGCGTAGGTCGACGCCACGTCGCGCAGCAGCCGCACCTGGCGGCCCTCGTCCTCCACCACGCCTACGCCGGGCGCGCCGGCGGCATCGAGCAACTGGATCAATCGCATGAATCGGTCGCCTGTCGGAATGCGGACGCGCAGGGCGCGGCGCGGGACCCGCGCGACGCGATGCACCCGACCTATTCTGGCCGGAGGACCTATATGCAACAAATATCGGTTTTGGCTTAACGTATACGAACATTCGTATCTTTCTGACCGCCCATGCCCGCTGCCCCGCCCTGGTACGTCCGCGCCCGCCTGAAGACCCGGCAATTGATGCTGCTGCTGGCGATCGAGGAGGAAGGCAACATCCACCGCGCCGCCGAGACCTTGAACATGTCGCAGCCGGCCGCGTCCAAGCTGCTCAAGGACCTGGAGGACATGCTGGCGGTGCCGCTGTTCGAGCGCCTGCCGCGCGGCATGCGCGCGACCTGGTACGGCGAGGCGATGATCCGCCACGCGCGCATCGCCCTGGCCAGCCTCGGCGAGGCCGGCGCCGAGATCGAGGCGCTGAAGGCCGGCTATGCCGGCAGCGTCGCCGTCGGCGCGATCGCCGGCCCGGCGATGAGCCTGCTGCCGGCGGCGCTGGCCCAGGTCGGCGCGCAGCATCCGCTGCTGCGGGTGAGCCTGCGCGTGGACGGCAGCGACGTGCTGCTGGAGCAACTGGCGCAGAACAGACTGGACATCGTGGTGGCGCGGCTGTTCGCGCGGCACGACAAGCGCCACCTGCACTACCAGGCGCTGGCCGAGGAAAAGGTCTGCGCCATCGCCCGTCCCGGCCACCCGTTGCTGGCGGCACCGGCGCCGACCCTGGCGGTCCTGGCCGAAGCCTCCTGGATCGTGCCGCCGGACGGCAGCGTGCTGCGCCATCGCTTCGAACTGATGTTCCAGAACGCCGGGCTGGAAGCGCCCAAGCGGGTGATCGAGACCTCGGCGCTGGTGGTGCTGCCACAGCTGCTGCGCCACGGCGACGCGCTGGCGGTGGTGCCGGAGGACGTGGCCCGGCATTTCGCCGACCACGGCAGCGTGGCGATCGTGCCGGTGGCGCTGTCCTGCCGCATGGACGCCTTCGGCCTGATCACCCGCCGCGACTGGCTGCTGTCGCCGGGCGCGCGGATCGTGCTGCAGGCGCTGCAGGAGGCGGCGGCGACGGTCTACGGCGTCGTTGCGCCGTCGACCGAGCCGTCGTTGCCGGCGGACACCTGATCGCGTCGGGACTGAAGTCCCTCCCACAAACGTCTCGCCCCATACCGGCGTGCAGCCTCTTGTAGGAGCGGCTTCAGCCGCGACGCGCGGCGTACGAATCCGCCATCAATGCCCAGGGACAGCCGATCGGGTCGGGACTGAAGTCCCTCCCACAAGCGTCTCGACCCATACCGGCGTGCAGCCTCTTGTGGGAGCGGCTTCAGCCGCGACGCGCGATGTCTTCCGGCATCACCTTGTCCGGCAGGCACTGGTTGCGCGCCAGTTCGCGTTCGCCGGCCTCGTCCAGCCACAGGGTGACCTGGCGCTCGGTCATCACCCAGCCCGGGGTCAGCACGTTGATGC
>JBEVKG010000167.1:0-8573 GCA_040509765.1 Xanthomonas sp.
GGGATGAAGAACGAATTCATCACCGTGTCGGAGGTGATCTTGAAGTTCAGCGGCGTATGCACCGGGAAGGCGATTTCGTTGACCGTGGCGATGTTCTGGTCCGGGTAGATGAACATCCACTTCCAGTCCAGCGCCACCGCCTCGATGGTGATCGGCTTGACCTTGGAGTCCAGCGGCTTGTACGGATCCAGCGCATGCGAGGAGCGCCAGGTCAGCACCGCCAGGACCAGGATGATCATGCACGGGATCGACCACACCACCACCTCGATCGCGGTGGAATGCGACCAGTTCGGCTCGTAGCGGGCCTTGGTGTTGGACGCGCGGTAGCGCCAGGCGAAGGCCAGGGTCATCACGATGACCGGGATCACCACCAGCAGCATCAGCACCACCGAGGTGATCAGCAGCGTCTTCTCGTCGTGGCCGATCTGACCCTTGGGGTTGAGGATGGCCGCGTCGCAGCCGGCCAGCAACAGTGCAGGCAGCAGCGTCAGACCGGTGCGCAGCGAGCGCCGGAGTTGTTTCAACGGAATCATCGAACGATCCAATTGCGTAGGGGATGCGGACCGCGCGGGAGCGGGAGGCGGGCGCCGTAGAGGGGCTGTCCCGCATCCGCCGCGGCATCCGGGCCGGCATGCGCGATCAACGACGCATTTTATGCTGCCGTGCGGCAACTCCGGAAGTCATTGACAAGCCCGGGCGTGCGCCAGGCGGCGTTTTTATGTGCGACACATTGCCGCACCCGGCTGCGACACGACGTCGCAGGCGACGCGCGCACGGACCTGCGTCGCAGAAAAACGGCATCGCAGAAACCAGGAAGGCAGCCTCGCGGCTGCCTTCTGGTGCAACTGGTGCCGGAAACAGGAGTCGAACCTGCGACCTACGCATTACGAATGCGCCGCTCTACCGACTGAGCTATTCCGGCGAACTGGCAATTCTAGGCGGCGGCCCGGGCCGGGGTCAATCGCTGCCCGGGCCTTCGCGCCAGCGCAGCAATCGCTGGGTTACCCTCCGGCACCCATCGTCCGCATCCCCCGCTCATCGTGAAGTTGTTCGCCTGGTTCTGGCTCGCGTTCCTGCTGTTTTTCGCCATCCCCTTCCCCTGCATCCTCTACTTCGCCAGCGACTGGCCACGCGTCCTGGCCCAGCCCAGTTCGCCCGGATGGGCGCTGACCCTGCTGGCGCTGTCGCTGGGCCTGTGGCTGCACCTGCTCTACGTCCACCTGGACACGCTGCTGCTGATGCCCGGGCGCGCACTGCAGCGCGTGCGCCACCTCCTGACGCACGGCATGCGCCGCGAGGCGTTGATCGAACGCGCCGCACCGACCGGGGTCGAGGTCAAGGGATGGCCGCAGTGGTCCCTGACCCTGGCCTTCGACAACCTGTCCGGCACCCGCATCCGCGACACCCTGGTGATCGTGGACCGCAAGCCGGCGCAACGCCGCTTCGAGACCGGCCGGACCGTGCCGCTGCGGCTGAGCACGACGCCGGGCACCGCCCCCAACCTGGTGCTGGAAGACGCCGAGCCGGCGCTGGACCGCGCCAGTCTGTGGCGACGCGCGGCCGGCGCCGTGCTGCTGGTGGTCCTGGTCGGCACCGCCTACGTCGTGGCCTGGCGCCTGCAGAACCATGGGCTGGGCTGGACCTTCCTGTCCTTCAACCACCCGCTGCTGATGTGCGCGCTGGTGCTCAACGGCTACGTGCTGGCGCTGCGCGTGATCCTGCGCGTGATCCGCAGCAACGCCACCGACGAGACCCTGAAGTACCGCGGCCTGCGCGCCCGCGCGCGGGTGCTGGACGTGCGCCAGACTGGCACCACCCTCAACGAACAGCCGCAGGTGGAGTTCCGCGTGGCCTTCCAGGACGCGTCGGGCAACACGCAGGAGGCGACGCTGCGGCGGTTCGTGTCGCTGCTCGACGTCGGGCAGTTGCCGCGCGACACCGTGTCGGTGCTCTATGACCCGCAGCACCCGGCGCGCGCCGACCTGGAGCTGCCATGAAGACGCCATCCACCCCACTGGTCTTCGCCGGCGTGATCCTGCTGCTCGGCGGGATCGCCTTCGCCGGCGGCGCCTGGGACACCATCCGCGCCACCCTGCAGGCGGGACCGCGCCTGCAGACTTCGGAGCCCGCGGCCGCCCTGCCCGCCACCTCCAAGCCGCAGTCGCTGGCGATGGCCCCGGCCGCTCCTGCGGCGGCCGCCACCGAACCCGAGCCAACGCCGGCACCGCGCGGCAACCTGCTGTTCGACCCGCAGCGGCTGCGCGCGGCGCGGCAGGCGCTGGCGGACCTGCCCGACCTGCAGGGCCACGCCCTGCGCGTGTTCCATGCCGTGCATTTCTACGACGATCGGATCGGACTCGAGTTGCTGGACCCGGCACAGCCGGACCACGTGGACGAATACAGCTTCGACCACGCCGGCTGGCACAAGGAGGCGCCGGTGAATCCGCGCATGTTCGCACCGTTCCTCAAGCCGGCCACCGACACCGCCGCTTTGCAGGACATCGATTTCGAGGGCGCCTATCGGGTGGCCACGGCGCTGAAGGAACAGGGCGAGGCGCTACAGGCCACCCCGAAGAACGTGGATCACGTGTACGTGCTGGTCGGCCGCCGCGGGCAGCTGCGCTGGATGCCGGACGGCGTGGAGGGCGATCGCGTCAGCGTAGGCATCGCCTTCGATGCGCAGGGGCGGCCGCGCGGCCTGCAGCGCCAGTAAGCCGTAGTGGCTTCGGCGCGGCAGGCGCCGGAGGCCACACGCGGTGTCGGTACCGCCAACAGAACGGCTCGGGCTCACGTGGAGGCGGCTTCGCGCCACCTCCAATACCCTGTTGGTGCGCGCATCGCGCTGTCTCGGCTGTCTCGTAGGAGCGGCTTCAGCCGCGACAGGCTTTACCGGGAACGCCCGTCGCGGCTGAAAGCCGCTCCTACGCGCGCCAAGACCGATGGACCCATTCAGCGCAGAAACGCGCGACCGAACGCGCCCGCTAATCGACCAGGCGCAGGCGCAGTTCCTTGGGCAGGGCGAACACCATCGATTCCGGCTCGCCGGCCAGTTCGGACACGCCGTCGGCGCCGAGTTCGCGCAGCCGCGCGATCACCCCGTCCACCAGCACCTGCGGCGCCGAGGCACCGGCGGTCAGGCCGATCCGGCGCTTGCCGGCGACCCAGGCCGGGTCGATCTCGTCGGCACCGTCGATCAGGTAGGACTCCACCCCGTCGCGCCGCGCCAGCTCGCTGAGCCGGTTGGAGTTGGAGCTGTTCGGCGAGCCGACCACCAGCACCAGGTCGCACTCCCTGGCCAGGTCGCGCACCGCGTCCTGGCGGTTCTGGGTGGCGTAGCAGATGTCGTCGTTCTTCGGCCCCTGCATCGCCGGGTAGCGCGCACGCAGCGCCTCGATGATGCCGCGGGTGTCGTCCACCGACAGCGTGGTCTGGGTGGTGTAGGCCAGGTTCTCCGGCTGCTGCACGTCCAGCGTGGCGACCTGTTCGATGTCCTCGACCAGGTAGATGCGGCCGGTCCCGCACTCGCGGTCCCACTGCCCCATCGTGCCTTCGACCTCCGGGTGGCCGGCGTGGCCGATCAGCACCACGTCGCGGCCGGCGCGGCAGTGCCGGGCCACCTCGAAATGCACCTTGGTCACCAGCGGGCAGGTCGCGTCGAACACCTTCAACCCGCGCCGCTCGGCCTCCTGGCGCACCGCCTGGGCCACGCCATGGGCGCTGAAGATCACCGTGTTGCCGTCGGGCACCTCGTCCAGTTCCTCGACGAAGATCGCGCCGCGCTGCTTGAGGTCGTCGACCACGAAGCGGTTGTGCACCACCTCGTGGCGCACGTAGATCGGCGCGCCCAGGGTTTCGATGGCGCGCTTGACGATCTCGATCGCGCGATCGACGCCGGCGCAGAAGCCGCGGGGGTTGGCGAGCAGGACATCCATAGCTAGATCCGCCGGCCGCAGGGAGCCAGGCGCTTCGACAGGGAGAGTGGCACCGATTATCCCGCTTTTCGCTTCGCCTTGCCGTCGAACACGCCGAACAGGGCGATGCCGATGGCGCCGGCGACGATGGCCGAGTCGGCGATGTTGAACGAGGGCCAGTAGTGCTCGCCCACATACCACTGGATGAAATCGACCACGTGGCCATGCATCAGCCGGTCGATCACGTTGCCGATCGCGCCACCGATCACCAGCGCGTACGGCAGCGCGCTGCGCCACTCGCCGCGCGGGGTACGCGCCAGCCACCAGGCCAGCAGGGCGCTGATGCCCACCGCCAGCGCGGTGAAGAACCAGAGCTGCCAGCCGCCGGCCTGGCTCAGGAAACTGAATGCGGCGCCGGTGTTGTAGGTCCGGTACCAGTTCCAGAAGCCGGGGATCACCGGCACCGCGGTGAACTCGGGCAGGCTGGACAGCACCCAGGCCTTGCTCCACTGGTCCAGGCCGATGACCACGGCCGACAGCAGCAGCCAGATCAGGGCGGAAGGGTTGGGTCGTGCGGTCATGCGGGAAGTCCGCCTTGGGCGAATGAAGAAAGGAAGGACGGCCGGCGCCGCGGCCACGGCGCCGCCGCTGGCCCCGGCAGCGCGCAGTGCCGGGGACGCGACTCAGAACCAGCGGCGCTCCTCGCCCGGTCCTTCGATGTTGCTGACGCAGCGGCCGCACAGCTCCGGGTGCGCCGGATCGACGCCGACATCGGCGCGGTAATGCCAGCAACGCACGCACTTGGGCTTCTCGGTGGCCTGGGCGCTGACGAAGATCTCGTCGGTCGTGGCCTCGCGCACCACCACGTCGCCGCTGATGAACAGGAAGCGCAGTTCCTCCTGCAGCGGCTGCAGCTTCGCCGCGGTGGCGGCGTCGGCGGCGACGGTGATCTCCGCCTCCAGCGCCGCGCCGATCACGCCGTTGCCGCGCATCGGCTCCAGCACCTTGGCCACCTGCTCGCGCAGCGCCAGCAACTGCTCGAAGTCGGCCGCGCTCAGCGCCGCGTCCTCCGGCAACGGCGCCAGGCCTTCGTACCAGGTCGCGAACAGCACGTTGCCCAGGTGCGCGCCCGGCAGGTAGCCCCACAGTTCGTCGGCGGTGAAGCTCAGGATCGGCGCGATCCAGCGCACGAAGGCCTCGGCCACATGGAACATCGCGGTCTGCGCCGAGCGCCGCCCGAGCGAGTCCTCGGCCATCGTGTACAGGCGGTCCTTGGTCACGTCCAGGTACAGCGAGCCCAGGTCCACGCTGCAGAAATTCAGCAGCGCCTGCACGATCGCGGCGAAGTCGTAGCGCGCGTAGGCGGCCTTGATCTGCTCCTGCACCTCGTAGGCGCGGTGCACGATCCAGCGATCCAGCGCCACCAGCTCCGGCAGCGGCCGCAGGTGCACGGCCGGGTTGAAGCCATGCAGGTTGCCGAGCAGGAAACGCGCGGTGTTGCGCAGGCGCCGGTAGGCGTCGGCGTTGCGCTTGAGGATCTCCTGCGACAGCGACATCTCGTTGCTGTAGTCGGCCGAGGCGATCCACAGGCGCAGGATGTCCGCGCCCAGCGTCTTCATGATGTCCTGCGGCTCGATGCCGTTGCCCAGCGACTTGGACATCTTGCGGCCGTGCTCGTCCACGGTGAAGCCGTGGGTCAGGCACTGCCGGTACGGCGCGGCGTGGTCCAGCGCCACGCCGGTCAGCAGCGAGGACTGGAACCAGCCGCGGTGCTGGTCGGAGCCTTCCAGGTACAGGTCGGCCGGCTTGGGCAGACCGCGCTCGGTCAGCACCGCCTCGTGGGTGACGCCGGAATCGAACCAGACATCGAGGATGTCGGTGATCTTTTCGTAGTCGCCGGCCTCCTCGCCGAGCAGCTCGGCGGCGTCGAGCGCGTACCACACGTCCACCCCGCCCTCCTCGACCCGGTCGGCGACCTGGCGCATCAGCTCGGTGCTGCGCGGATGCGGCTCGCCGGTCTCGCGGTGCACGAACAGCGCGATCGGCACGCCCCAGGTGCGCTGGCGCGAGATCGTCCAGTCCGGGCGCCCGGCGACCATGCCGGCGATGCGCGCCTGGCCCCAGGCCGGGTACCAGTGCACGCCCTCGATGGCCTGCAGCGCCTCGGCGCGCAGGTCGGCCTGCTCCATCGAGATGAACCACTGCGGCGTGGCGCGGAACGCGATCGGGGTCTTGTGCCGCCAGCAATGCGGATAGCTGTGGACCATGCTGGCGCGCGCCAGCAGCAGCCCGCGCGCGGCCAGCAGGTCGGCGATGACGTCGTTGGCCTTCCAGATGTGCAGCCCGGCCAGCTCCGTGCCATCGACCGCGGGGGTCGACGGCAGGTACACGCCGCGCGCATCGACCGGGTTGATCTGCGCGGCGCCATAGCGCTCCAGCAGCCCGTACGGCTTGACCGCCACGTAGTCCTCCTGGCCGTGGCCGGGCGCGGTGTGCACCGCACCGGTACCGTCGGTGTCGGACACGTGGCTGCCGAGGATCACCGGCACGTCGCGCTCGGCATAGAACGGATGCGCCAGCACCTGATGCTCCAGCGCCGCGCTGGCGACGCGGCCGTGCACCACGACCTCATCCACCCCGTAGCGCTGCAGTGCGCGCTCGGCCAGCGCATCGGCCAGCACCAGCCAGCGGCGGCGACCGTCGCGGGCCGGGCCTTCGACCAGCGCATAGACCAGTTCCGGCCCCAGCGACACCGCCAGCGAGGCCGGCAGCGTCCACGGCGTGGTGGTCCAGATCGGCACCGCCACTTCGGCGCCTTCGGGCAGGGTCGCGCCGAACGCGGCGGCCAGCGCCGCGCCATCGCGGGCCGGATAGGCCACGTCCACCGTCGGCGATTGCTTGTCGGCGTACTCGATCTCGGCCTCGGCCAGCGCCGAGCCGCAGTCGAAGCACCAGTGCACCGGCTTCACGCCGCGGGTCAGGTGGCCGTTCTCGACGATCCTGGCCAGCGCGCGGATCTCGTTGGCCTCGAAATGGAAGTCCAGCGTCCGATAGGGGTTGTCCCAGTCGCCGATCACGCCCAGGCGCTTGAAATCGCGGCGCTGGATGTCGATCTGCGCGTTGGCGTATTCGCGGCACTTCTGCCGGAACTCCACCGCATCCAGCTTGACCCCGACCTTGCCGAACTTCTTCTCGATCGCGATCTCGATCGGCAGGCCATGGCAGTCCCAGCCCGGGATGTACGGCGCATCGTAGCCGGACAGGTACTTGGACTTAACGATGATGTCCTTGAGGATCTTGTTGACCGCGTGCCCGAGGTGGATCGCGCCGTTGGCGTAGGGCGGGCCGTCGTGCAGCACGAACAGCGGCCGGCCCTGGGCGTTGTCGCGCAGCCGCGTGTACAGGCCCTCGCTCTCCCAGCGCGCCAGGATGTCCGGCTCGCGCTTGGGCAAATCGCCGCGCATCGGGAACTCGGTCGCCGGCAGGTGGAGGGTGGCTTTGTAGTCCTGGGTCACGGGCAGTTACCGGTCGGTGGTCTTCAGGGGGAGGTCCGCGCGCGGGGCGGCGGACACGGGCGGCAGGCCCGCGGCGGCCGGCGCGGCGAGCAGTTGCCGCGCCAGCGCGGCGTCGCGGTGCATCTGCGCGGTCAACGCCGGCAGATCGGCGAAGGTTTCCTCGTCGCGCAGCTTGGCGACGAACTCCACCTCGATGTGGCGACCGTACAGGTCGCCCTGGAAATCGAACAGGTGCGCTTCCAGCAGCGGCTCCACGCCCTGCACGGTCGGGCGGGTGCCGAAACTGGACACCGACGGCCACGGCTGCGCCGCCACCCCGTGCACCCAGGTGGCGTAGATGCCGGACAGCGCCGGGGTGCGGGCGAAGCGCAGGTTGGCGGTGGGATAGCCGAGCGTGCGCCCGAGCTGCTTGCCGCGCACCACGCGGCCGCCGATCGCGTACGGGCGGCCCAGCAGTTCGGCGGCATGGGCGAACTCGCCCGCCACCAGCAGCTCGCGGATGCGGGTGCTGGAGATGCGCTCCTCGCGCAGGTGCACCGGCGCGATCTCGTCGGCGGCGAAGCCGTATTGGGCGCCCAGCGCGCGCAGCAGCGCGATGTCGCCGCCGCGCCTGTGGCCGAAACGGAACGCCGGGCCGATCCAGACCTCGCGCGCGCGCAGGCGCTCGACCAGCACACGCTGCACGAAATCCTCCGAGCTCATCGACGCCATGCGCCGGTCGAAGCGCAGCAGGCCGACGCTGTCCACGCCGAGCCGGTGCAGGCCCTGCACCTTGGCCCGGGCCAGGGTCAGCCGCGGCGGCGGCGCGGCCGGGGCGAAGAACTCCCGCGGCAGCGGCTCGAAGCTCAGCGCCACCGACGGTACGGCCGCCGCGCGCGCGCGCGCGGTCGCCTGCCGCACCAACGCGCGGTGGCCCAGGTGCAGGCCATCGAAGGCGCCGATGCAGACCACGCTTCCCTGCGGGAACAGCGTCCCGCCCTCGACGTCTCTAAACAGCCTGCTCATTCCTCGGTCCGAAGCGCCGGCGCAGGAGGCGCCGGTCGATGATGCGTAACCGTCGAGTATAGCGGTTGGGGCACGAGCTCGGGGCTCGGGGCTCGGGGCTCGGGACGGCAGCATCGGCGTCCGAAGCCAAACCGCTGCCAGG
>JBEVKG010000168.1:0-6251 GCA_040509765.1 Xanthomonas sp.
CCAGCCACAGGGTGACCTGGCGCTCGGTCATCACCCAGCCCGGGGTCAGCACGTTGATGCGGATCCGCGCCGCGCCCAGGTCGCGCGCCAGGCCGCGGGTCAGGCCGTTCACCGAGGACTTGGCGGTGGCGTACACCGGGTAGCCGCCGGTCTTGCTCTGCCAGCCGGTGGAGCCGAGGTTGACGATGGAACCGCCGCCCAGCCGCCGCATGCCCGGCACCACCGCCTGGATGGCGAAGAACGCCGCACGCTGGTTGATCGACACGCAGCGCTCCCAATACTCCGGCGTGACCGCCTCCAGAGCGTGGCGGTCGTCGCTGCCGACGTTGTTGAGCAACACGTGGAAATCGCCCAGTTCGGCCGCCGCTTCGCCGATCGCCGCCTGCAGCGCGGCCACGTCGGTGACGTCGCAGCGGCGCCACCACGGCGCGGCCAGGCCGGCCGCGGCCAGACGCTCGGCCAGCGCGGCGCTGGCCTCGGCCGCGACATCGACGAAGGCCACCTGCGCCCCCTGCGCCGCGAAGGCCTCCACCAGCGCCGCGCCGATGCCGGAACCGCCGCCGGTGATGAAGACGCGGCGCCCGCGCAGGCTGCCGTAGGTTGCGTTGCCGAGGGGGGAAGGCGCCGCGCTTGCCGAGTTGTCCATGCCGTTTCGCTCTAGGTGGATAGGATTTCGATATATGAAAACAAATATCCATTCGAAGATATTTGCTATTTTTCACGTATCAATATGCCCGCTAGCATCGCCGACGTAAAGCATCCGGGGGCGGCTTGCGCGCAGGCGGATCCCGGCGTCCTGGACTCGAGGAATCCGCCGACATGGGCTCACCCAGCAAACCGCCGCGCCGCAGCCAGGCGTGGTTCGGGCGCGAAGGCAAGCAGGGCTTCTACTACCGCAGCTGGCTCAAGAGCGCCGGCCATCCGCACGACATGTTCGATGGCCGCCCGGTGATCGGCATCTGCAACACCTGGTCGGAACTGACCCCGTGCAACGGCCATCTGCGCGAACTGGCCGAACACGTCAAACGCGGCGTGTACGAGGCCGGCGGGTTTCCGCTGGAATTCCCGGTGATGTCGCTGGGCGAGACGCAGATGCGCCCCACCGCGATGCTGTTCCGCAACCTGGCCAGCATGGACGTGGAGGAGTCGATCCGCGCCAATCCGCTGGACGGCGTGGTGCTGCTGATGGGCTGCGACAAGACCACCCCGGCGCTGCTGATGGGCGCGGCCAGCGTGGACCTGCCGACCATCGGCGTGTCCGGCGGGCCCTCGCTGTCGGGCAACTGGCGCGGACAGCCGCTGGGCTCCGGCACCGGGGTGATCGAGATGTCGGAGATGGTCCGCGCCGGCACGCTGAGCCAGGACGACTTCGTCGAGGCCGAAGCCTGCATGCAGCGCTCCAAAGGTAGCTGCATGACCATGGGCACCGCCTCGACCATGGCCAGCATGGTCGAGGCCCTGGGCATGTCGCTGCCGGAGAACGCGGCGATCCCGGCGGTCGATGCGCGCCGCGCGCGGCTGGCGCGGCTCAGCGGCCGGCGCATCGTGCAGATGGTCGAGGAGGACCTGCGCATGTCGCAGGTGCTGACCGCCGACGCCTTCGCCAACGCCATCAAGGTCAACGCGGCGATCGGCGGCTCCACCAATGCGGTGCTGCACCTGCTGGCCCTGGCCGGCCGCGTCGGCGTGCCGCTGCAGTTGGACGACTGGGACCGGCTCGGCTCGCGGCTGCCGTGCCTGGTCAACCTCAAACCATCGGGCCAGTACCTGATGGAAGACTTCTACTATGCCGGCGGGTTGCCGGCGGTGATGCGCGAACTCGGCACCGAACTGGCGCTGGAGGCGCGCACCGTCAACGGCCGCACCGTGGGCGAGAACGTGGCGCAGGCGCCGTGCTGGAACCGCGAGGTGATCCACCCGCTGGACGCGCCGATCCGCGCCGAGGCCGGCATCGCCGTGCTGCGCGGCAACCTGGCGCCGGACGGCGCGGTGATCAAGCCGTCGGCGGCCTCGCCGCACCTGCTGCGGCACCGCGGGCGCGCGGTGGTGTTCGAGAGCATCGAGGACTTCAAGGCGCGCATCGACGACGAGGCGCTGGACATCGACGCCGACTGCATCATGGTGCTGAAGCACTGCGGCCCGCGCGGCTATCCGGGCATGGCCGAGGTCGGCAACATGCCGCTGCCGCCGAAGCTGATGCGCGCCGGCGTCACCGACATGGTGCGCATCTCAGACGCGCGCATGAGCGGCACCGCCTACGGCACCGTGGTGCTGCACGCCTCGCCCGAGGCCGCCGCCGGCGGCACCCTGGCGCTGGTGCGCGACGGCGACATCATCGAGCTCGACGTCCCCGGCCGCGCACTGCACCTGGAAGTCAGCGCCGAGGAACTGCTGCGCCGGCGCAGCGAATGGACCCCGCCGCCGGCGCCGACGCGCGGCTGGAGCAAGCTCTACGTGGAGCACGTGCAGCAGGCGCACCTGGGCGCCGACCTGGACTTCCTGGTCGGCGGCAGCGGCGACGCGGTGGCGCGCGATTCGCACTAGCGGACGCGGCCAGATGCATCCACCTTGCTTTCGTAGGAGCGGCTTCAGCCGCGACAGCCTCTACCGGGAGAGCCCATCGCGGCTGAAGCCGCTCCTACAGGAGCTTGTGGCGAGCCCACCGTGTGCACTGCAGGAGGGACTTCAGTCCCGACGCATTGCGCCATCGGAATGCGCACCACTTCGCGCGTCGCCACTGCATGACCGTCGGCTCCCACAGGAGGTGGCGAACACCGCCTTGTTCCGCACGCCCCGCCCGCAACGTCACCGCACCGTCATCTGCAGCTTCTAGCCTGCGCCGCACCCCAGGGACAAGGCAGGCTCGGTGGCGGCTCACCCCAAACGCGCATGGGCGCGCATGTTCGCGGAACACGGCCCGGTGCTACGCGGCTTCTTCGTACGCCGCGGCGCACGCGAAGACGCCGAGGACATGGTGCAGGAGACCTATCTGCGGCTGCTGCGCGCGCATCGGCAGCAGGGCGAGGCCATCGCCAATCCCGAAGCCTATCTGTACACCGTCGCGCAGAACCTGGCGCGCGAACAGGCCGCGCGTCGCCGCCAGGCGCCGCTGCGCATCGACGAGATGGAGCAGTTCTCGCAATTGCTGGCGGCGGGAGACGACGTGGAAGACAGCGCACACCGGCGGCAGCGCCAGCAGCACCTGCAGGCCCTGCTCGCCGAGCTGCCCGCGCGTACCCGCGCGGTGCTGGTGATGCAGTACCGCGACGGGCTGAGCTACAAGCAGATCGCCGAACGCATGGGCGTGTCGCCGCACATGGTCAAGAAGCACGTGGTGCGCGGCCTGTCGGCCTGCCGACGCGCCCTGGCCGACAGCGAGGATCGCGGGTGAACGACAGCGCCTTCTCTTCGCGCAGCGCCATCGCCGATGCCGCGCACTGGCATGCCTTGCAACGCATGCAGCCGCTGGACGCGAAACAGGAACAGCAGCTGCTGGACTGGCTGACCGCCTCGCCGCAGCACCTGCGCGAGTATCTGGCGATGCAGCGCGTGGCCGGCCAACTCGGCGAGGCGCTGCGCGGCATGGACCTGGACGTGGACGCGCTGCTCGCCAGCGACACCAGCGCCGACGGCGCCGCAGCCGGCAACGTGATCGCCCTGCCCTTGCCGCGCCGCGCGGCGGCAGCACCAGCGCGTGCCACGCGCGCCCATGCCGTGCCGCGCTGGCGCCTGGCCGCGGCCGCCGCGGTGTGCGCGGCGGCGGTGCTGGTCGGCTGGGCCTGGCCGACCAGCCAGACCTACAGCACCGCGCTCGGCGAACACCGCAGTGTGCAGTTGGCCGACGGCAGCGTGGTGCGGCTCAACGCACAGACCCAGGTGCGCGCCACGCTGACGCCGTGGAGCCGGACGCTGCAATTGCGGCAGGGCCAGGCCAGCTTCGTGATCGCCGCCGACCGGCGCCCGCTGCAGGTGCAGGCCGGCGGCCTGCGCGTGGAAGACATCGGCACCACCTTCGACATCGCCCTGCACCAGGGCCAGGCGCGCATCGAGGTCTCGGCCGGCCGCGTGCATGTGTGGCGCCAGGACCGGCCGCAGCAGCCGATGCTGGCCGATCTCGGTGCCGGCCAGAGCGCGCGCATCGACACGGCCGATGGCCGGGTCGAACTGGGCACCGAGGACATCGCGGCCATGCATGCCTGGTGGCAGCGCCGCATCGTGTTCCGCGACGAACCGCTGGCCAACGTCGCCGAGGATTTCAACCGGCTCAACCGGCACCGCCTGCTGATCGACGACGCCGACGCCGGGGCGATGCGGCTGACCGGCAACCTGCATGGCGACGATGTCGCCGCACTGCGCGCCTTCCTCGAGGCGCAACCGACACTGCAGGTGCACACCGGCGCCGACGGCATCCACGTGCGCAGCCGCACGCCGGCGCAGGTGCAGGCGCGCTGGCAATAGCGCGGCAGATGCGTCGCGCGCGATGCGCGACGCACACCGCTTCCGGACCGAAGGGTCGACGTGCATCTGCGTGCCATCAGCGCGTCACCGGCGGCGTGCACGCGCGCCTTCGTGCGCGCACGCGAGGCCAGCACCTCCTGCTCGTGTCACAGAAAATTCATCGAAAAACGGTGCCCGATCTTCGCCGTCGCGCCTCGTAGTCCTGGGACAGCGCCGGCAATCGCCGATGGCGATGCCGCGCGCACCACCACCCTCGCTCTCACTGGACCCGACGATGCGCCGCACTCTGTTCCTTTCCATCGCCCTCGCCCTGCATGCCGGCGCCGCCGGCGCGCAGACCGCGCCCGTCGCGGTCGATGCAATTCCAGCGCAGCCGCTGGCGCGTGCGCTCAACACCCTGTCGCGGCAGACCGGCCTGCAGTTCGTCTATGCCGCCGACAGCACCGGCAACCCGCAGAGCCACGGCAGCCGCGCCGGTGCGGCGCCGGAACAGGCGCTGCAGCAGCTGCTCGACGGCACCGGCCTGCGCTACCGCTTCCTCACCCCGACCACGGTGACGATCGAGGCGGCGAGCGCACCGGCCGAGACCGCCGCCACCGCGCCGGCGGCGATGACGGCGGCACCGATGCCGGCCACGCCCGCGGACGCGCCGGTCAAGCAACTGGACGGCATCCAGGTGCTCGGCAGCTATGCCGGCAGCCTCAGCGCCGCGCTGCGCGAGAAGCGCTACGCCGACAGCGTGGTCGACGTGATCGCCGCCGAGGACATCGGCAAGCTGCCCGCGCAGAACGTCGCCGAAGCGCTGCAGCGCGTGCCCGGCGTGTCGATCGTGCGCGACCGCGGCGAAGGCGTGTACGTGCGCGTGCGCGGGCTCGGCCCCAACTTCCAGGTGACCACGCTCAACGGCCAGACCATGGCGGTCAACGAGAACGTGCGCACCTCCGGGCAGACCGGCCGGCAGTTCCGTTACGACACCCTGCCGGCGGAGCTGGTCGCCGGCCTGGAGGTGATCAAGAGTCCCACCGCCGACCTGGACGAGGGTGCGATCGGCGGCATCGTCAACGTGCGCACCTTCCGCCCGCTGGAACTGGGCAAGACCCTGACGAACCTTTCGCTGGAGTCGAGCCAGGCGCAGCGCACCCACGCCAACGATCCGCGGGTGTCCGGCCTGTTCAACTGGGTCAATGCCGACGGCAGCTTCGGCCTGTTGCTGTCCGTTGCCTATGCGCAGCGCAGCCTGCGCCAGGACCGGGTCAACGAAGTGAGCTGGGACTACTACCGCAACGGCGTGCCGGGCGTGCCCGGCGCCCACTACGTGGCCACCGGCCTGCGCCCGACGCTGGAACTGGAGCAGCGCGAACGCACCGGCATCGCCGCCTCGCTGCAGTGGAAACCGAGCGCGGCATGGGAAACCAACCTGGACCTGCTCTACGCCAGGCAGACCGTGCACTACGACGAATACAGCCTGGGCGTGGGCTTCGACAGCCTGGCCAAGCTCAGCAACCTGCGCGTGGCGCACGGCGGCGTCGCCGGCTTCGACTACCGCAACGGCCAGGTGCAGATCTCGCGCGAGACCTCCGGCATCACCGACGACAACCGCAGCGCGCGCCTGTCCAGCACCTGGAGCGGCGATGCGTGGACGCTGGGCGCGGTGGCGTTCCACTCGCAGGCGCACAGCTACGACTCCGATCCGATCCGGCGCACCCGTCTGCGCAGCGGCACCAGCCTGTCGATGCGCGTGGACATGCTGCAAGCCGACGGCGACAACGTGCCGGACTGGAGCTTCACCAACG
>JBEVKG010000169.1:0-7974 GCA_040509765.1 Xanthomonas sp.
ATTGCCAGTCCAGGCCCTTGTCCGACACCTTCAGTGGTGCGGTAGGCAGGCGAGCGAACAATCCGGACCACACGCGCATCGCGCCCGTACCACCGTACAGGCCGGTCTGCTCGTTCTGGTCGTTGCCCATCCACACCACCGCCAGGTGATCGCCGGTATAGCCGGCATACCAGCTGTCCACGCCGTCGTTGCTGGTGCCGGTCTTGCCGGCCGGCGACAGCTTGCCCAGGCCGTCGCTGAGCAACTGCCGCGCGGTGCCGTTGCTGACCACCTGCTGCAGCGCCATGCCGACCAGGTTGGCGGCGATGGAGTCGCCCTCCTGCGCCGGCGCCGGGGTCTTGTCGTAGCGCTTGAGCAGCTTGCCCTGCGGATCGAGCACGCCGCGCACCGCATGCAGCGGCTGGATCTCGCCGCCGGAGGCCAGGAACTGATACAGCTGCGCCATCGCGTACGGGCTCTGGTCGGTCGCGCCGAGGATCAGCGAGGGATTGACCTCGGCCTCGATCCCGGCCAGGACCTTCACCAGTTGCGCCACGCGCTCCGGCCCGACCTGCATGCCGATGCGCACCGTGGCCTGGTTGTAGGAATGCGCCAGCGCATCGACCACGCGCACCGTGCCATGGCTGCGGCCATCGGCATTGCCCGGGCTCCAGGTGCGGCCGCGGCCCAGTTGCACGGTGACCGGCGTGTCGTCGACCCAGCTGGCCAGCGAGTAGCGGTTCGGCTGCGCCAACGCCAGCAGGTACACGAACGGCTTGAGCAGCGAACCGACCTGGCGCTGCGCCTCGATCGCGCGGTTGAAGCCCGGCTGGGCCACGTCGCGGCTGCCAACCACCGCCAGCACCTCGCCGTTGTGGGTGTCGGTGAGCACCAGCCCGGCCTGCAGCGGCGGACGCTTCTTGTTGGTTTCCAGCGAGGTGATGGTGCGCGTCACCGCGCCCTCGGCATAGGCCTGCGCCGACGGCGACATGCCGGTGAGTACGCTCAGGCCGGCGCCCTGCAGTGCGCTTTCGGGGTAATCGCGCGCCAGTTGGCGCCGCACCAGGTCGACATAGGCCGGGAACCGGTTGGCGGCGACCAGCCCGGGATTGGACGGCACGCCCAGCGGCGCGGCCAGCGCCTTGCGGTAGGTCGGCTCGTCGATCAGCTCGCTCTCGCGCAGCTTGCCGAGCACGAAGTTGCGCCGGTCCAGCGCGCGCTCGGGATAGCGTCGCGGGTCGTAGTAGGACGGCCCCTTGACCAGGCCGATCAGCAGCGCCACCTGCTCCGGCGCCAGCGCATCGAGTTCGCGGCCGAACCAGAACTCGGCGCCCGAGGCCACGCCATGCACCGCCTGGCTGCCGCGCTGGCCCAGGTACACCTGGTTGAGATACGCCTCCAGGATGGTGCGCTTGTCGTAGCGCGCCTCCATGATCAGCGCGTACAGGATCTCGTTGAACTTGCGGGTGACGGTCTGTTCCTTGCCGATGCCGAGCAGGCCGCTGCGCGCCAGCTGCTGGGTCAGGGTGCTGGCGCCCTGCCGGCTCTTGCCGCCGGAGCGCACCATCACCCACGCCGCGCGCACCATGCCGCTGAGGTCGATGCCGTGGTGCGAGTTGAAGTCGCGGTCTTCCACCGCCTGCAGGCCGGTGACCAGCAGTTCCGGCACCTCGTCAACGCGCACCAGGCGCCGCTCTTCCTGCTTCTGCCCGTACAGCGTGGCGATGCGCGCCGGATCCAGGCGCACGGCCTTGAGCGACTTGCGCGTCTGCGCATCGCGCAGCGCCACCACGCGGCCGCCGCCCAGCGCGACCTCGATGCGACGCGGGGCGACCCGCCCATCGACATCGATATAGCCGCGACTGGCGATGACGAAGCGGCTGCCGTCCTGCTGGTAGCTGCCGGGGCGCTCGGCGCCGGCGTCGGCGCGATAGCTGGCCGCATCCAGTTCGGTCTTCAGCGTCTGCGGGTCCATCGCCGTGTCCGGCGCCAGCACCAGCGGCCGCGCATACACACGCGTGGGGATCTGCCAGCGCAGTTCGCCGAAACGCTGGGTGACCTGTTTGTTCAGATAGACCGTGTACGGAATCAGGAAGCCCAGGCCGAGGGCGGCGGCGGCCAGGCCCCAGGTGAGCAGGCGCCGGCGCCATACCGCGGCGGGGCTGTCCAGGACGTCGTCCTGATCGTCGGTGTCGTGATCGTCGTAGCGTCGGGGCACGGGAATGCGAGAATGTAAATTCCGCCGAGTCTAGCGCAGCCCAGCGGGCAGCGCGGCGCGACGGCCTCTTCGTTTAAGTTGGAGTGGTGCCGGATGTCGATGTCGTGGGCGAATGTGCGCTACGCCCTGAACCGCCTGGCCGGCCTGGTCCGGCGCGGCCTGGCCAGCCTGCGCACGCGCGGCTGGCGCAGCACCTGGCAGCGATTGCGCGTGCATGCGCAACCGCTGCCGCCGCCGCAGCGCGCGCTGTTCGCGGTGGAACCGGCACCGTTCGCGCCGTTCGCGGTGCCGAACAGCCCGGCGCCGCTGGTCAGCATCGTGATCCCGGTCTACAACCACGTCGCGCATACCCTCGCCTGCCTGCGCGCGCTGGCCGCGCATCCGCCGGCCGCGCCCTGCGAGATCCTGGTGGTCGACGACGGCAGCAGCGACGCCACCGCGCAGTGGCTGCCGCAGGTGGTCGGCCTGCACTACCACGTGCGCGAGCGCAACGGCGGCTTCATCGCCACCTGCAACGACGGCGCCGCACGCGCGCAGGGCCGCTACCTGGTGTTCCTCAACAACGACACCGTGCCGCAGCCGGGCTGGCTGGATGCCCTGCTGGACACCTTCGCGCAGTTGCCGCAGGCCGGCCTGATCAGCGCGCAACTGCTGTATCCCGACGGCCGCCTGCAGGACGCTGGCGGCGTGGTCTTCGCCGATGGCAGCGCCTGGAGCTACGGCCGCTTCGAGTCGCCCGACGATCCGCGCTACGCCTACCTGCGCGACGTCGACTACGGCAGCGGCGCGGCGCTGGCGATCGAGCGCGCGCAGTTCCTGGCGCTGGGCGGCTTCGACACCCGCTACATGCCGGCCTACTACGAGGATACCGACCTGGCCTTCGCGGTGCGCGCCGCCGGACTGCGCACGCTGGTGCAACCGGCGAGCCGGGTCGTGCACGACGAGGGCACCAGCAACGGCACCGACACCGCCAGCGGGGTCAAGGCCTACCAGGTGCGCAACCGCGCGATCTTCGCCGCCAAGTGGGCGCAGACCCTGCCGCGACACCTGGCACCGGGCGAAGTGCCGACGCCGGCGCTGCTGCACCGCCAGCAGCGCCAGGTGCTGATCCTCGACGAGTCGCTGCCGCAGCCGGACCGCGACTCCGCCTCGCTGCGCCAGCTCAACCTGATCCGCCTGCTGCTGCAGGAAGGCGCGCACGTGGTCTTCGTGCCCAGCGAGCGCAGCTACGCCAGCCGCCACAGCGACGCCTTGCAGCGGCTCGGCGTGGAGGTGTGGCACGCGCCGTACCTGAAGAACCTCACCTGGTTCCTGCAGCAGCACGGCGCGCGTTTCCACAGCGTGCTGCTGGTGCGCCACCACGTCGCCCACGCCTGCCTGCCGCTGCTGCGCCGGTTCGCGCCGCAGGCGCGGCGGCTGTTCGACACCGTGGACCTGCACTACCTGCGCGAGCGCCGCGGCGCCGAGCTTGCGGGCGACGCGCGCCTGCTGCGCGAGGCCGAACGCACACGCACGCGCGAGCTGGAGGTGATGGCACAGGTCGACGTGACCGTGCTGGTCAGCGCGGTCGAACGCGAACAGCTGCAGCGCGAGGCGCCGCAGGTGCGCACGGCGCTGATCTCCAACCTGCACGAGGTCGCTGGCCCCGGTCTGCCGTGGGCGCAGCGCCGCGACCTGGTGTTCGTCGGCGGCTTCCGCCATGCGCCCAACGTGGACGCGGTGCGCTGGTTCCTGCAGGAGGTCTTCCCGGCCGTGCGCATGCGCCTGCCGGAGGTGCGTTTCCACTGCATCGGTGCGGACATGCCGGAGGACATCCGCCGCCTCGGCGAGGCCACCGCCGGCGTCGAGCTGCTGGGCCACGTCCCGGACATCGCCGCCTACATGGATGGCATGCGCATCGCCGTGGCGCCGTTGCGGTTCGGCGCGGGCGTCAAGGGCAAGGTCAACCTGAGCATGGCCCACGGCCAGCCGGTGGTGGCCACCGCGTGTGCGGTGGAAGGCATGCACCTGCGCGACGGCGAGGACGTGCTGATCGCCGACGACGCCGCGGCGTTCGCCGACGCCATCGCGCAGCTCTACGCCGATCCGGCGCTGTGGCAGCGGCTGGCCGACAACGGCCTGCGCAACATCGACACCCACTTCTCGCTGGACGCCGCCCGCGCCACGGTGCGCGAGGCGTTCCTGGCCTGAGCGCCGGTGGCGCGCCGTGGTCCATCGGGTCGGGACTGAAGTCCCTCCCACAATGGTGTTGCGAGCATCGCCGCTGACTCATGCCGTGCTGAGCAGGATAACGCGCGCGCCGCAAAAAGTTCACGCCACATGAGCTGTCCGAGTGCACCTGTGGGAGGGGCTTCAGCCCCGACGCATTGCAGCCTCAGCCAGCAGAAAAGCCTAACCCGCACTGCATGCGCTAACGCCCCGGACTGAGGCTGCGCAAGCGGCGCTCGAAGGCGGCCAGTTCCGGGGTGGCCGGATCGATCGCGCGGGCGCGCTGCAGCGCCTGCCGCGCAAAGGCGGCATCGCCGCCGCTCAGGCGCTCGTCGCCGACCGCCAGCCAGCGCTGCGCCAGCCGTCGGCGGGCGGTGACCAGGCCGTTGCCGCCCGGTGCCAACGCGCGCCAGGCGTCGTAGCAG
The DNA here is from genome assembly GCA_040509765.1 of Xanthomonas sp. GTDB lineage: Bacteria > Pseudomonadota > Gammaproteobacteria > Xanthomonadales > Xanthomonadaceae > Xanthomonas_A. The sequence continues at coordinate 4,831 of JBEVKG010000169.1, forward strand.
GCGCTCGCCGCCAGCACCCGGTTGCCGCGCATGGCATCGTCGAAACAGCGCCGCAGCGCCGCCAGCACGCGCTGCTCGGCCGCACGCACCCGCGCATCGCGCGGCGCCAGGGTCTGCGCCGCCAGCAAGGTGTCGTAGGCGCTGGCGCCGGGCGGGGTCAACCAGTCGCCGCGTGCCTCGGCGGCCTGCAGATCGGCCAGCAGGCGCTGCAGGCGCCGCTCGCGCTCGGCCGGCGACACCCGCGACGGCGGCGTGGCCTGGCTCTGCCGGGCGCGCTGCAGCGCCTGCCTGGCGTCGGCCAGGGCGCGGCTATCGGGGGCCAGGGCCTGGCCCTTGCGCAGCGCACGCTCGGCCTCGCCGAACCGAAAATCCGCCGCGGCGCGGCTCGCCTGCAGGGCATAGGCCGCCGCCACCCGCTCCAGCCCGTCGCTGGCGCCGGCCGCATCCGGGACCGCCGTGCGCCACTGCACGAAGGCGCGCGCCGCCGCGTCCAGGCGCTGCCGGCGCAGGGCCTGCTCGGCCTCGCGCTGCAGGCGCTCCAGCGCGCGGTTCAGTTCCGCCTGGGTCTCGGGCAGGTCGACATGGCCGGCGTCGTAGCCGCGCGCGCGCTCCACCAGCGCCGCGGCGGCGGCCAGGTCGCCGCGCGCCAGCGCGCCACGCGCACGCTGCAGCAGTTCCGACAGCGCATCCTCGCGGCCTTCCAGCGCCGCGGTGCGCTCGGGCGCGAACTCCAGCACCCGCTGGTACAGCGGCAAGGCGGCGTCCGCACCATCGTCCAGATGCCCGTCGCGGCGCGCCTGCGCCGCCCGCTGCAAGAGTTGATCGATGCCGGCGTGCGCGGCCTCGCGCGCGCGCAATGCCGCCTCGATGCGATCGGCATCGGCGCGCGGCACCTGCAGTGCGCGCGCCAGGTCCAGCGCGGCGTGCGCCTGCGGGTAGCGGCCGGCGGCCAGCGCCGCGCGCGCCTGCCCCAGCGCCGCGCGCCCGGTCGCGGCCAGCCCGACGCGCGCCTGCATGCGGTCCCCGTCCAGCGCCAGCGCGGCCTCGAAGCGCTCGCGCGCACCGCTGCCGTCGGCGGCGCTGAGCCGGCCCGCGCGCAGCGCCGCATGGCCCTGGTCGAGCAATTGCTGGATGCGCGTCTCCGGCCAGATCAGGTCGGCCAGCGGACGGCGGAACGTCACCACGGCGACGCCCAGTACCAGCAGCACCGCCAGCGCCCAGCGCCAGACACGCCGATCGCGCCACAGCGGCACCGACCGCTGCCTGCGCTGGGGTTCGTCCCTGACCTGATCTGGCGGCATGCTCACCGCGCAAGCTTAGCGTCGCCCCGATGACGAACAGCTGTGCGTGGCGCCGGCCACCCGCACGATGGCCGGTCCCAGCCCAGGCGGGCCTCCGACCGGCATGCCGCCGCCCGTCAGCCCAGCCGACGCGCCTCGTGCACGCCCGGCAGCGCGTCGAGCTTGCCGAGCAAGGTGGACAATTGCCCGTAGTCGCCGACCTTCAGCCGCAGCCGCAGTTGCGCCAGGCCGCTGTCGCGCACGTTCTCGCTGTTGATCTCCAGCACGTGCGCCTCTTCCTGGGCGATCAGGTTGGTGATGTCCTTCAGCAACCAGCGCCGGTCCACCGCGCGCACCAGCACGTCGACCTCGTAGCCGCCGCCGGCCTGGCCCCACTCCACCGGCAATACCCGCTGCGGATGGCTGGCGGCCAGCCGCGCGAACGCCGCGCAGTCGCTGCGGTGCACGGTGACGCCGCGGGTGCGGGTCAGGTAGCCGGCGATCGGCTCGCCGGCCACCGGCTGGCAGCAGCGCGCCAATTGCACCAGCAGATTGCCGACGCCCTGCACGGAGAACTTGGACTGGCCCAGGCCGGTGCGGCGGGCGGTCGGCCGCGGCAGCGCCGGCGCGGCCGGCTGCGCCGCGGCGCGCTCGGCCTCGTGCAGCGCACGCCCGACCTGGCTGGGCCCGACATCGCCCAGCGCGACCTGGATGTACAGCTCCTCCACGCCGTCGGCATGGAACTTCTTCGCCGCCGGCAGCAGGTCGGCATGCTGCAGCCCCAGGCGCTTGAGCTCCCGCTCCAGCAGATCCTTGCCGGCCTGCACGTTGCGCGCGCGGTCCAGCTTGTGGAACCAGGCGCGCACCTTGTCGCGCGAGCGCCCGCTGGCCAGGTAGCCGTTGGCCGGCAGCAGCCAGTCGCGGCGCGGCTCGGCCTCCTTGCCGGTGAGGATTTCCACGCGGTCGCCGCTGCGCAGCTTGTGGGTCAGCGGCACGATACGGGTGTTGACCTTGGCGCCGCGGCAGCGGTGCCCGACCATGGTGTGCACGTGGTAGGCGAAATCCAGCGGCGTGGCGCCCTGCGGCAGGTCGATCACCTCGCCCATCGGGGTCAGCGCATAGACCCGGTCCTCGACCAGCTCGGCGTCCAGCGCCCCGGCCAGCCCGCCCTGCTCGCCATCCTGCGACTGCTCCAGCAACTGCCGCATCCAGGTGATCTTGCGGTCGAAGGCCTTCTCCGCGCCCTTGCCGCCTTCCTTGTACTTCCAGTGCGCGGCCACGCCCAGCTCGGCCTGCGCGTGCATGTCGTGGGTACGGATCTGCACCTCGATCGTGCGCCCTTCCGGGCCGACCACCGCGGTGTGCAGCGAGCGGTAGTCATTGGCCTTGGGCCGGGCGATGTAGTCGTCGAACTCGCTCGGCACCGGCGCCCACAGCGCGTGCACCACACCCAGCGCGGCATAGCAGGCGGCGACATCGTCGACCATCACCCGCACCGCGCGCAGGTCGTACAGCTGGTCGAAGGCCAGGCGCTTCTTCTGCATCTTCCGCCAGATGCTGTAGATGTGCTTGGGCCGCCCGCTGATCTCCGCGCGCAGGCCCTGCTCGGCCAGCGCCTTGGACAGGATCTTCTTGACCGCCTCGATGTAGCGCTCGCGCGCCACCCGGCTCTCGTCGACCTCGCGGGCGATGCGCCGGTAGGTGTCCGGCTCCAGGTGCCGGAACGCCAGGTCCTCCAGCTCCCATTTCACCTGCCAGATGCCCAGCCGGTTGGCCAGCGGCGCATGGATGTCGGCCGCCAGCTGCGCCACCTGGCGCCGCTCGGCCTCGGGTGCCTTGGCCAGGTGGCGCATCCGCACCAGCT
>JBEVKG010000170.1:0-7621 GCA_040509765.1 Xanthomonas sp.
CATCCGCAGAAGCTGCAGTGCCTGGGCGAGGGCACCGCGGACGCGCTGATCGACTACCTCGACGACCACCAGGTCGAGCAGGTGTGGATCTCGCTGCCGCTGGGCGAGCGCGACCACATCAAGCAGTTGCTGCAGCGCATGGACCGGTATCCGATCCAGGTCAGGTTGATCCCGGACCTGTTCGATTTCGGCATGCTCAACCAGTCCGGCGACCAGATCGGCAACGTGCCGGTGATCAACCTGCGCCAGGGCGGCGTGGACCGCAACACCTACTTCGTGGTGGCCAAGGCGCTGCAGGACAAGCTGGTGGCCCTGGCCGCGCTGGCGGTGCTGTGGCCGCTGATGCTGGCGATCGCAGTGGGCGTGAAGCTGAGCTCGCCGGGCCCGGTGTTCTTCCGCCAGCGTCGCCATGGCCTGGGCGGACGCGAGTTCTACATGTACAAGTTCCGCTCCATGCGTGTGCAGCAGGAGCCCAGCGAGGTGGTGGTGCAGGCCACGCGCGGCGACAGCCGGGTGACCCGCTTCGGCGCGTTCCTGCGCCGCACCAGCCTGGACGAGCTGCCGCAGCTGTTCAACGTGCTCGGCGGCAGCATGTCGGTGGTGGGGCCGCGTCCGCACGCGGCGCAGCACAACACCCATTACGAGAAGCTGATCCACCACTACATGCAGCGGCACTACGTCAAGCCGGGCATCACCGGCTGGGCGCAGGTCAACGGTTTCCGCGGCGAGACCCCGGAACTGCGCACGATGAAGAAGCGCATCCAGTACGACCTGGACTACATCCGCCGCTGGTCGTTGTGGCTGGACACGCGGATCATCGTGCTGACAGCGTTCAAGGTGCTCGGGCAGAAGACCGCCTACTGATGCGCCCGATGCGTCTTCCTCCCGCCGACCGTGTGCAGCGCCGGCGTCGCCTCCGCGTCGCCGTCGTTCCTGCATTGCCTGCGCCCAACGGCGTCGCGCACCGCACGCCGGGGCCGTGCCTGGCGCCGATTCCCCACGGCGTTGGCGTGCGATGCGCCGCCGCAGCCGTGAGGTGCGCATGCTGAGCGCCCCGGACATGCCGCTGCGCGAGCAGCGCCGCAACCTGCTGATCGAGCTGGTGCTGCTGTTCGCCGTCGGCTACAACTTCGTGCTGGCGGTGATCAACGCCAAGGTGTTCCGGGTCAGCCCGGCGATGACCTACGTCGTGGAACTGGCGGTCTACGCTGCCTGCTTCCTGCTCGGCCTGCGCGCGCTGGACCGCAAGCGCATGGCGATGGTGTTCACCGGCATCGCGCTGCTGGCGCTGCTGATGGTGGTGCGCCTGTTCCTGGCGTGGTCGCTCGATCCGAAGTTCTTCCGCGATGCGTTGATTCCGTTCGCCTTCCTGATGCTGGGCGCGGCCTATACCGGCTCGCTGCCGCGCATGTTCGTGCGCATGGCGCTGCTGGTGTCGCTGGTGGCGGTGTTCGAACTGGCCCTGCCCAAGGTCTACGGCGACGTGGTCAATCCCAAGAGCTATTTCGTCAATGCGCGCGGCGCCAGCGCGTCGAGCTTCTGGAACCAGGACAGCAACCTGTTCGTCAGCGCCACACGGCCGGGCGCACGCAACTTCCTGCCGTCCTCGAACCTGCCGCGCGCCTCCTCGGTGTTCATCGAGCCGGTGACGATGGGCAACTTCATCATCTTCTTCACGGCCATCCTGCTGACCTTCTGGCGCTGGATGCGGCCGTTTGCGATCGTCGCGTCGGTGGCGATGATCGGCTTCCTGATCGTGGCCTCGGACGGACGCCTTGCCGCCGGCACCTGCGTGATGATGGCGCTGCTGAGTCCGTTGCTGCTGCGCATGGACCAGCGTCTGGGGTTCCTGATCTTCTTTGCGGTGATGGGCGCGGCGTGGCTGCTGGTGTGGGCCTCGGGCATCCAGAGCTACGAGGACACCACGCTGGGTCGGGTGTTCTTCACCGTCTCTTCGATCCGCAACATGAGCGCCGACGCGTGGATGGGGCTGGACGTGGACCAGCCGTACCGCTACTTCGACAGCGGCATCGCCTACTTCATCTCCTCGCAGTCGGTGCTGCTGGTGCTGGCGTTCCTGCTCGCCTATTCGTTCGCGATGCTGATGCGCACCATCGAAGGGCAGTTGTTCAAGAACCTGCTGATCTTCGCGTTCTCGCTGAGCCTGCTGGTCTCCAACGGCTACTTCTCGATCAAGACCGCGGCGCTGTGGTGGTTCGTGTGCGGGTGCCTGTGGCAGATGGCGCCGCGCCTGCGCGATGCGCCTGCGGTGCCGGCGGCGGCGGCGGCGGTCCCCAGGATTCCGGCGGTGCCGGCATGAGCGCGCCCGCCACGGCCGTCTCCGCGTCCATGCCGGTGCAGGCGCGCAGCGCGCGGGTGAGCGCGCCGCGCGATATGCGCATCGATGCGGGCAAGGCGCTGGCGATCCTGCTGGTGGTGTTCGGGCATGCCAAGGGCATTCCGCACGCCTACGTGATCCTGGCCGACAGCGTCCACGTGCCGATGTTCGTCCTGTTGTCGGGCTGGGTCGGCGAGGCCTTCGGCAACCGTCCGCTGACCCTGTCCACGGTCGGCAAGCTGGCGCGCAGCCTGCTGCTGCCGTACGTGGCGTTCTTCTTCGTCGCTTATGCGTACTGGATGCTGACCCGGCATATCGGCAGCAAGGCGCAGATGTGGGGCGACCGGCCTTGGTGGGAGCCGCTGCTGGGCCTGGTCAGCGGCATCGGCCCCAAGCTCTACGTGATGCCGGCGCTGTGGTTCCTGCCGGCGCTGTTCGTGACCACGCTGGCGTATCTGGCGCTGCGTCGGACGCTGTCGTTGCCTGTGCTGGCCGGGTTGTCGTTGCCGCTGGCCTGGGGCTGGGCCTGCTGGTTCCCGGGGCAGGACATGCGCCTGCCGTTCTCCCTGGACGTGCTGCCGGTGGCGCTGTGCTTCTTCGGGATCGGTGCGCTCGCCGCCACGCGGGCGCAGTGGTGGCCGGCGCGGCCGGTCGGGAATGCGCTGGCGGCGCTGCTGCTGGGTGCGGCCTGGTTCGCGATCGCCTGGCACAACGGCCGCGTGGACGTGAACATGCTCAAGTTCGGCGATTCCCCGCTGGGCTTCCTGGCCGCCAGCCTGCTCGGCAGCGCCATGGCGCTGTGCATCGCCGGGCTGCTGCAGCACTGGGCCTGGCTGCAGTGGATCGGACGCAACACCTTGCTGATCCTGTGCACCCACACCTTGCTGTTCTCGGTGATGGCCGGCGTCGCCGCCCGCACCGGCCTGGTCCGTGGCGATGCCTGGGGCCCGAGCTGGGCGGTGTCGGTGAGCGTGCTGGCGGTGCTGGCGAGCGTGCCGATCCGCGCGGTCCTGGTGCGGGTCGCGCCGTGGATGATCGGCGTGCGGCCCCGCGCGGGCGCGGGAGCAACGGCATGACGGCGGCGCCGCGCGCCGCGCAGATGGGCGACGGAGGCCGGGCATGAAGGTGGTGCATGTGGTGCGCCAGTTCCATCCGTCGGTCGGCGGCATGGAGGAGGTGGTGCTGAACATCGCGCGCCGCCATCTGCAGCAGGGCCGCGACCAGGTCGAGGTGGTGAGCCTGGACCGGGTGTTCACCGATCCACAGCAACGCCTGGCGCCGCGCGACAGCCACCAGGGCGTGCCGATCGTGCGCTTGCCGTATCGCGGCTCCTCGCGCTATCCGCTGGCGCCGTCGGTGCTGGCGGCGGTGCGCGGCGCCGATCTGCTGCACGTGCACGGCATCGACTTCTTCTACGACTTCCTGGCCCTGACCCGGCCGCTGCATCGGGTGCCGATGATCGTGTCCACCCATGGCGGTTTCTTCCACACCACCTATGCCTCGCGCCTGAAGATGCTCTGGTTCAAGACCCTCACCCGCGCCTCGGCGCTGGCTTATGCGCGGGTGGTGGCGACCAGCGAGAACGACGGCCGGCTGTTCTCGCAGGTGGTCGCGCCGCAGCGGCTGCGGGTGATCGAGAACGGCGTGGACGTGGACAAGTTTTCCGGGCAGGGCAGCGCCGCGCCGGGACGCACGCTGATCTACTTCGGACGCTGGTCGGTCAACAAGGGCCTGCTGGAGACCCTGGACCTGCTGCGCGCGCTGGCCGCGCAGGACCCGGCCTGGCAGTTGATCGTGGCCGGGCGCGAGTACGACTTCAGCGTGGCCGACCTGCAGCGGGCGATCGCCGAGCGCGGCCTGCAGCAGCGGGTACGCCTGCAGGTGGCGCCGACCCAGGCGCAACTGGCGCAACTGCTCGGCAGCGCGCAGTACTTCGTGTGCCTGTCGCGGCACGAGGGTTTCGGCCTGGCGGCGGTGGAAGCGATGAGCGCCGGGCTGTTGCCGATCCTCAGCGACATCCCGCCGTTCGCGCGTCTGCAACGCGAGTCGGGGCAGGGCGTGCTGGTCGACCCGGCCGACCCGCAGGCGGCCGCGGCCACGGTGCGCGCCTTCGCCGCCGGCACCGACTCCGCATTCGCCGCGCAGCGCGCGGCGGCGATGGCCTATGCGCATCGTTACGACTGGGACCGCGTGGTCGGCGCCTATCTGGACGAGTACCGGCTGGCGCTGGGCGGCGCGGAGGGCGGACGATGAGCGGCGAGAGCCAACGCCACGGCGCGTCGCAGCAGACCGCACCGACGGTCACCGTGCTGCTGTCCACCGAGCGCCCGACCGCCACCACCAACCCCTACCTGACCCAGCTCTATGCGGCGCTGCCGCCGCAGGTGCAGCTGCGCTTCTTCTCGATGCGTGCGGCGCTGCTGTCGCGCTACGACGTGCTGCACCTGCATTGGCCGGAGTACCTGTTGCGGCATCGCACGGCGCTCGGCACGCTGGCCAAGCAGGTCTGCGTGGCCCTGTTGCTGCTGCGCCTGCGCCTGGCCGGCGTGCCGCTGGTACGTACGCTGCACAACGTCGCGCCGCACGAGGACAAGGGCTGGCGCGAACGCCTGCTGCTGCGCTGGATCGACCGCCAGACCGCGCGCTGGATCCGCATCAATGCGACCACGCCGGCGCGCGCGCCGGCCACCGACACCATCCTGCACGGCCACTACCGCGACTGGTACGCGCCGCTGCCGCAACCGCCGCGCGTTCCCGGGCGCCTGCTGCATTTCGGGCTGTTGCGCCCATACAAGGGCGTGGAGACGCTGATCGCCACGTTGCGCGCGCTGCCCGATCCGCAGCTCAGCCTGCGCATCGCCGGCAACCCGATCGATGCGCAGATCCGCGGCGTGGTCGAGCGCGCCTGCGCCGAGGATCGGCGGATCAGCGCACGCCTGCAGTACGTGGAGGACGCGGTGCTGGCACAGGAGATCGGCGAGGCCGAACTGGTGGTGCTGCCGTACCGGCAGATGCACAACTCCGGCACCCTGCTGCTGGCGCTGTCGCTGGCGCGCCCGGTGCTGGCGCCGTGGAGCGAGGCCAATGCCGCCATCGCCGAGGAGGTCGGTGCGCAGTGGGTGCAGTTGTACCAGGGCGAGCTGGATGCGGCGCAACTGGCGCAGGCCCTGGCGCAGGCGCAGCGGTTGCCGGCGGACGCCGTGCCGGACCTGTCGCGGCGCGACTGGAGCGGCATCGGCCAGCAGCAATACCGCAGCTATCTGCAGGCACTGACCGCGCGCCGCGGGGAGGGCGCATGAGCAGCGCCGAGACCCCACGGCCGGCGGCGCCGCAACCCGGGCTGGGCGCGCGCGCGGCCGGTGGCGCGGCGGTGACCATGGCCGGGCAACTGGCCAAGATGGTGGTGCAGTTCGGCGGCATCATTCTGCTGGCGCGGCTGCTGACGCCCTACGACTATGGCCTGATGGCGATGGTGACGGCGATCGTCGGCATGGCCGAGATCCTGCGCGATTTCGGTCTGTCCTCGGCGGCGATCCAGGCCAAGCACGTCAGCCGCGAGCAGCGCGACAACCTGTTCTGGATCAACAGCGGCATCGGCCTGCTGCTGGCGATCGTGGTGTTCCTGTCCTCGGCGTGGATCGCGCACTTCTACCGCGAGCCGGCCTTGCTCGGCATCTCCCAGGCGTTGGCGGTGACCTTCCTGCTCAACGGCATGACCACGCAGTACCGTGCCCACCTGAGTCGGGCGCTGCGCTTCGGCCAGGTCTCGCTGAGCGATGTCGGCGCGCAGGTGCTGGGTCTGCTGGCCGGCGTCGGCGTGGCCCTGGCCGGCTACGGTTACTGGGCGCTGGTCTGGCAGCAGGTGGTGCAGGCGCTGGTCAACCTGCTGATCGCCGGCGCCTGCGCGCGCTGGCTGCCGCGCGGCTACCGGCGGGACGCGCCGATGCGCACCTTCCTGAGCTTCGGCTGGAACCTGATGGCGGCGCAGTTGCTCGGCTACGCCAGCCGCAACGTCGGCCAGGTGATCATCGGTCACCGCATCGGCGCCGAGGCGCTGGGCCTGTACAACCGCGCGTTCCAGTTGCTGATGATGCCGCTGAACCAGATCAACGCGCCGGCGACCTCGGTGGCGCTGCCGGTGCTGTCGCAACTGCAGGACGACCCGCCGCGCTTCGGCACTTTCCTGCTGCGCGGGCAGACAGTGATGGTGCACCTGATCGTGGCGCTGTTCTCCTTCGCCTGCGCGCTGGCGATGCCGCTGATCGTGCTGGTGCTGGGCGAACAGTGGCGACCGGCGGTGCCGCTGTTCCAGGTGCTGACCCTCGGCGGCATCTTCCAGACCGCCTCCTACGCCACCTATTGGGTGTTCCTGGCGCTGGGCCTGATGCGCCAGCAGCTGGTGTACTCGGTGGTGGGACGGGTGATGCTGATCGCCTGCATCTTCGCCGGTTCGCTCTGGGGCGTGATGGGCGTGACCGTGGGCTACACGCTGGGCTTGCTGGTGATGTGGCCGCTGTCGGTGATCTGGATCGCGCGCATCGCGCCGCAGATCCCGGCCTGGGAGCTGTTCAACAACGCCTTGCGTGCGGTGCTCGGCTACGGCGTCTGCGGCGCCGTCGCGTACGTCGCCGCGCAGCAGTGGGGCGGCACGTCGTTGTGGCTGCAACTCATCGTCGGTGCGGTGGCGATGGCGCTGGCGTGCCTGCTGGTGTTCGCGCTGTGGCCGGCGTTCCGCCGCGACGTGCTGGCGATCCTGCAGATGCGCACGCTGCTGCGCCAGGCACGGAGCGCGCGATGAGTGCCGGCCTGCCGCGTCTTTCTTTCCCTTCCTTCCGCCTAGGAGCGAGCGCATGAGCGATTCTTCCGCAGCGGCGCTGCCCACGTCGGCGCCGAGCGCGGCGGCCAGCGGCCGCCCGCCGTGCTACCTGGTGCTGTCGGCGCACGACTACCGCACGCCGCGCCGCGCCAACATCCACTTCATCGCCGACGAGCTGGCCAAGCGCGGCACCACGCGCTTCTTCTCGCTGCGCTACAGCCTGCTGTCGCGGCTCAAGGGCGACCTGCGCCTGCCGCTGGATGCCAGCGCCAACCAGGTGGTGCGCCACAACGGCGTGGACTGCTATCTGTGGCGGGCGCCGCTGCATCCGTTCAATACCCGGCGGCGCTGGCTGCGGCCGCTGGAAGACCTGATGTTCAAGCTGTACGCGGCGCGCGCGCCGGCCACGCTGCTGCGCTGGATGCGCGAGGCCGACGTGATCGTGTTCGAGAGCGGCATCGCGGTGG